>DATNCC010000106.1:0-34188 GCA_035571735.1 Dongiaceae bacterium | reverse complement strand
ACTTGCCCTGGCGCGTGATTTCTCTTGGTCAATGGATGAAGCGCTTCAATGTTTCGATTTAATATTCAAATCGTGGTGATTTAATATGTATAGTCTGAAACGAATCAAATTAAGAATGCCGTGGGCATTCCTGATAACAATCCTGACTTTTCTGCTCTTTTCAACAATGTATGTAAAGCTTGTCGTACCTACATTTAATTTTGGAGGAATGACATACAATCCACGCGATGATTGGTTTATTGAACTGGCTCTTCTTATGTTCACACTGTTATTGCTGCCTAACAGGATTACTGTTCCAAGCAACTTTTACAATTGGTTATTCTTTATCATCTTGCTCATTCCTGCCGCGGTCTTGTCAGCTGTGCAGGGAAGTAATCGTTATTATCTGTTTTTGATGTTTGCAGCTCTCTGGCTTTCAATGGTGTTTCGCAGGATTTTTTCCCCCTTAATTCAATTACGAACGGTTGCTAGCGAAATGAACTACCGGCAATTACCATATTATTCGGTATTTGCCATTGTAATAGTTATACTTGTCTTTCTTGCTGTATCAGTACAAGGCGCCTTTAACCTCAATTTTGCCAAGGTATATGATATCAGATTTGATATCTCAGAGAATATGCCCCTGGCTCTCCGCTATTTGATGCCGTTGGCTTCGGGCACATTAATAGGATATTTAGCCGCACTAAGTTCGCATCGGAAAGAAGTAAAAGGCCTGATTCTAATTGCAATTATGGGAATTTTATTCTTTGGCTTTTCAAGTCACAAGGCGATGCTCTTCAATCCGGTGGTCGCGATGGCCGGTTATTTTCTCTTCAAAATGACACGACCTCATTTGCTGATTATGGCGGTTTTTTCGGTCATGACCATAATAACCCTTTTATTACCTAATGATGGGTCCCAACTATTAGGCGCTTTGTTTGCGAATCGAGTAGTTTTTATTCCCAGTCATATCAATTTTTATTATTTTGATTTTTTTACGGATAATTCTTTTATGCTGTGGGCAGAGAGTAAAATTAGCTTGGGGCTAGTGTCGTCGGAACTGCCTATGGCAGTAATGAATTATATTGGTGGGCTAATGACCGGTAATTACGACATTGGTGCGAACACTGGCTGGGTGGCCAATGCCTATATGAATGCCGGCGTTATCGGTATAGTCATATATGCCGCGTTTGTTGGCTTCATTTTTGCGCTAATAGACTCATGGGCAAAGTTTTATGGGAAACAACTCGTGGGTGCAGCTTTTCTGGTTCCAGTGAATACTATGATAATGTCGGCAGACTTGCTGATCGTTCTGCTTACGACCGGTCTTTTTTTTCTTCTGATGATTTTTCTGATAACAACTATGAGGATTCGTATGCGTAAACAAAATGGTTTTGGAAAGGAACAAATTACGGTGCTTCACAATGCATAAGGTGTTTGTAGCTACTACGGTTCATGGTCGCTATGATGTCCGTATTTTTCTCAAGCAGTGCCGTTCCATTGCCTCTCATGGTAACGACGTGACTTTAGTGGTTCAAGATGGCAAGGGAAACGAAAGCCGGGAGGGGGTTAAAATCCTTGATCTTGGGACTCCACCCGCCGACAGAATACGTCGGATCATCTTCTCGCCATGGAGGATGTATCGTTTTCTGCAAGCTGTTCCTGCCGACATTATTCATTTTCATGACCCTGAACTCTTGCCGGTCGGCTTCCTTTTGAGAAGCAACAAGCGACATCTAATCTATGATTCGCATGAAGATTTTCCACGGCAAGTGCTGTCCAAACACTGGATTCATCCCGTATTGCGCAAGTCAGTTTCAATCCTGTTTGAATTATTTGAAAATTTCATAGCAAAGAGGCTGGATGCGGTTGTCTGCGCCACACCCTTTATTGCCAAACGCTTCAAGCGCATTAACCCGAATAGTATTGATATCAATAATTTCCCGATGCTTGAGGAATTTCAGACGCCAGATCGCCAGCAAAAACAGCCATTTTCTCGCACTATCTGCTATATCGGTGCTATGACCAGGGAACGGGGTATTACGGAGCTTCTTGAGGCGCTTGAGATATTGCAGGACGTCACCTTGATCGCGTGTGGTCCTTTTGAAAGTCAGGCGTATGCCGATGAACTTATGGCAATGCCCGGTTGGAAATTCGTTGACTACAGAGGGGTTGTTGGACGGGTGGAGGTTGTAGATATTCTAGAATGCTCATCAATAGGAATGGTTACTCTGCTGCCTACGCCTAATCAGATTGACTCTTTGCCGATAAAAATGTTTGAGTACATGGCGGCAGGTCTTACAATAATAGCATCCGATTTTCCTTTGTGGAGAAGGATCGTTGAAGAGAATAACTGCGGCCGGTGTGTGGATCCTTCTTCGCCCGGGGACATTGCCGAAGCGATAGCAAATCTGCTATCGAACGAGGCGTTATGCCGCGACATGGGGAATACCGGGAAGGAAGCCATTGCCAACAGGTACAACTGGATAAATGAAGCCGAAAAACTTTTAGAGATTTATCGTAAAGTTCTCAAATAGGAGAAAACGAGAATGGATTATTTCACGCATTCCCACTCGCTGGTGGAATCAAATCAAATCGGTGAGAATACCCGCATCTGGGCATTCACCCATGTCCTCCCAGGTGCCCAAATTGGTGCCGACTGCAATATATGTGACCATGTTTTTATTGAAAACAATGTGGTTATTGGTGACCGGGTGACAATCAAGTGCGGTGTGCAGATTTGGGATGGTATTCGACTTGGGGACGACGTCATGGTGGGGCCCAACGCCACCTTCACGAACGACCTCTACCCCCGCAGCAAGCAACCGTTCGAACTGCGCCGCACCGTAGTCGAGCGAGGCGCCTCAATAGGTGCCAATGCCACTATTCTTTGCGGTATCACCATCGGTGAGGGAGCCATGGTCGGAGCCGGCTCCGTGGTTTTGAAAGATGTCCCTCCCCATGCGGTTGTAGTAGGTAATCCGGCACGGATAATCCGATTCGAGGCTCACTAAAATGGCGCTAATTAATTGCAGAATCATTGATCTCCCTAAGATATCAGATCCTCGTGGAAACCTGACATTTATCGAAGGTGGTAACCACATACCATTCGACATAAAAAGGGTATATTACCTGTACGATGTCCCAGGTGGAGCCGAGCGCGGAGCTCATGGCCATCGCAGATTGCAACAATTTATCGTGGCGATGTCCGGGTCTTTTGATGTGATTCTGGACGATGGGTTCGACACACGGACCATTCACATGAATCGCTCATATTACGGGTTATACGTTTCGCCAATGATGTGGAGGGACATCACAAACGTATCGTCTGGAGCGGTCTTGATGGTGTTGGCATCGGAGCTTTACGATGAGTCTGACTATTTCCGCGATTATAGCGAGTTTTTAACGGCTGCAAGGAGTACAAGATGACAAGAATCCCATTTCTGGATTTAGGGGAAACATATAAGGAGTTAAAGGCGGAACTTGATAATTCCATTCAACGCGTTATGAATTCCGGGTGGTACATACAGGGCGAGGAGCTCGATGCCTTCGAGGCTGAGTTTGCAGCATATTGCAGCGCTAAATACTGCGTTGGGGTTGGCAATGGACTTGATGCCCTTCACCTTGTATTACGTGCCTACGGAATCGGCACTGGCGATGAAGTAATAGTCCCTTCTCACACATTCATCGCAACCTGGTTGGCGGTGACACATGCAGGCGCCCGGCCTGTTCCCGTTGAGACGCCTGATGACGTCTCCTACACAATTTCTCCTGCATTGATTGAAGCTGCAATAACGCCGCGAACCAAGGCAATCATTCCCGTTCATCTGTATGGCCGCCCTGCTGACATGGCGCCAATTATGCAAATTGCAAGCAGGCATGGACTAAAGGTGATCGAGGACGCGGCGCAAGCCCATGGAGCCTGCTATCAGGGGTGTCGCACAGGAAGTTTGGGCGACGCAGCGGCGTTCAGTTTTTATCCGGGTAAGAATTTGGGTGCATTTGGTGATGGCGGAGCAATTACCACTAATGACGGTGAACTGGCGATAAAAATACGATCGTTGCGCAACTATGGTTCTTCAACTAAATATGTTCACGACTTTATCGGCCTCAATAGCCGGCTCGATCCCCTCCAGGCCGCCATGCTACGCGTCAAACTTTGCTATCTGGATGAATGGAATTCACGTCGTGTATCTTTAGCTGCAAGCTATCAACAACTCCTTGCCGGAACAAAGCTCGTACTTCCTGCCGCTTCCGCGGGATTTGATTCGGTTTACCACCTCTTTGTGGTTCGTACGCCTAATCGAGACATGCTGCAAGTTGAACTGAAAAAAGCAGGGATTGAAACATTGATTCATTATCCAATACCGCCTCACAAGCAAGGTGCATATCAAGCCATGCAGAACGGAGCCTTGCCGGTTGCGGAACTATTATCGAGTGAAGTACTCAGTCTCCCTATGGGGCCGCATTTGACTAGGGAAGACGTTGAAGAGGTTGCACATCAGATCACTCAAATAGTTGGGCTTAGTTAACAATGAACATACTCTATCTGTGTCAGGTTTTTGAGGTCGGAAACGATGCCGGCTCGGAGCGGCATTTCTTTTTCTGCAAATATGCGGTGAGTAAAGGACATCGTGCAACCGCTGTTACGAGTAACGTCGATTACAAGAACGCATGCGTAAAGATTCAAGGTGAGTCGGGTGCGATAAGCCGTAACATAGAAGGGGTTGACATACATTATGTCTATTCGTATTCGAACTTCAGAGGCAGTTTTTTAAAGCGGTTTTTTTATTATTTTACCTATTTTTTCTCGACAATCGTTCAATCGTTCAAGGTGAAAAAGGTGGATGCCATTTATGCGGTATCTACCCCCCTAACCGTCGGATTGTTGGGGTATATCATTTCACGATTGCGCGGCATACCATTTGTGTTTGAAGTAACCGATGTGTGGCCGGATGCGCCCGTAGCGTGCGGGGTGGTGAAAAACAAGACGTTGATCAGACTCGCCCATTGGCTTGAGATGTTTTGTTACAAAAAGGCCGTTCATATAGTCGGCCTTACTCGCGGCATTTGCGACAACATCATCGCCAAGGGAATAGCCCCTGGGAAAGTCTCTATCATTACAAACGGTGTTGACTTTTCGTTGTTTAATGCAGCGAAAGACGATTCGATAAGATCAGAAGTGCGGACAAAATACGGATTTGGAGACATGTTTGTTGCCATGTACATGGGTGCGCATGGTGCTTACAATGCGCTTGGTACGATTATCGATGCCGCAATAATCCTTAAGAATGATAAGCGTTTTTTGTTTGTATTTGTAGGTGATGGCGACGAAAAACCCAAGTTGCAGCAACGTATTGTCGACTGTGGCCTAACTAACGTAATGTTTTTGAAACCGGTTCCACGCGTAGAATCAGCCTCTCTGCTTTCAGCTGCTGATGCCTTCTTGCTGCCAAATCGGAAAGGGGACTTTTTTACAGGCAACCTTCCAAATAAGCTATTCGATTTTCTTGCTTCCGCACGTCCTGTTGTTGTTGCAGGTGCTGGAGAAACTCCAGAATTGGTTATGGCGGCTGAAGGCGGAAGAGTTGGCAGTGCGGAAGACAGCCAGGCCATGGCGGCTGCACTCATCGAACTGGCGTCGATGCCCGCTGAGGAGCGTATGCTGATAGGCGCAAAGGGGCGCAAGTATGTTTTGGAGCATTATGACAGGAACAGACTCAGCGAACGTTTTTTGAAAATACTTACCGAATCTGTAATGTGTCGATGAATCGAGATCACCAATGATAAGACCTATGAAAGCAGATGATGTAGCGGCGGTTGTAAAGGTACACCTGGCGAGCTTCCCTGGGTTTTTTCTTTCCTTTCTGGGCCCCGGATTCCTTTCGCTATTTTACTCGGGTATCTGCTCTGCCCATGAAGGGATAGCGTTTGTTTATCTGAATAACGCGGGTATACCAGCCGGCTTTGTGGCAGGTACATCGAACCCGGGCGGATTTTATTCACGCCTCTTGAAACGAGACTGGATAAAATTCGCCCTGGCTTCAATATTTCCCGTCTTAAAAAAACCATCTGTTATCAAGCGGTTGTTGCGAGCTGTTTCTCATCCTTCTGACAATCCGGTTGGTGATGACGTTGCTGGCCTGTTTTCAATAGGTGTACTCCCCGAACTTCAAGGAACCGGAGCCGGAAAAAAGCTTGTACGGGCTTTTCTGAATGAAGCTACGAAACGAGCCTGCAAAAAGGTTTTTTTAACAACGGACCGGGATAATAATGATTCCGTAAATTCTTTTTACACAAGTTTAGGTTTTTCTGTTGAGCACCAGTATGTGACTCCGGAAGGACGGAGAATGAATCAATACTGGATAACCTTATCCGAGGAAGTTTTATGATCCCGTTTCTCCCTTTTGCCCTCCCAGACATCGGTGAAGAAGAAATCAATGAAGTGCTGGATTCCCTTCGTTCCGGCTGGTTGACGACCGGTCCGAAAACAAAGCGATTTGAAGATGATTTTGCCGCCTTCGCGGGTGATGGAACGGAAGCAATTGCGGTCAATTCGGCTACTGCAGGTTTACACCTGGCTCTTGAGGCTGTTGGAATCGGCCCGGGTGATGAAGTTGTCACCACCCCATATACTTTTACCGCTACGGCAGAGGTGGTGCGCTACCTGGGGGCTGATCCGGTATTTGTTGATATTGATCCCGATACGTTCAATATTGATCCTGCACGGATAGAAGCCGCGATTACTTCGCGTACCAAGGCGATCATACCCGTTCATTTTGCCGGTTTGTCCTGTGATATGGAGGCTATCCAGGCACTTGCCCGTAAACATGGGCTCAGAGTGGTCGAGGATGCGGCTCATGCCCTTCCGACAACCTGTAACGGTCGCTTGATAGGCTCGTTGGATAGTGATGCTACGGTTTACAGCTTCTACGCCACCAAGACCATTACAACTGGTGAGGGGGGAATGATCGTTACACGCGACCCCGAACTTGCCAAACGCTGCCGGATCATGCGACTTCACGGCATCAGCCGCGATGCATTTGACCGTTATACCTCAACCAAACCAGCCTGGCACTATGAGGTTGTTGCTCCCGGATGCAAGTACAATATGACTGATGTTGCCGCCTCTCTTGGAATTCACCAGCTTAAAAAAGCCTGGAGCTTCCAGAAAAAAAGGGAATCCATGGCGGCATATTATGATGAAGCTTTCCAAGATCTACCCATCATTCTTCCGCCCAAGGCTCTTGCAGGGGATACACATGCCTGGCATTTGTACGTGATTCGATTGACGAATGATGCTCCTGTGAGCCGTGATCGCTTTATCGAGTTAATGGCGGAAAAAGGCGTTGGCTGCAGCGTCCATTTTATCCCCCTGCATCTTCATCCGTATTGGCGGGACAGGTACAATCTGAAGCCGGAAGACTATCCCAATGCCCTCGAAGCCTATGAACGCGCCGTGAGCCTGCCATTATTTACAAAAATGAATGACACTGATCAACAGCGGGTCATCGCTGCTGTTAGTGAGATTTTGTTATGATTGTCAAACGTTACTTTGATTTATTCTTTTCTTTGCTTGGGGTGCTTTTACTTGCACCCATCTTTTTATTCATAAGTCTTTGGATAAAGTTTGACAGTCCAGGGTCTGTCTTTTTTCGCCAGGAGCGGGTTGGACGTTTTGGTAACAGTTTCCGCATCTTCAAATTCAGAACCATGTGCCTGGATGCGGAGGCCAAAGGGCGGCAGATTACGGTTGGTGAAGATCCGCGCATTACCCGCTCAGGAAGATTTCTCAGGCATTACAAGCTGGATGAACTCCCCCAGTTGCTGAACGTTATTTTGGGTGATATGAGCTTGGTCGGGCCGCGCCCGGAGGTCCCCCGATATGTCGCGCTCTACCCGACAAATGTGCGCGATCAGGTGCTGTCTGTACCACCTGGCATTACGGACTATGCTTCAATCGAATACAAGGATGAAAATGCCATTCTTGGCAAGGCCGCTGATCCGGACAGGGCTTATATTGAAGAGGTAATGCCGGTGAAACTCGGCTATTATCAGCGCTATGTCGCCGAGCGCTCACTATGGATTGATTTCAAGCTGATTTTGAAAACCTTGAAGGCGATATTGAACTGATTAGAAAGAACGGTATGCCATCTAATAATCGAAGTCTTTACCCATCATGTAATATCAGTACTTATACTTGGTATTATATGCTTTTTATTTGCATCGGAGATGCAACACCTGTAGAATTGCGAGCTCTTAAAAATTCCTTATAAAAATAACGGGATTGATTATTATGTTCACAAAACGCCGCCTCATCGTCTTTCTCTGCGATACCCTGCTTATCAGTCTCGCCCTCTGCATGGCGTTCCTGCTGCGGTTTGATTTTATCATCCCGCCGCAGCAGCAGGAACTTTTC
The DNA here is from genome assembly GCA_035571735.1 of Dongiaceae bacterium. GTDB lineage: Bacteria > Desulfobacterota > Desulfuromonadia > Geobacterales > Pseudopelobacteraceae > JACRCG01. The sequence goes on along the minus strand of DATNCC010000106.1, from coordinate 25,790 downwards.
TGGGAATGCCTGTTGGTCGTCATGATAGTCAAACCTCTGGTCTTTGTCGTGACCGGGTTTTACAACAGCTTGTGGCGCTATGCTTCGGTTCAGGATGCCATAGAAATCTTCAAAGGGGTGACCCTCTCATCTGTACTGGCGGTCTTTGCTGTTTTTTTCCTGCGGCAGTTTACCCCGATCCCCCGCTCCATATTTGTCCTCGACTGGGTTCTGCTCTTTGCCCTGCTGGCCGCCAGCCGCCTTGTCTGGCGGATCTGGCGGGAATCGTACGTTGTCGGCAGAAGCTGCGAAGGCCCGCAGACGCTCATTGTCGGCGCCGGAGAGGCGGGCAGTCTTCTGCTCAAGGAGATCCGACGCCAGCCGCATGCCGCCTACAGCGTATGCGGCTTTATAGACGACGATCCCGAAAAAAAGGGGATGAAGCTGCATGGAATTCCGGTGCTGGGTAGTACGAAACAGCTTAAGTCACTGATTATAGCCAATGAGATCGAAGATGTGATTATCGCCATGCCTTCGGCTAATGGAAGGGCGATCAGGAACATCGTGGACTCCTGCAAGAATGCCAACGTTACTTTCAAAACGCTCCCCAGTATCGGCGAGCTGATCGACGGCACCTTGACGGTATCGCAGATCAAGAATGTGGAGATCGAAGACCTTTTGGGCCGGGAGCCGGTGGCGCTGGATCGAAAGCTGATCGGCGGCTATCTGACCGGCAAGCGCGTACTTGTCAGCGGTGCGGGGGGGAGCATCGGCAGTGAGATCTGTCGCCAGGTGGCCCTGTTTGTTCCGGAGAAACTGATCCTGCTTGACCAGGCGGAAACTCCGCTCTATGAGATAGAAAAGGAGCTGAGCGCCCGTTTTCCGGACGTGCGTATTTTACCGTTGGTTGCCGATGTGCGGGACCGTGACAAGATCATGCTGGCATTTGAAGAATATGCTCCCGAGGTGGTGTTTCATGCTGCCGCCTACAAGCATGTGCCGATGATGGAGTACAACCCGACCCAGGCGGTTCTGAACAATGTTTTCGGTTCGCGCAATATCGCCGATGCCGCTCACCAGTTCAAGGTGCGCAATCTGGTAATGATCTCGACCGATAAGGCGGTTAACCCGACTAACGTGATGGGGGCCTCGAAGAGAGCCGCGGAGATTTACATTCAGGCGCTTTCACGGGTCAGCAGCACCAAGTTCACGACCGTACGCTTTGGCAACGTCCTGGGGAGTAACGGCAGCGTCATTCCCCTGTTCAAGGAACAGATAGCCAAGGGTGGTCCGGTGACGGTGACCGACAAACGGATCATCCGCTATTTCATGACCATCCCCGAGGCGACGCAGCTCGTGCTTCAGGCGGGAAGTATGGGGAGTGGCAGCGAGATACTGGTGCTGGATATGGGCGACCCGGTGCGGATCATCGACCTTGCTGAAGAACTGATCAGATTGTCCGGCTTGACCCCCTATGAAGACATCGATATCGTAGTTACCGGTCTAAGGCCGGGTGAAAAGCTGTTCGAAGAGCTGCTGATCGATGGCGAAGGCATTTTGCCGACGGCCCACAAGAAGATAAAGGTGCTGGCACCGGTTAATATTGATCTTCAACTGGTCAGGGAGGAGCTTGAGCGGCTGTACGAAGCGGCGCGGTCAAATTCCGTCCATGAGCTGATGGAGTCCCTGAAGCAGCTTGTCCCTGAATTCAAGCCCGCCTACAGTTTTATCGGAGAAGCGCCCCTGACATTTCAGCGTGTGCGTCCCGACCTGTTTCCCCTCCCGCCATCCGGCTCTGCAAAGGTGCTTCCGCTGAGGAAATAGGCGGCTTTATACGGTGAGATGTTCCTGCCATGAAATAGTTTCCGTCAAGGAAACGGTCAGACGAGTTCTTTTGTCAGGATTGTTTTTGCTGACAATCGGTTTACCTGTACCCTGCCACGCTTTCTCCTCCACCAATATCCCTCTGGACAGTCCGATCTATGCGTACCTGGACAAACTTGCCGGCTTCGGCCTGATATCGGGTGATATTAAAGGGATCAAACCCTTCAGCAAGGCCGAGGCCGCCCGCCTGCTGCTGGAGGCGGAAAAAAACCTGTCGGGGGAGGGGACCGCTCAAGCCGGACTTGCTTCAGAGCTGACAGTACGGATACGTGAGCTTATCCCCCGTGAGATAGCGCTCCGGGAAAATCCCGATAAAAAAGCGCTGCCGCTTGACTGCAATCCGGTGTCCTCATTGCGGTTGCGTTACATCTTGCTGGATGGAGCCCCTCGCGATTATCGGCGCCTGGTGCATGATCCGGGGAACGACGGTGTCTTTGGCATCGGCTCGGGGCTGCGGCCGAAAAATCCGCCTGCGTTTACAGTGATGCAGCGGGGCGGCGAGGGAACACCGCTGCTTGAGAACAACAACGGTGTGGTCTATGGGGAAGGCAGCAGCGGCGAGCTGCGCTGGGGGTCGGAGTGGTATCTGGGTGACCGTGCCGTTGGAATGCTGGAACCTTATCTTCAGACAAACGGCGACGATACCCGGATCAGACTCAACCGGGGTTATCTGAAGCTGGGTGGCGGGAGTCTTGAACTTGAAGCGGGCAAGGATGAAAACTGGCTGGGTCCGGGTTATCGAGGAAATATCACACTGACAAATAATGCCGGGAACTTTACGCAGGTCAAGATCTCCAGCCCCGAGCCTTTTGACCTGAAGTATATCGGTGCCATGAAATATGCGCTCATAGTTTCCCGTTTCGATGACACGACCATCGACGGGGTGGAACGTCAGCCCTGGTTTTATGCGGTTAAACTGTCATTCAAACCGACCGAAAACCTGGAAGTCGGCTTCAATCTGGGGCGACAGGTGGGCGGGCCGGGGGTCAATAACAGTCTCGGCGATTCGCTGCGCGGTTTGATCGGCGGCACCAACGCCGATAACTCCAATGGTCTGGCCGGATTTGAAGCACGCTATCGCATCCCGTGGCTGCGCAATACGGAACTTTATGGTGAATTGTCGGGTGAGGATACGGCCCTGTTCTGGCCGATCGTCGAGAGTTACGTCGCCGGTCTGTATGTTCCGCGCTTGACCGATGACGGGCGAAACGACTTCCGTTTCGAGTTCTTCCAGGGCAATCAGATCCTTTATACACACAGCACCTTTCCGGGCGGGTATATTTACAAGGATATGCCGGTCGGCCATTCACAGGGGGGGGCAACACAGGATTTTTTCTTTCGTGCCGGTCACTGGTTCAGTGTACGCAACAATCTGGCCCTGGAATACATCTACACCACCCGCGGCATGGTTGGACGGGTGGCAGGTCAGGCTGTCGAGAAAAAGCGAGCCGGGAGGATCTTCTGGAATCTGCCGCTTTCCGCCGCTCTGGATGCCCAGCTTGGCTATGGGGTCGAGAAGGTAACCAATCTGAACCTTGTAGATGGGGAGGAGCGGACCAACCAGCTGGTGAAATTTGATTTGAGATACCGTTATTGAGTCGATCCGGCAAGGTTGCTGTATCACTTGACTGTGTTCCTGTCGTAACGTAAGATGCCACGGTTGGGCGTCTACACAGTACTAATCAAAGGAGTTTTTATAATGCAAACCGTTTCCAGGTTGCTGCTTCTGCCCCTGTTGTTGCTTCTGCTGGCTGTTGGCAGTGCGGATGCCGGTCCTTCAAGTGAAATGGACTCCTTGCCTTCCCGGATGACCGATATGGACAGCACTCCCGCACCATCCAGGCTGACCATGCCATCGATCGCAACGCAGGACAACGGCAGCCGTTTGTCGGCGCCAATGACCAAAGACGACCAGATGATCAAGGCGCTGGAAGAGCGTGAATTGCTGCAGGAATTGAAGCAATCGAAGGATACGGATCTTAAGGATACGCAGGACGAAGAGCTCAGGACAAAGGGAAGAGCTGTCAAGAAAAAGACCAGGAAACCATCGGTGGTAGTTAATGCCGAACCGGGAGATGGCCTTGTCAAGCTGAGCTGGAAACTGCTCGACATGGCTCCCAGAATCGATGATGAGCCCCTACGGTTTACTATCCGCTTTGGAATTGAATCCGGGAAATTGCCTAAGAGTGTCATGGTGGGGACCGGGACCGAGTTCGTCCTGAGAGAACTGCGAAATTTCCAGCCCTATTTCGTCCAGATAATTGCCCTCGACCGGGAACAGCAGCTTCTCTTTAAATCCGATGAAATTCAGGTTATCCCGCTGCCGGCCGATGAACAGGGTTCGCCCATAGAGAAGATTTTTTCAAAAAAGACCGCGACTCTGCTTGACAAAATCGAGGCTGTGCCGATGCGTCGCGACCTGAAACAGTTCGGGTATGATTTCTTTAAAAACAGTCTTCAGCTGACGAGCGCCATAGACGCGATGCCGGCGGCAACCGACTACCAGTTGGGCCCGGGGGATGTGCTTAACCTTAACGTCTGGGGCGCCGTAAATTTTCGCCAGGAATTAACCGTCGGCAGGAACGGTGAATTGACAATCCCGAAAGTTGGACCGGTGAGGGTGTGGGGACTCACCTTTGACAAGGCCCAGACAGCGGTTAAGGAAGCGCTCGGCCGCTCATACCGGAATTACGAGATGAGTCTGACCCTCGGCAAGCTGAGGAGCATTCAGGTGTATGTGGTTGGTGAAGTTGAGGCACCCGGCAACTATCCGGTCAGTTCACTGGCAACGGTAATCAACGCGCTGGCCGCTGCGGGCGGCCCTTCACGGAACGGCTCGCTGCGTGCTGTGCGAATAACCCGCGGCAGCCAGACGGTTGCCATAGTCGATTTATACGACATGCTTCTTTCAGGTGACCGCAACAAGGATGTGCAGCTGCAAAACGGCGACACGATTTTTGTCCCGGTGATTGGTCCGGTCGTGGCGGTGGCAGGCGAAGTGCGGCGTCCGGCAATTTATGAACTGAAGGGGAAAACCACCCTCCCCGAAATTCTGCAGATGGCCGGGGGAGTGGCTGCCAGCGGTTCGTTGGCGCGTATTCAGATTGAACGGATCGAAAATAACAGTTCGCGTATCGCACTTGATTACTCACTGAAAAGTAGCGACGATAAGGCATTAGGAACAATTGAGTTGAAAGACCGCGATATGGTCAAGGTTTTTCCGGTTCAGGCAGCGGTCCGGCAGGTTGTCGTACTCAAGGGAAATGTCCAGCAGGTGGGGGAGTACCAGTTTCGCCCTTCGATGCGTCTGACTGACCTGATATCTTCAACGCAGATGCTGCTTCCGGAGTCGTATCTTGACTCGGTGGAGATTACCCGCATGAATCCGCCCGATTATCGCCGTGAGTTGATTACCGTCAGTCTGCGGCGTGCTCTGGCCGGGAGCCAGACCGATAACCTTATTCTTCAGGAACAGGACACGGTCAAGGTCTTTTCGCGTTGGGATATGGAGGAAAAGCCTCGTGTCGCTGTCAACGGTGCGGTGGTCAACCCCGGTCAGTACGACTATTATCCCGGAATGGCGGTGCGGGATCTTGTGACTGCTGCCGGAAGCACCAAAAGGAACGCGTTCCTTGATCAGGCGGAGTTGAGCAGGATCGAGATTTCCGGTGACAAGGCCCAGTCGAAGAGGGTCCATCTGGACCTTGGCAAGGCGCTGGCTGGTGATGCCGCTAATAATCTGCCGTTGCAGAGTGATGATGTCCTGATCGTGCGTGGGGTGGCAAATTGGCAGGAAGCGACCGAGAAATTTGTTGCTTTGAAAGGTGAGGTCAGATTTCCCGGGGTTTATTCGATCGCCTCCCACGAAAAGCTGAGTTCTGTGATTGAAAGAGCCGGCGGCTATTCCGATAATGCCTATCTGCGTGGCGCGAAGTTTACCAGGCGTTCCGTTCGTGAGATGCAGCAGAAGAGAATGGATGAAATTATCGCACGGAGCGAAAAGGATCTTTTGCAGAAACAGGCATCCCTGGCGTCGGTATCTTCGTCCAAGGAAGAGCTGGATGCCACCAAGGCGGCTCTGGATAGTTTATTGAAAAGTCTGGAGCGCATGAAAGCACTCAAGGCGGAAGGGCGGGTCGTAATACGGCTCTCTGCGCTTGAAGAGATGAAAACAGGCAATTATGACCTGGAGCTTGAGGGTGGCGACCAGTTGGAGATCCCTTCAAGACCCGGCGTTGTAAGTGTTTTAGGGCAGGTATATAATCCAACATCGTTCATCTACCAGCCGGGCAAGGATATTAATGCCTATCTGCAGAAATCGGGCGGAGCGCTGGGCGATGCAGAACCGTCGGAGATGTATGTTATTCGTGCTGACGGCACGGTAATGAGCCGTCAACAGTTTTCGTTTGGTTTTTATTGGGGCGATGAGGGGGTGAGTTTCGGAAGCTTCCTCTCGGCACCTTTCGTAGCCGGGGATACCCTGGTAGTTCCGCAAAAACTCGAGAAGATCGCCTGGATGCGCGAGATCAAGGATGTAACGCAGATTTTGGCAAATGTGGCGCTGACAGCCGGAACTTTATGGACCATCATGAAATAGGGGTGAGTGTGAATAGTCCTCAGAATATTCAACCGAATACAGAAAGCGGGGGTGAGATCAACCTGCTGGAACTGCTGCGGATGCTTGTCCGAAACCTGCCGCTGATCGCCAGGGCCACCGGAGTTGCCGTACTGCTCTCGTTGGTTGTGTCGCTGGCCCTGAATAACGTCTACACCGCCAGGGCGACCCTTCTGCCGCCGCAGAAGGATTCCGGCGGCGGGGCGGCCGCGCTGCTGGCCTCGATCGGTGGTGGTGGGCTTGCCGGTTTGGCTGGCGGTCTGGGAGGCGGTTCTGCGGATCTGTACCTTGGGATCCTTAAAAGTCGTTCGGTATCGGATGCCGTTATAAGCCGGATGAACCTTCATGTCGAACTGGAATCAAAAAATGCCGACGATACCCGTAAAAAGCTGCAAAAACTCGTCAGGTTTCAGGTAGGCAAGGATGGCATCATCACCATCAGCGCCGACTACAAGGATTCCGCCAAGGCGGCCCTGCTGGCCAATACTTTTGTTGACGAACTTCAGAAAAAAAGTCTGCAGCTGAACCTGACCAAGGCCGGTACCGAACGGAGCTTCCTGGAAAAGCGGCTGGTTCTTGCCAAGCAGGATTTGAAGAGCGCCGAAGAGGAGATGAAGAGTTTCCAGGAGAAGAACAAGACCATCAAGGCCGACGATCAGGTCAAGGTCGCCGTTGAGGCAATAGCCCGGTTGCGCGCGGAGATCGTCTCCAAGGAGGTGCAGCTGGCAGCACTGCGTAATTCCATGACCGATGAAAATTCCGAGGTAAGTGCTCTTCTGGCGGGGCTCTCCCGGCTGCGAAAACAGCTGAACAGCATGAGCGGCACCGGTGAGCCGGGTGGGGTAATCCCTTCGGTCGGCAATGCCCCCTCAATCGGAGTGGAATATATCCGCCGACTGCGTGAACTGAAGATCCAGGAAGCGCTGTTTGAGCAACTTACCAAGCAGTTCGAACTGGCGAAGATCAACGAAGCCCGGGATTCATCTGCAATACAGGTGCTGGACGAAGCGGTTGCGCCGCTGCGCAAGAGCAAGCCGTCCCGGGCATTGATCGTGATTTTCTCGGCGATGACCGCCTTCTTCTGCGCGGTTATTTTCGTATTCATCAGGGAATATCTGTCCAGGCTGTCACCCGAAGACAGTGCCATCATGGCTGAAATGAGGGAAGCCCTGGAGAGGATGCTGCGGCTGCGCCGGCCGGAACAGTAACGTGATCGAGCGGCGCCCCGGTTCAACACCGGCCTGTTGTTTCCGCGCCGGTATGCCCGGAGCGCAACCTGAATGCATCAACGCAGAACTGCTCCGGAACCGTGACAATCCCCATTTCCCTCCTTGCCATCCCCGCCACAAACAGGCATAATGCTTCACATTTTACAAGCGGAGTTAACAAGAATGGCACTGCGCGTCTACAACACCCTCACAGGTGAAAAAGAGCTATTTATCCCGTTGATCCCGGGTAAGGCAGGGATGTATGTCTGCGGGGTGACGGTCTATGATTATTGCCACATCGGGCATGCCCGCGCCGGGGTCGTGTTCGACATCATCTTCCGCTATCTGAAATACAGCGGCTACGATGTAACCTACGTCCGCAACTATACCGATATCGATGACAAGATCATCAACCGGGCCAACCAGGAAGGTACCGATTACCGCACGATCGCCGACCGGTATATAGAGGCATTCGATGAGGATATGGAGCGGCTGGGACTGGCCAAACCGACGGTGGAGCCAAAGGCTACCGACCATATCGACGGGATTATCAGGATCATTGAAGCGCTGATTGCCAAGGGGCACGCGTATGTCTCCGAGGATGACGTGTATTACGCCGTGGAGACCTTTCCCGACTACCTCAAGCTCTCCGGGCGCAACCTGGAGGAGATGCAGGCGGGGGCCAGGGTGGAGGTGGGGGACAAAAAACGCCATCCGATGGATTTTGTTCTCTGGAAAGGGTCAAAGCCGGGGGAACCGTGGTGGCAATCACCCTGGGGCAATGGGCGCCCCGGGTGGCATATCGAGTGCTCGGCCATGAGCATGGAGTTTCTGGGTAAAACCTTTGACATCCATGGCGGCGGGAAAGACCTGGTGTTTCCGCATCATGAAAATGAAATTGCCCAGTCGGAAGGGGCCAACGATTGCCGGTTTGTACGCTACTGGCTGCACAACGGTTTTGTCAATATCAACGCCGAAAAGATGAGCAAGTCGCTGGGTAACTTTTTCACTATCCGTGAGGTGCTGAAGAAGTATGATCCGGAAACGCTGCGCTTTTTCATCCTTTCGGCTCATTACCGTTCACCGCTCGATTTTTCCGATCAGAATCTGGATGAGGCCCAGGTCGGGCTGGAACGGATCTACAGTTGCCTGGCGGCACTGGACGAGCTTCCGGGCGGGAAATCTCAGCCGGCTGAGATAGCCGTGACGGGGAATCTGTCCCAGGTCGGGCTGGAGTTGCAGGAAAAAGTTGATCATTTCATGCCCCGTTTTATTGAGGCGATGGATGATGATTTCAACGCAGCGCAAGCCCTCGGCGTCCTGTTTGAAACGGTACGGGCCGCCAACCGTTTCCTGGCCGAAACCATGGAACCTGATGCCTCTGCACGGATACTGCTGGCCAAAGTTCGTGAGCTGTTTGCCGAGGCCGGAGGTGTACTGGGTCTGTTCACGACTCCTCCGGCTGTCTGGCTGGAGAGGATCAAGGCTGCCAAAGCAGGCCGGATCGAGATAACACCGGACGAGATTGAGAGGTTGATTGCCGAGCGGGCCGAAGCCCGCAGGGATAAAAACTTCAAGCGGGGCGACGAAATCCGCGATCTGCTGCTGGCAAAGGGGATTCATCTTCTTGATTCGGCACAGGGCACAACCTGGAACGTAAAGTAGTTTCCGTCCGGAAGGGGTGCTTTGGCGTCAATCTTCGTGATTGCTTGTGCGGCATACCGATGTACGCCTCCGCGCAATCTCTTGATTTCCTTGTCAGGGCAAAAAATCCCACCTTTCCGAATCGGAAACCGGCAGTTTCTCATCCGGAGTTTCCGGATGGAAACTAGGTAGGTTTTCGGTTCAGTCAGCGACCTCCCACGCACCCTGAGCTGAGTCGAAGGGAGGAGTCGAAAGGTTGTATACCCGTTTTTGACTGATATAATGTGATCCTACTTCATCTGACGAGGTTCTGCGTGGATCAGGAGTGTTGCTGGAACAGGGACGTGATTGAGCAGGGTGATTGCCCTAATGTAGACGAGAATGAAGAGGACCTGCTTGTTTCAAAACGGCAGAGGAATCTGGAAAAATGCTGTGAGTGTCCAAGATTTCTGAACGAACTGCAGCGCTTATATGATGAGGGCAACCCGTTGGCCCCGGTACTCGCCGGCTTTCTTGTCGAATACCGTCGCCAGAAAACCCAGATCCAGTCTCTGGTAAGTTTTCTCGATAACAAGACCCTTGAAATCCGCTTCCTCCACGAACTGGGGTATGTCCTGCAAAGCTCGGTTGACCTGGATGAGGTGCTTTCCGTGGCACTGACCGCCATTACCGCCGGCAAGGGTTTCGGTATGAACCGCGCCTTCCTGCTGTTATGCGATCGCGACGAGGGAGTGTTGAAGGGGTATCTGGGTCTCGGACCCAGAAATATGGAGGAGGCCAGCCGGGTCTGGAACGAGATCCTCCAGAGCGACATGGATCTTCAGACACTGGCTCAGAACTTCCGGCTGAATAAACTCTCCTCCGAACGTGCAAAATTTCACGATGTCCTGGAACTGTTGACGGTTCCGCTCTCCAACAAAGACCATATTGTCATCAAAGCGCTGGATGGAAAACGCCCGATCATGGTCGAGAACGCGTTTCAGCATCCGGATGTCCCGCCTGAGCTTGCCAACCTTCTGGGGGTCGATACCTTTTTGCTGATGCCGTTGATTTCACGCAATCGACAGGTCGGCATGATCGTAGCGGATAACTGCATTACGCACCGCGCCATCACCGAAGAAGACATGCATTCGCTGGAAACCTTCGGTTTTCCGGTTGCATTTGCGATTGAACGTGCCTCACTGTACGACAAGCTGCAGGTTGAACTCAACCGGGTTACCGAAGCAGGAAAAAAGCTGAAAGAGCAACAGGAACTGATTGTCAGAATGGAAAATATGGCTCTGGTCGGGCGGATCACCTCCAGCATCGCCCATTCAGTGCGAAATCCGTTGATGATTATCGGCGGGTTTGCCCGTTCGATGCTCAAAAGCAGCCCTGCATCCGATCCCAAGCGTACCTTCATGGAATCGATCGTCGCAGAAACTCGTCATCTTGAAGGGGTCCTGGATGAAATTCTCAATTATTCCGATTCACTCTATCCCACCCGGGACTTCTGGGATGTGAATCAGCTGGTTGAAACCGCGCTGCGTGACTCCGCCGATATGTTGACGTCGCTCGGTTATGCTATCCGTTACATGCCGGGCCATGCCCTGCCGCCGGTCTATATCGACTTCAAACAACTCTCCTATTGTCTCCGGACCGTGCTGCAGAATGATATCAACGGGAACGGCACTGACCGAACGATTGCGATCCATTCCCGGAGTGATGAAAATTGCGTCATCCTCCGGATTGAAGACCGCAGTCGTCTCATCTCCCAGGAAGAGCTCGACCGGTTGCTGGTGCCGTTTTCGGAAACCAGCGACCTGGGTGCCGGACTGGGTCTGGCGCTTTGCAAGACCATGCTTCAAAAACAGGGGATCCCGTTTGATGCCCAGTCAGACTTAAATGACGGAATCCGCTATAACATCACACTTCCCACCCTCAAGGAGGAACAACCGTGATCAGATTGCTGGTAGTAGACGATGAGGCCAATATCAGGTTGCTGTACACCGAAGAATTGAAGGACGAAGGGTACGAAGTAGTGACTGCCGCCAGCAGCGCCGAGGCGGTCGAAAAACTGCAGGGGAGCACGTTTGACCTGGCGGTCCTGGATATCAAGCTGAAGAACGAAAGCGGTATCGAGCTGCTGCAGAAACTGGTCAAGGAACGTCATAATATGCCGGTGGTCCTCTGCTCGGCATTTTCCTGTTATAAGGACGATTTTTCTGCCTGGCTGGCGGATGGCTATGTGGTCAAGTCGGGTGACCTGACCGAGCTGAAGCATGAAATTGCCCGGGTACTGGCCAAGAAGGCGCAGAAGGGCAAGGCTGGAGAAAAATAGCCCGCCCTTGTAACACATGCGATCCATATTTTTTGTCTGAAGGAGTGTTCACATGAAAGCAGTTATCATGGCGGGTGGTTTCGGCACCCGCATCCAGCCGCTTACCGGCAGCATGCCCAAACCGATGATACCGCTTTTCAACCGACCGATCATGCTTCACATAGTAGAGTTGCTGAAGAAGTACGATATCACCGAACTCGTCATGCTGCTCTATCACCAGCCTTTCTATATCAAAAACTTCTTCCGCGACGGCTCCGATTTCGGAGTCAAGATCACTTATGTGACTCCGATTGCCGATATGGGAACGGCCGGTGCGGTCAAGGCGGCCGAGAAGTATCTGGATGAACGTTTTCTGGTGATCAGCGGCGATCTCCTGACCGACTTCAATCTCAAAAAAGTCATCGATTTTCATGACGAACGCAAGGCGAAGGCCACTATTACGCTGACATCCGTCAAGGACCCGCTCCAGTTCGGCGTCGTGATCACTGACAAGGAAAAGCGCATTACCCAGTTTCTTGAAAAACCGGGCTGGGGTGAGGTGATCTCCGACACAATCAACACCGGCATCTATGTGCTGGAGCCGGAGATCCTGAAATACATCCCTGAGGGGGAAAATTTCGATTTCTCGCAGGATCTGTTTCCGCTCATGCTGAAAAAGAAGGATGCCCTGTTCGGAGTGACCGCACGCGGCTATTGGCGCGATATCGGCAACACCGATTCCTATCGTGAAGCGTATCACGATATTTTCAAGGGCAGGGTCCACCTGAAGATCGATGAACCGAAGCAGGACTTTGTCGGCAAGGATCTGCGGATCGGCGCCGACGTAAAGCTGGAGCATGCCGCCGGCCTGGAAGGAACGGTAGTGATCGGCGACAACAGCCAGATCCTGGGCGATGTGCACATCAAGGATTCGGTGATCGGCCGGAACTGTACGGTTGAGGCTGGCGTCAGGCTCAACCGCTGCATTATCTGGGACAACTCGTATGTCAAGAAAGGAGCCCGGATCAGCGACAGTGTCATCTGCTCCAACGTCCGTATCGGCCAGGGGGCGACTCTCGAAGAGGGGGTCATCGTTGCCGATGATACGTCGGTTGGTGATGATGCCGTCATCAAGGCCGACGTCAAGATCTGGCCCAGGAAGACCATCGAGGCCGGTGCAACGGTCACTTCCAATATGATCTGGGGCGAGAAATGGAAAAAGTCGCTTTTTGAGGGAGCAATCATCAAGGGGCTTTCCAATGTCGAGCTTACGCCGGAATTTTGTGCCAAGCTGGGGTGCGCATACGGCACCTCGCTCCCCAAAGGGAGCTTCGTGCTGGGTGGCCGTGATTCCAATCCATCCTCCCGCATGCTCAAGCGCTGTTTCATGGGGGGGCTGCTCTCGGCCGGCATCAATGTGCGCGACATGAAGATGACATCGCTGCCGCTGGTTCGATATAAATTGAAGACATTCGGCGAGGTTGGCGGGGTTCATTTCCGTCAGGCACAGGATGATCCCGCGTTGCTTGAGATTGTTTTTCTGGATGGCGACGGCCTCGACTTCTCCAGCAATATGGGGAAGAACGTGGAGCGCACCTTTTTCAAGGAAAATTTCCGGAGGGCGCACCATACCGAGCCGGGAGTTATCAGCGACATCAACAATGTCGGGGATTTTTATCGCGAAGGCTTTCTGCGGGCGCTTGATCGCGAACTCCTCAAAAGATCTGCTTTCACAGTGGTTGTGGACTTCAGCTTTTCCCCGGCCAGCCAGATGCTGCCGCAACTTTTGAATGGGCTCGGTTTCTCGGTTATCGCTCTCAATGCATATGTAGACGAAGGGCGCGGAGTGCAGATGAAGGAAAAAGAGCAGGCCTTGGGCCAGCTTTCGGCAATTGTTTCGTCGCTCGGAGCGCAGGCCGGGTTCTGGCTTGATCCTTCCGCAGAATCGATCACACTGGTTGATGAAACCGGAAGGATCTGCACCGGCATGGAACTGCTCTCCCTGGCCGTAGCGCTGCTGATGAAATCAGGACAGAAGGGTGCGATTGCCGTTCCGGTGCAGGCCCCCTCCACGATCGAGCAGATGGCGGGGCAGAAGGGATGCCAGGTGGTCCGCACCAAGAGCTCGGATCGGGCCATGCAGGAGGTCGCCTCATCCTCGGAAATAGTCCTGACAGCTACCTCGGACGGCCGCTTTGCATTCCCCCGGTTTCAGTCGTCCTTTGACGGCATGTTTGCCATAGCGAGGATGATGGAACTGAGTGCTGCCAGCGGAGTTACGTTTTCGCAAGCGCTCTCTGATGTTCCGCACACAGCCTTTCTTCAAACCAGCCTCCCCTGCCCCTGGGAAATGAAGGGGGGCATCATGCGCAAGATGAGCGAGGACAGTCTGGAAAAGGAAGCCACGTTCATCGACGGCATCAAGGTCCATTTCGGAGCGGAGTGGGTGCTGGTGTTGCCTGATCAGTATCTGCCGGTGATCCATATCGTGGCCGATGCAAGGGATCAGAAGTCGGCCCAGAGACTGCTCGGTGAGTACGAGAAGAAGATTGTGGCCTGGAAGAAGGAGATGGTGTAACGGATTATGCCCCACCCCCTTGATGTGGTCATCGTATGGCACATGCACCAGCCATACTACAAAGACCCGCTCAAAAATGAATACGCCCTTCCCTGGACCTATCTGCACGGCATCAAGGATTATTTCGATATGCCCGCTATCGTCGAGGATACGCCAGGTGCCAAGGCGGTCTTCAATCTGGTGCCGTCGCTGATCGAACAGCTGCTGGAGTACGCCTCCGGGACTGCGGTTGATCCGTTTCTTGAAAAGGGGAAGGCTTCTCCGTCCGAACTGAGCCGGGATGACCGCGTTTTCCTGATCGAGAACTTTTTCTCGGCCAACCGGCAAAATATGATCGAACCTTCCCGGCGCTATCTGGAGCTTCTTTATATGGCCGGTGAAGGGAAGCCGGGCAGTGCAGCCGAGCGGGTCGGGCATTTCAGCGAACAGGATCTGCTGGATCTGCAGGTCTGGTTCTTCCTGGCCTGGACCGGTGAAGCTGCCCGCCGCCGGTATCCGGTCTTTGCCGATCTGGTTGCCAAGGGTGAAAATTTTACCGCGGCCGACAAGGAACTGCTCTTCGCCACCCAACTGGAAGTAATACAGGCGATAATACCCCTGTATCGCCGCCTCCACATCGAGGGGCGGATTGAACTGTCGGTGACCCCCTACTATCACCCGATTCTGCCGCTGCTGTGCGATACCCGCTCCGCCCGGACCGCAATTCCGCGCATTGCGCTCCCCGCGGCCACCTTTCGTTATCCCGAGGACGCCCGCGCCCAGATCCACCGCGGGATCAGCTATTTCCGCGAAATATTCGGTTTCAATCCGGCCGGAATGTGGCCATCAGAGGGTTCCGTCAGCAATGAGACGCTGACGATCATTACCGAGAGCGGCATCCGCTGGATTGCCACCGATGAGGAGATTCTGGAAAAAAGCATGGACGGCGGCCTTGGCGCCGGTAAGGAGCGGCTGTACAGACCCTGGCGCTTCAGTTGCGGTACCGGTGAGATCGGCGCGTTCTTCCGTGATCACCAGATCTCCGACCTGATCGGTTTTACCTACTCGCAGTGGGAGGCGGGGCGCGCAGTGGCAGACCTGTGCGGGCGCCTGATCGCAATCAAGTCCCGACTGGGAGGAGATGGCCGGGTAGTCCCGATTATTCTCGATGGTGAGAATGCCTGGGAGTACTACCCCAATAACGCCTATGATTTTCTGCAGGGGATGTACAAAGGGATTGCCGGGTCAGCGTCGCTTCGCTTGGCCACCTGCAGCGAGGTGTTGAAAGAGACCCGCTTCGACGGACGATTGCATACGATTTTTCCCGGATCGTGGATCAACGGCAACTACGGGATCTGGATCGGACATCCCGAAGAAAACCTTGCCTGGGATCTGATCGCGCATGCCCGTGAAGCCGCGGTCTCCTCGAATCCGCTGGTTGCCGCCGCCCTTCTTGGCGGAGAGCCTTCCGAGGACCCTGCGGCCGAGATGATCTGCCGTTCTTTGTATGCCGCCGAAGGAAGCGACTGGTTCTGGTGGTACGGGGACGACCATTTTTCACCGCACAGCGACCGTTTCGACCGGCTCTTTCGCC
Source organism: Dongiaceae bacterium (assembly GCA_035571735.1). Taxonomy (GTDB): domain Bacteria; phylum Desulfobacterota; class Desulfuromonadia; order Geobacterales; family Pseudopelobacteraceae; genus JACRCG01. The sequence continues at coordinate 10,010 of DATNCC010000106.1, read as the reverse complement.
TGCACCTGATGAATATCTACCGGCTTTTGGGACAGGATCCCCCCCGCGAACTGCTGGAGCCGATCAAGAAGAAGAGTCCTGCCGGGTTGATCCGTGAGCCGGCCGCATTTATCGATCCGGAGATCGACGGCAGAATCAGCGATTACTTCGAATGGCTGGCCGCCGGGCTGTACGACCTGACCCGTCAGGGTTCCGCCATGCACTCATCCGACCGGATGCTGCAGAGCTTCTACTATGGTTTTAGCGAGAAGTCACTCTTCTTCAGGATCGACGGTATCCAGGATCTGAATCGTATGCTGGTAGAGGCAGACGTGCTCTATCTGCACCTGATCCACGACCGCGAATACCGAATGCCGCTGCAGATCCGCTCGGACGAAGGGCTCCTGCAGGTCAAGGAGAATGGTGTCTGGAGACCGACCCGAGCCTTCTGCAACTGGAAGGTTTTGCGTATCTGCGAGGTTTGCATTCCGCTGGAGACGCTGCATCTGGCTCCCAGGTGCAAGCTTTTTGCGTCGGTATCGCTGGTGCGTGACAATGAAGAGATCGGCCGCTGGCCGAGTGACGCGCCGCTGATGCTGTATTATGCGGGCGCGGATATTGAATTGGATAACTGGCTGATATAAACAGGAACCAGGGACCGGGAACCGGGGATCGGTAAAGGCCTTTACTGATCCCCGGTCCCTGATCCCCCATTAATGACTGGAGAGAGAATGTCCGAGCTGCGCTGGGATCCGATAAAGCTGCACTGGGTAATTATTGCCACCGAGCGTGGCCGTCGTCCGAGCGATTTTCAGGTGGAGCCGGAACAGAACGGAACGGCCGCCTGCCCGTTCTGCTACGGTAATGAGGATAAAACCCCGCCGGAGATTTTTGCCATTCGACCGGGCGGTCTTCCCAACGCCGCCAACTGGCGGGTGCGGGTAATTCCCAACAAGTATCCCGCCTTGAGGGTGGAGGGTGATCTCAATAACCGCGGTTATGGCATGTATGATGTCATGAACGGGATCGGTGCACACGAGGTGATCATCGAATCTCCTGACCACAACCGGGCACTGGCCGATCTGACGGTCAATGAAGTGAACGATGTTCTTATTGCGTACCGTCATCGCTATCTCGACCTGCGCAAGGATTTTCGCTTTCGCTATATGGTGCTGTTCAAAAACCACGGCACCCGGGCAGGGGCGTCCCTCCATCATTCCCACAGCCAGCTGATTGCCGTGCCGTTGCTGCCGCCGGTGGCAAGCACCCAGCTGAAAGTCGCCCGCAATTATTTCGGTGACAAGGAGCGTTGTGTTTTCTGCGACCTTATAGAGTTCGAGCTGCGGGAAGGGGTGCGTGTGGTAAGGGAGTTTTCCAACTTCGTTACCCTGACCCCATATGCATCCAGTTCACCGTTTGAACTGCGTCTCTATCCTAAACGCCACAGCCATGACTTCGCCATAATGAGCGATGTCCAACTGGCCGAACTGGCTGTTGCCATGAAGGACATGCTGCTGCGCGTCAAGACGGTGCTGCGCGATCCCCCCTACAATTTTATTCTCCATACCGCTCCCCCCATGCATCGCCGCCCCGGCAAACCCGAACATTGGAATTCTCTGGAGTACGATTATCACTGGCACATCGAGTTGGTGCCGCGTCTGACGCAGGTGGCCGGTTTTGAGTGGGGTACCGGTTTTTACATCAATCCGACCTCGCCGGAGGTTGCCGCCCGGTTTCTGCGAGAGGCCGATGTCTGACATACACGCTACGCTGGATGCGCTCTATGCCACCAGGTCCCCTCAGCATCTGGGAAATGATCCGCTGTCATTCTGTCATCGCTACCCTGATCCGGCCGATCGCGAGATTGCCGCGGTAATTGCATCATCGTTTGCCTATGGTAACGTCAAAATCATCCTCCGTACACTGGAAGCGATCTTTTCCGAGTTGGGACCGTCGCCGAGGAAATACGTCGAGCATTTCGATCCTCGGTCCGGTCTGCGCACCTTCTCCGGCTTCAAGCACCGTTTCAATGACGGCCGCGATCTCTGCGCGTTACTGTGGGGAATGCGCCGGATGGTGGAGAGGACCGGCACTGTCCAGGCGTTTTTCCTGCAGGGGCACAACGCTGGCGACGACGACGTGAGCGGCTCCCTGAACAGCTATTCAGCCGCGGTACTGGCCCTCGATTATTCAGACGTCTTCGGAACTCACGACATTCCGGACAACTCCTACTTCCAGTTTCTGTTCCCCGCACCCTCCTCCGGAAGTGCCTGCAAACGGCTCTGCATGATGTTGCGCTGGCTGGTTCGTCCTGCGGACGGCATCGATCTTGGCTTGTGGGGCGGTATATCTCCGGCACAACTGATAATTCCTGTTGATACGCACATCAGCCGCATCAGCCGCTATCTCGGTCTGACCCGCAGAAAGGCCGCCGACTGGCGCATGGCTCAGGAAATTACTGTTGCCCTGCGCGGTTTCGACCCGGACGACCCCGTCAAATATGATTTTGCTCTGGCTCATCTCGGTATCAGCGAAGGGTGCGACGGCAAGGATCCAGGACGCTGCATGTCATGTCCGATTGTCGGAATCTGCGCGCAAAATCAGACTAAATAGTCGAAATATCTCGGAGTAATGATTTGACACCCCACATCCTTTCTGATATAGGACTAGCGTTGTTTCAGATAGTTCCGTAGATTGCCTCCACAATCTATCATCATCGAGGAGTCGCAGATGATAATCCAATGCCAACAGTGCCAGACCCGATTTCGACTTGACGATTCCAGGGTCACGGATAAGGGCGTAAAAGTTCGCTGTACCAAGTGTAAGCATGTTTTCATGGTGCTGAAGGAACAACCTGAAGTGGAGTCATTTGAACCTGAAGGGGACTTGATGACCGGCTTTACCTCCCCGGTCGGGCAGGTTGCAGCGCCGGATGCGGCTCCGGAAAGCCCGGAATCCGTTTTGACGGATCCTTTTGCCTCTACTATCGATGATACTTCCTCACGCAGCGAAGCGGATGATTTCAGTTCGCTCGATACATCGTTTTTTGATGCCTCGGCCATATCGTTTGGACCGGATGGACTCGACAGTTACGGTACCGGGGATGCCACGGCAGCAGCAGATGAGCCTGCCGCCAAGGGGGGGGAAGTCGATTTCTCCGGCTTTGATTTCGGGGAAAGCGCTTCTGAGCCTGACTCGACCCTGTTGTCTGATCTGTCGGCAGGCGGCTTTACTGAAACCACGACCGAACACGCTCCCGCTTCATCTCAGGAAGAGGCCCCGCAGGGGTTCGAGTTTTCCGATGATATGTTCGGACCTGTTGAGCAGCAGACAGCTCCCGAGGCAGCAAGCAGCACCATCTCCTTCGATTTTGAAGGTGGCGGCTTTGCCGAAACAGAAGGAATGAGTGCCCAGGATTCTGGCGTTGCCGTTCCCGTAGATGGCCCGGTCCAACCGGATGAAACCGGCTTTGGCGCCGAGCCGGCAGCGGTGGCGGTTCAACAGGAAAATCCGGATGATTTGAAGCCATCCGGGGAGATCCCGACTCCTCCGGCTGAAGCTCTTGAAAAATCTCAGTCCCATGAATGGACGATTCCAAGGGAAGGTTCTGCCGATGACCAGCAGGAACTGCCGCCGCTCTCGATAGCTTCCCGGCGCAAACAGAGTCCGATTTTCGGCGCCTTGATCGCTGTCATTGCCGTGCTGGTTGTCTCGGTTCTCGGCTATCTCGGTTATTCTTCGCTTTCCACTCCCAAGGAGACCGCTGCTCCGGAAACAGGCAAGATTGGTGTTCGAGCCGTGAAAGCGGCCTTTATCAAGAATGATAAGGCGGGAGAGTTGCTGGTTATTTCCGGAGAGGCGCTTAATGAGTACCCAAAAGCGAGGGCAGCGCTGCAGGTAAAAGTTACGGTATTTGATGGCGCTGGACAAAGTATCGCAACCAAGAGCGCTTATGGCGGAAATCCGCTGACGAAGGAGCAGCTCGAGAGTCTGCCGCTCGACAAGATCGAGGCGGCCATGGCCAACCAGTTCGGCGATTCGCTGGCCAACCTGGAGGTTGCTCCGGGCAAGGTGATTCCTTTTGTCGTCGCTCTTGCAAATCTTCCCAAGGGTGCCAGGGATTTTGCGGTTCAGTCTGCCGGATCGACCGTTGCAACCGGGAAACAACAGTAACTCACATTCCATTCATTACGCTATCCTGTCGCAATAAAAAGGCCGCTGACATCTTCGTCAACGGCCTTTCTCTTTATCGCCTGCGGTGTGAGTGCGGTCTACAGGATCTCAACCAGCCGTATGGCGAAGGTCAGGTCACGACCGGCCAACGGATGATTGCCGTCCAGCGTTATGGTCGTATCGGTAACTTCCGTCACCAGAACCGGCAGGGGGGAACCATCCTCCAGAATCACTTCCATCTGCTGACCCGGCTCCGGATTGATTTCAGCAGGAATTTCACTTCGTTCAATAACGGCCACCATTTCTTCGGCGCGCTGCCCGTATGCATCGTCGGCAGGAATTGTGACGGTGATACTCTGGCCCGGTTCGAGGCCGATCACTGCCGCTTCGAATTTAGGTATCAGTTGCCCGTCGCCGATGACAAACTCCATCGGACCGGTGGCGTGGCTGCCGCATCCGCAACCTTCCCCGCATGATTGATCATCCGGTTGTTCCGATGTGTCAAATACGGAACCATCTTCCAGCGTGCCGGTATAGTGTACTTTTACCTTGTCCCCTGTTTTTGCCTGTGCCATGGATACATCCTTTCAGTGTGTTTGCCCGGTGTTCAGGGCTTCTTCTAGTGCAGATATCTGCCTGCTGAACTGCCCGGGTTGATTGCCGGTAATTCGCAGACGTTTATGACGTGATGCCTCTCCGGAAATGATTTCAACCGATGATTTTGCAACATCAAAGAGGTCTGCGACAAACTCCCTGCAGAGTTTGTTTGCCGCTCCGTCCACCGGCGGAGAGGTGAGCCTGATTTTGAGTTCCTCTCCCTGAATTCCGCAGATCTGGTTCTTCGAGGCGCGCGGCTGAACATAGACGCTCAAAACCAGGTCGTTCTTGACGGTGGTGAGAAAGGGGAGATCAAACCCCTTCATCGCTGGTAAGCTGCCGGCTGAAGCTGTCGAGCAATCCCTTGAAACTCATCTCGAACTGGATCTTCTGGCGGCGAACCTCTTCAATCCGGCTTTTCAATTCACCCAGTTGCCGCTCGGCGTCGGCAATTATGCGTTCACCCTTGATCTCGGCTTCGGAAACTATCAACTCGGCCTCTTTACGGGCATTGGCCTTCATTTCTTCGATTACGCGCTGGGCGGAAAGCAAAGTCTCGCGCAGCTCCCGCTCCTTTTCCGCCATATCAAGCAACTCACGATTCTGCCGCGACTGCGCCTCTTTCATCTGGCTGTTTTCGCGTATCAGTTCCTCCATTTCACCGGCAACGGTCTGAAGAAAGGCATCAACATCATCCGGATCGAGCCCTCGAAATGTTTTTACCTTGAATTGCTGCTGCTGAATGTCGAGTGGAGAGACCTTCATTTCGTGTAACCTCTTATGGATACGTAACGTGAAGTGAGAACAATGATACGCATGCGCACATGAACAAGCGCTGCCGTCGGTTGGCATCAATAAAACGGTTCCGCATATTATTCCGGTGGTTTATTGAGCAGATAACTTCAAATAACAATCAGCCTTGTACAGGTTTGCATCGGCAGCCAGAGGCGAACCGGAATTGTCTGCAAGATAGCGGTCAAATTGTTCAAGAGCGGTACGGCAGTCATCCCGTTTATATGACTTTACCGCGGCTTCGAAGAGCTTTTGCCCACTGGTGGCTGAGTCAACCGCAGGAGAGGATGGAGGGACACTTTGTTGAGCTGCAGGGAGCGGTGTCGATGAGTCTGGCACGACCGGATATTCAATAGACTCGCTTTTCTTCGCAGAAGCGGCACCTTTTTTCTTGAGCCGGCCCGCTCCGTTGTTCCCGGCTCCGGCACCCTTTATCTCACTCAAAGGGATTTCGGTCTTCTGGCCCGAAATCGGTGAAGATTCGGTTGACGGTGTGACTGACGGCTCTGTTTCAGCTTTGAGCTGGGCTTTTTTGTCACTGGAGGCTTTGTGCTTGTGAGATGCCCTTGTCGACTTTGTTAATTCGTGCGGCTCCTTGTGCGACAGGGGAACCTTCAGCTTGTTTCCGGCATAGATCAGGTTAGGGTTTTTTATCGTGTTGAATAGAAGAATCTGCGGATAATACTTACCGTGGCCGCTGAACTTGCGGGAAAGACCATAAAGGGTGTCACCCCTCCGGATCTCGATTTCCTTGACAAGAACGCCTTCCTGCGAAGGGGTTTCCTGGCCCGGGGTGACCGGCTGGGGAGCATAGAGCAGATATTCCTGACCCAAGGCCGGCAGAGCTATACATAATATGAGCGCGATGACGGTTGTGCTGCGAGTGCATGGAGTCATATCAATACCTGTTCCCCAGTTGGTCTTCGTAGGTCAGAATGTTTTTGACCCGGATAGCAGTGCCAACGCCGGTGCCCGGCTTTACCCTGAATGAAACCTTGATGTTCCGTTTTTCTCCGGCACCCATTTCCTTGAAGCGCCAGATGAGGGCTCCGCCGGTAACAGCGCTGGCGGCAGGTTCGGCAGCTACCAGTTCCAGCTGCTCCGGCCAGGCGCTTTGCAACTCGACAACCCGCGAAAGATTTGAACCGTTGTTGGTGACTGCCAGGTCAAATGAAGCGACATCACCAGGCTTGAGCCGTCCTTCACTACCGGTCATGACCATCTTCAGAACCGGTCTCGAATAGGTCAGCAGGGTTGATCCCGATGCCGAACGGGCGGCGTCCCCTTCTGATACAAACGAAAGCTGGACACCTCCCTGGCTGCCGTCCGCGGAATTCCGTGGTGTTTTGAGCTCCACTATGACATTGGCTTCTTCCCGGGGGGCCAGCGGACCGATCTCGCTGATCACCGGTTCACTTGCCTGGTGGATGCCGTCACGGTTTAAGTCATTGAAAATAACTGCGTCCTGGGCGCCGGTGACAATGGAAGTGATCCTGAACTTTTCCCGGACGTTACCGGTATTGGTGACCACAAACGGAACTGTAATTGTCTGACCCGGGATCACCACCAGGCGGTCCGAACCGGCACGAACCAGGATGCTTCGCTGAGACTCGACGCTGGCAATGTTTGAAACAAAGGCGGCGGTTGTTTTGAGAGGGTTATTAATCAGCTCGGCCCGGGTCAACAGTTCCTGTCCGGCCAACGAGTCATCCTTGAGCTGAAAGGTTACGCTGAATTCACGACTCTCCCCCGAATTGATCTGCAATCCGTCCAAAACCAGAGCTGATTTCATTTCAAGCCTGAATCCGGACGCAACGTAGTCAACCGGCTCGAACTGGGGCGGGAAGTTCAGGCGGAAGGTCACATCCTGGGCGGCGGTCGAACCGATGTTCAGAATGGCGATCCTGTATACTACTTTTTCGCCCGGCAGAGGCCTGGTCTTTTCCGTGCGCAGGACGGCTCTCAGGAGCGGCGCCGAGGCTACCAGCCGGACTTCACGCGACTGACTGGCTTCCGCCAGCAAACGGGAAGCAGCCTTGACCGGATGGGTAATACGCAGACCGTCGATACTTGCGGGTGGAATAACAAGCTCGATGACACCTTTAAAGGTTTCGCCAGGGGCAAGTTCAGGAGTCTGGCTGATCGCGACACCCGGTGCGGCCGCCGAGGCGAAACGGGCCTTGAAATCGGCCGGGAAAGCGGACTCAAGATAGAACGAATCCTTGCCGTTGCCGCGATTGATGATTTCAAACGGGACTGAAACCGGCTTGGCAATGTTGAAAGCTTCGGGGCGGGCCAGCAGGTTAAATTCGAATCCGGCGAATTGAGCGACTTCGAGACGCAACACCTGTGCGTTCTCCGGCAGAGGCGCTTCGGCGGGGGCCTGAGGAGGCAGTGCCACGGCAACGCCAAGCTCACGCAGTTTTGCAGCGGCGGTAACTGCCGCGGTGGATGCAGGGAATTTGTCAATGATAGCTTTATACTGGGCAATCGCCTTCTCGCGATATGCCTGTTTTGCCGCCCTGGTTTTTTCCTCGCTGCTCTTCTGTTCCGCCAGACGGGCCTCTTCAGCCTTAAGTGCCGTCAGGCGGCTGTTTTCTGCTTCTCTGGCAACACGCTCCGCTGCTTTACTTTCTTCCGAAGCCTTAAGTGAAGCCATGCGCGCCGATTCGGCCGCCGCTGCCGCCTGCTTGGCCTCTTCTGTTTTTTCGAGGGAGACCCGCTCACGTTCAGCCCGTTCTGCAGCTGCCTTGCGCTCGTTTTTCGCCTTGAATTCATTCATGCGCGCCAGATCCGCTTCAGCTTGCGCGATGCGCTCCCGCTCGGCCTGAATCTTGGCAAGGCGCTCAGCTTCGGCTGCCTGAGCAGCTATGCGTGCAGTTTCAGCAGCCGCTGCAGCACGTAGCGCCTCTTCAGATTTAGCTGCAGCTGTCCGCTGTTGTTCGGCCTTCTCGCGAGCCGCGGTTTCCTGTACTGTTCGTTCCTGTTCCGCTTTAAGGGCGGCCACGCGCTCCTGCTCCTGTTTTTCTGCGGCAGCGCGCTTCATTTCTTCAACCCTGGCCGCGGCAATTCGCGCCTGTTCTGCCTGTTCGGCAGCTTTACGGGCCTCTTCCGACTTGATGGCGGCGATTCGCTGCTGCTCGGCTTTTTCACGTGCGGCAGCTTCCTGTGCTATCCGCTCCTGTTCGGCCCTGGCCGCGGCAATCCGCTGCTGTTCAGCCATCTCGGCGGCTTTGCGCGCTTCTTCAGCCTTGATGGCGGCAATTCTCTGCTGCTCGGCTTTCTCGCGCTCTGCAGTTTCCTTGGCTATTCGCTCCTGTTCTTTCTTTTCCGCTGCAGCCTTTTCTTCAGCCTGTTTCTGGGCTGCAACACGAGCAGATTCGGCGGCCGCTGCAATGGCAGCCTGTCTGGCCTCTTCGGCCCTGGCTGCTGCAACCCGCTCTTGCTCGGCTTTCTCCGCGGCTACTCGTGCAAGTTCTTTTTTTTCTGCGGCAGCATTTTCCTCGGCCTGCTTGACTGCTGCAATGCGTGCGGATTCGGCGGCTTCTTCGGCCCGTTTGGCCTCTTCTGCCTTGGCTGCGGCTATACGTTCCTTCTCGGCCTTCTCTTTCTGGGCAGCCAGACGGTCGGGCTGTTTAGCCGGAAGCGATCCGGTCGGCAGTATTTCGCCTTTTTCGTAACGCGCCATCAGGGAGAGGAGTTCGTCCTCCACGGTGCTTTTGAGCGGATTATCGGGGTATTCCTTGGTGAATTGAGAGAGATATCGGGCAGCCTCCTGCTGGTTGCCCGCTTTGTAGTAGGATCGGGAAAGCCAGAACAGCGCCATATCCCTTAATGGGGTGTCGGGGTATTTTTTTAATACCTCGTTCATCTTTTCAATTGAGGAGGCGTAATCCTTCTGCTGGTAGGCATTAAATCCGGCAATAAAAACCTGAGAATCCCCCGTTTCCTGACAAAAAGCGGGGGTTACAACCAGCGATGAAATTATGACCAGGGCTACCAGAAGCCGGGAGAGGGTGTTGCGGCATAATCTCAATAATATCACGTTAATTGACCTCTTTTGGCCGGCTACGCAGCAGACGGCGCACGGAGAGCGAATAGAGTCTACAGGTAAAATGCCTCTTAAGTAGCACCTCTCCAAGCCATTGTCAACGAAAGAAACGGTATGTCAGTACGTTAGCAATCGTTGTGACGAGCGCCTTTCAAAGGATTCGATCGGGAAACGGTCACCTCCTTAAATCAGCGAATACTGTCTTCCGGGTAGGCTCCGATATTGTGAATTGAAATATCGGCCCCGCTGAATTCATCTTCCTGGCTGAGACGGATGCCGACGGTTTTATGCAGGGCTCCATAGACCACATAACTGCTGACCAGGGCAAAAACAACCGCAAGAACACTTCCCCCGAGCTGGGAAATGAAGCTGACTCCCCCTAACCCCCCCAGAAACTTCTGCCCGAAAATGCCGGCGG
>DATNCC010000105.1:0-3774 GCA_035571735.1 Dongiaceae bacterium | reverse complement strand
CGTTCAACGGAAATACCTGGCGGAGGTCGGTCGGAGCGATAATCGGGGTGATGCTCTTTATCTTAAGGTTGTTGGTCTTGATCATTTCTTCTCCCGAAATTTAACTGTCTGATGACTTACTGTTTTTACCAGATATTATCGTTATTTTCTAATAAAATATGAGCCGGAAAGTGGTAATATGCTGCTATTGAACGGATATTCACTCCCCTTGAACTTTTGGTTTGCGGGGCTGAACAAATGAGGTTTTGTGAGCATCGAAATTAAAGAGTCCGACATCTCGATCGATTTTTTCCGCGCCTCGGGTCCGGGCGGCCAGCATCGCAACACCACCGACTCCGGGGTAAGGATACGGCACCTCCCGACAGGTATTGTCGTCCAGGCGACCGAGTCGAGGTCGCAGCACCGCAACCGGGAGGTTGCCCTGGAGCGGCTCAGCGCGGCACTGCACCGGCGAACGCTGAAAAAACGGCCACGGATCGCCACCAGGGCCACGAAATCTTCGATCGAAAGACGCCTTGTTTCCAAGAAAGTGACCGCTCTCAAAAAGAAGCTCCGCCGCACTAATGACGAATGACTCCGCATCCGGTGCGGAGAATAATGTCACGGCGCCGGAGTTACCCGGCTATGCACGCTGTCCCCCGCCATCTTAAGCCATTGACAGTCCGCTATTGCCGGTATATTGTGAGAGCGTTCTTATGCGATGAGGTTGTTATGGAACTGGCGAGGATAAATAGATTCAATAATTGAAAGCCGTTGTACCGGTTTGGCCGGTGCAGCGGTTTTTTTGTCTGGGGAAATGACCGTGTTCTCGAAATCTGCCATAACACCTCGAACGAGCAGTGATTCCGGTAATCCGTGATCTGATAAATTTGGCTATAGCAAGTAATTAGAGGTGAACATGAAATCGAAGCGGTTTGTTATGGCAAGTTCTCTTGGTGTGGCCCTGATCCTGGCGGTCGTCCTGACCTTTCTCTACCGGGGAAAGTTGTTCGCCCGGTACGGAGCAGGGCAGCAGCACAAGGTCGATGCTCCGGCAAAGGCCGGCTTTGTCGATGTCTTTCCGGTGACGTTCCATCCTGTGAAAGGCCAGGAGATCGCCCTGCCTGACGGCGAGGCGATGTCTCCACGGGTCTCGCCCGACGGCGCTCGGATCGTCTGCGTGGTAAAGCGTGGTGGCAAGAGCAGCCTGGCGTTGGCGGAGCTTCCTTCCGGCGCGATATCGACACTCGCCGTCGAACTGGATGATGTTGCCGATCCCGCCTGGAGTGCCGACGGCTCACAGATCGTTTTTGCCGGAAAGCACCAGGAAGTTTCCGAAATCTATCTCTATCACCTGAAGACAAAGAAGCTGACCCAGGTCACCCGCGATCCGGCGAGGAAAAAGTCCTGGCCTCGCTGCTCCCCTTACCGGTTCGACAAACAGTACCGGATTGCCTACGCTTCCGAGGAGAAGGGGCGCAAGGACATCTGGTGGGTCCGGGATACGGGAGAGTACGATCAGCCAATAACCATCCCTGCCGAGCGGAAGGACCAGTTCGCCAAGGACAAATATTGGGAGAATACCATTGGTGCGCCTCCCCCCATTACCGCCGGGGGTGAAACGCCCGAGTGGTCTCCAAGCGGCAACCTCCTCCTCTACCGGACCGGGCCGAACAGCGTTGCTGCGCTGTCCTATACCTATTATGACTGGTGGCACACGGCGAAGATCAAGATTCCCGCATCTTCCGGCGTGCTCTCCTGGGCTCCCAACCAGTGCGGGTTTCTGGAGTATGACCCGATGAAACAGTCGGCAGCGATAATTGCCCGTCCCTCCCTGAAGCGGCAACCGGTGCTTGCCGGGAAACGTCTCTCCTCCCCTCCGGCCTTCTTTCCAGACGGTCAGGGCTTTGCCGCCACGGTCTCCGGGGGCGGAAAGTCCATTCTGGCAATCGAGCCTTACAGCGACCCTCTGGGGGACGTGGCCAACCTCTGGATGTTTACCTTCGCGGACAAGGACCGGGATAAACTGGCCCGCAACCAGCTTATCTTCCAGGAAACCGGCAATGACCAGATCTACACCCTGTACGATTCGGAAGCCTATGGCAGTGGAACCCATGACGAATTCAGCGACCATGCCCGCCCGTATTTCGTAACCAGCGATGCGGTGCTGGAGACCTTCTATGCCTCTTTTTCCGCGCTCTACGCCAATGCGGAGCGAACCGTGCTGTCAAAAGCGCTGACGGAATTCTGCTCGGCAGGCGTAGCGACTGCCCGGAGCAGGAAGTCGCCGACGGATGTGGAAACGCTGTTCAGCGTCGGGTTGGCACTGTTGAAACCGGATACACTGAAAAGTGCCTCGGCATCCGTTCGTGAGGAGGTACGGCGCATTGAGGCGGCAGCAGGGAGTGCCGAGTCCCTGTTCGGCAAAGAGGTGGTCTACGACGACTTCTTTATCCGCGGCAAGTACGAGCGGGACAAGGACCTGCAGGGGTTCTTCCGCGCCCTGAAGTGGTTCCAGGCGTTTACCTTCAAAATGCAGAATGAGGAAGAACGCGCCCATGCGGCCGCAATTCTCGCGGTGGCACGCGACCCAAAGGTCTATCCGGCACTGGAGAGAATGTTTTCCCTGTATGGCAGGATGCTCGGAGAATCCCGGTACCGCAGCCCGCTCAACCTGAAGGAGATCGGCGGGAGCACTCTCCCCGAGATCAAGAGCGAGCTCCCATGGCTCAAGGGAATCAACGTTTTCCGCCTGCTGCCGCCGGTCTACACCATGGACGCCTTCATATTCGACGAGCTGATTTTCCACAGCGAGCGGAGCGATACCGTCGGCACACTGGAGACCCCCCGTACGCTTCCGCGCGGACTGGACATCATGGCGGCCCTTGGCTCTCCTGAAGCGCGGAAGATACTGGTGGAGGAGTTGAAAGAGGGGCGCTACGAGAATTATGAACGTCATCTCGACCGGGTGACGGCTCAGGTGAAAAATTTCCCCCGCAGCGCTTGGGATGCCAGCATCTACCAGAACTGGCTCGACCTGATGGGGAGCCTGGCCAGGGAACCGGATAACGCTCCCTCGTTCACGAAGACCGCCGCCTGGCGGAGAAAACAGCTGAATACGGCCCTGGGGAGCTGGGTCAACCTGCGCTACGAAACCATCGCCATGGTGGAACAGGTTGCATCGGAAGCCGGCGAAGGTGGGTACGAGGTGCTGGATGTGGGACGGCCGCGGGGGTACGTGGAACCGAATCCCGAGTTTTTCCGGACCCTGGACCGGGCATTCGAGAGGCTGGCAAAGGAGTTTGAAAACGCTCTTGGCGATGCAGAGCTGCGCCGGGAGATCGCCGGGCGGTTCGCCGAGCACCGGAGCCACCTGCGGGCGCTGGAGGAGATTGCCCGGAAGGAGCTGAAGGGGGAACCGCTCACCGACGCGGAGTACGAGGAGATCATTTCCATCGGCCGGACCGTCGAACACTTCATGCAGGTCGTTGCCAGCGCCAGCGGCAGCGACGGCCAACCGCTGGCCAATCCGGAACCGATCCGAAAAATCGTCGATATCCAGAAGGATGATCTTAATGGCGTACGGTTGTACGAAGCGCTCGGCAACGCTGGCGAAATGGACGTGGTGGTGCCGTACTTCGGCAGGCGGCAGATTGCCAAGGGATCGATCTATACCTACTACGAGTTCGTCTCGCAAGGCAACCTGAACAGCGAGAACTGGCGGAACATGAAGCAGCCCCGGCCGGTCTGGATCAGCGATTATTACGGCTCTGCGACCGTTGCTCCCATGAAGAC
>DATNCC010000104.1:0-49609 GCA_035571735.1 Dongiaceae bacterium | reverse complement strand
TCGTGAAATTCGTCGAAAATGACCAGCGACACGCCGGCCAGACCCGGATCACCCTGGATCCGGCGGGTAAGTATCCCCTCGGTGACCACCTCAATCCGGGTCGCCCTGGAAGTACAGCTGTCAAACCGGATGGAGTAGCCGACCGTCTGCCCGACCTCCTCGCCGAGACAGCTCGCCATCCAGCGTGCAGCCGACACCGCGGCGATCCGCCTCGGCTCCAGCATGACGATGCGGCCCGCCTCCGGAGGAATGGCGCCGAGCAGGGCCAGCGGGACGCGGGTCGTCTTGCCCGCCCCGGGCGGGGCATGAAGGATGATGTTCTGATTGGTACTGAAGGATTCCAGCAGGTCAGGAAGGATGTCGTCGATAGGAAGTCTGGTCATGGCGGAATGTACCTGGGGAGCGGTTTACAGGAGACGGTTCAAAAAGCCCCTGATCCTTTCGTTGTCCTGCGCCTTGCCGAAGAGTTCCTCCGGCGTCCCCTCGGCCAGGAAATTCCCCGACTCCATGAAGATGACCCGATCAGCCAGTTCACGCGCAAAGCCCATGTGATGGGTGACGATGATCATCGTCATTCCTTCGTCGGCAAGGGTGTGGATGGTATCGAACACTTCGCCGACCAGTTCCGGGTCCAGGGCCGAGGTCGGTTCATCGAACAGCATCAGCTTGGGGCGCATTGCCAGGGCGCGGGCGATTGCCACCCGTTGCTTCTGCCCACCCGACAGGGTGGCCGGAAACACGTCGCGCTTGTCGGAAAGTCCCACCTTTATCAGCATGTCGGTCGCGATGGAACGGGCTTCATCGGCCGTTTTTCGCTGAACGGTCAACGGCCCTTCCATCACGTTCCCCAGTACGGTCATATGCGGAAAGAGATGGAAATGCTGGAAGACCATGCCGATCTCGGCCCGCAGTGCACTGATCGCCTGGGGCCGGTCCGGATGGCGTTTGCCGTGGCGCATGACATACCCGACCTCGTGACCTTCAAAACGGATGGTACCCTCCTCGATCTCCTCCAGCAGGTTGATCGAACGGAGCAGGGTAGATTTGCCCGAACCGGATGGGCCGATGATGACCAGTTTTTCGCCGGGAGCAACTTCCAGGTTGACGCCATTCACCGCCGTCAGGTCTTTAAAGCGTTTGGTGATGTTCTCCAGCGACAGGAGCGGGTTATTAGCGATGTTCATAGATCCCTGCCCGATATTCGATCTTTTCGAAGATGAAGGTGAAGATGGTCGTCAGCACCAGGTAGATCACAGCCGCCAGCGCCAGCGCCGTGATGTTGAAATAGGTGTTGAAGAGCTGGTCGGCCGCGCGCATCAGTTCGACCATGGCGATGGTCGAGACGAGGGCCGTGTCCTTGATCAGGGCGATGAACTCGTTGCCGATGGGCGGCATCAATCGCTTGTAGGTCTGAGGAATGATTACCCGTCGCATGGCCTGGCCGTAGCTCATGCCGATGGCCTTGGCCGCCTCCATCTGGCCGTGATCGATGCTCTGGATCGCTCCGCGGATGATCTCGCCCAGATAGGCGGAGTAGTTCAGGCCGAGGCCGATGACCGCCGCGGTCAGAGGCGCCATGGTGATGCCCAGTGACGGCAGGCCGTAATAGATGAAAAAGAGCTGCAGCAGCAGCGGTGTGCCACGAAAGAACCAGATGATGAACCAGCAGAGTGCGGAAACCGGCCGCAGGGTGCTGATGCGCCCCAGCGCAATCAACAGCCCCCCCAGAGGTGACACCAGCATTGTGCAGAGAACCAGCAGCAGTGTCATCAGTGCGCCCTTGCCCAGGGCCGGCAAGAAACGCAGGGTGTCTGACAGGACGGTGTGCCACCCCGGCCTGAGCTGGTCTTTCAATGCCGCGACGAAATTACGGGCTTCACTGTTGTCGGGAAAGAGTCTGAGGACCTCCTGACAGGCGGCAATGGCCTTGTCCGTGGCCTCCTGCGAGGCGTAAATGCGGGCGGCTTGCATACGGCTGGAGACAAAGGCGCCGGCCTCTTCGCCGGGCGCGGGAGTCGGAACCTGCTTGAGCAGCGTCAATGCGCCATCCAGATCACCCTGGGCCATCAGGTCGCTGGACTGGCGGAAGAGCTGGTCGTGATCGACCGCTCCCAGGCAGTTTCCGGCCAGAGTCCACAAAAAAAACAGGGCCACGAAGGCCCTGCTGATTAGTAAGTTAGAAGTTTTTTTCTGCGGTATTTTGGCAGAAAAAAACTTCGTTAACGCACTTATCCTGTTTATCAGGGAGTAGTATGTCATCGAAACCTTCACGGACTAGAATTTCTTGGGATTGGTCAGGTCTTCTGCAAACCACTTGCGCGAAATCTTGGCCATGGCGCCGTCCTTGACCATCTTGTCCAGGGTCTGCTGCACTTTTTCACGCAGATCTTCATCCCCCTTGCGGAAGGCCACGCCGAAAGGCTCCTTGCTGATCATGCCGGGGATGATTTTGAACTTGCCGGGACGTTTGGCGATCATGTCGCGGCCGGTGACATTATCAACGACAACAACGTCGATACGTCCGGCTTCCAGATCAAGCAGGGCTTTGGGGTAATCCTCGTATTCCTTCAGCTCGGTCGGGGCAACGGCCAGTTTTTTGACGGCCTGGATCCCTGACGAACCCTTCTGGGTGCCGGCTTTGAAATTCTTGAGGTCCTTGAGGGCCTTGAAACGCTTATCCTTGAAATTGACGATAGCGATCTGGCCGTCCATGATATACGGCTTGCCGAAGGCAACCTGTTTGGCGCGTTCCTCGGTGATGGTCATGCCGTTCCAGATGCAGTCGAATTTTTTTGCATCCAGGGAGTGGATCACGCCGTCCCAGGCGGTTGGCTGCCAGTCGATCTTGATGCCGAGACGCTTGCCTACCTCTTCGGCGGCATCGATATCGAAACCGACCAGTTTGCCGTCGGCCTGGCGGTAGCCCATCGGCGGGAACGAGTCATCAAGACCGATAACAAGCTTGCCGTCTTTTTTGACCTTGTCCCAGGAACCGTCTCCGGCAAAGGCGGTGACGGCAAGCAGTGACAGCATGAGGCATGACAACAACAGAAGTTTCTTCATAATTTTCATCTCCCCAAACAAAGATTTGACAAAACTGGCGGGATTATTCCAGAAAAGGTCTGACCAGTCAAGGAGAGATCACCGGTTTCATGAAACAGGATAATGATGTCGTGAAGGGAATAATAATCAGGGTGCTTCCTCGTTCATGGCCCCGGTGCGATATCCCTGCAGATCGAGTGCGACGTAGGTAAAACCGGCCCCCTTCACCAGCCTGACCACGTCGTCCCGCAGCGCGCCGGCCGCCCGCTCAAACTCCTGTTCACCCAGCTCGATCCGGGCCACACTCCCGTGATAGCGCACCCGCAGCGTCCTGAAACCGAGATTTCGCAGCGCCTCTTCGGCCAGACCGACCCGGCCGACCCGCTCGGGAGTAATGGCGGTGCCGTAGGGAAAGCGGCTGGAGAGACAGGCGAAGGCCGGCTTGTCCCAGGTCGGCAGTTCCATGGCGCGGGACAGGTCGCGGATGTCCTGCTTGGTGAATCCCGCTTCCTCCAGCGGACTGCGCACCCGCAGTTCCGCCGCGGCGGTTCGTCCCGGGCGGTGGTCGCCGGCGTCGTCGCTATTGGTGCCGTCCAGCACGTATCCCAGCCCTTCCCGGTCGGCAATCGCCCTCAGCTTGCCGAACAGTTCCTTCTTGCAGTAATAGCAGCGGTTGCGGGGGTTGTCGCGAAACTCCGGGATATCCAGCTCCTCCGACACGATCTCCAGGTGCCGCCCCCCGATCCGTGCGGCCAGTTCGCGCGCTTCGTTCAATTCGCGCTCCGGGTAGGTCTGTGACGTCGCCGTAACGGCGAGCGCCCGCTTCCCGAGCACGTCGGCCGCCACCGCAAACAGCAGCGTCGAATCGACCCCGCCCGAAAAGCCGATCACGCAGCCGCCCATCCCGGCCAGGATCGCGCGGAGTCTGTCTGTTTTATCATTAAGTGACGTATCCATAAAAGATGCTCCCTACAGCATGTAATCGGTCGAAAGAAAATGAGATTTGCGCTCCCGCACGATGGAGGTGATGATCTCCCGATTCGCCTCGGTTTCCCTTGCCGCCACGACGATTCTGATAGAAAAGATCCGCAGGGCATCGGCGACGGACTGGGTCCCGTCGGCGGAGTTTTTCCGTCCGTTGAACGGGAAACTGTCAGGACTGCGCTGGCACTGGCTGTTGATGTTGATGCGGCAGACCTGGTTGACCAGCGCATCGACCAGCTGGGCAAGCAGGTCGCTGTTCCGGCCGAAGATGCTGGCCTGCTGACCGTAGTTGGAAGCCACCACATACTCGATCGGCTCCCGGATGTCGTCGAACGGCACCACCGGTATGACCGGCCCGAACTGCTCTTCGGTGTAGATCCGCATGGCCGGGGTAACCGGATAAACGAGGGCCGGATAGAAGAACGCCCCGCTGCCGGCGCCGCCGCCCGGATTCACGATCCGGGCGCCTGAAGCCTCGGCGTCGCTGACCAGCCCAGCCAGATAGGCCGGTTTTTCCGGTTCCGGCAGCGGCGTGATGGTGACTCCCTCTTCCCACGGCATGCCGCATTTCAGGGCGCCGATCCCTGCCGACATCCGCTGCAAAAATTCAGCGACGACCGAGCGATGGACGAACATGATCTTCAACGCGGTGCAGCGCTGGCCGTTGAAGGTCAGGCTCCCCTGGATGCATTCGGATACCGCCAGGTCGAGGTCGGCGTCCGGCAGGATGACCGCCGGATTCTTGGCATCAAGCCCCAGCACGCAGCGGAGCCGGTGCGGCCGGGGATGCACCGCGCGCAGCGCATCGGCGACCCGGTACGTCCCGATAAAGCCGAGCACATCGACCTGTCCGGAGGCCATCAGCGGGGGCACCACGACTTCGCCGTCGCCGTAGACCGTATTGACAACCCCGGGAGGAAACGAGTCGCGCAGCGCCTCCAAAAGCGGCTGAAAGATCAGGATCCCGAAGCGGGGGGGCTTCAGAAGGATGGTATTACCCATCACGAGCGCCGGGATCAGGGTGGTAAAGGTCTCGTAAAGCGGAAAATTGTACGGCCCCATGCAGAGCACAACCCCCAGGGGCGCGCGGCGGATCTGCCCGATGATCCCCTGCTGGATGACGAAACGGGACGCCGCCCGGTCCAGCTCTTTCAGCGCTTCGAGCGTATCGCGGATATAAGTCACCGTCCGGTCGAATTCCCGCTCCGCCTCCTGCAGCGATTTGCCGATCTCCCACATGAGCAGCGTCACGATCTCCGCACGCTTCATCAGCATGGCGGCGGTAAAGCGCTGGACGCTCTTGATCCGCTCGCCGACCGACATCGTCGGCCAGACGCCCCGGCCGTTTGAATAGGCCCGCACCGCCACCGCCAGCGTTTCCAGCGCGGCGGCTTCAGTCAGCAGCGGCGCCTCACCGACCCGGTGCTGCCGGCTCCCACCGGCGCTGCGGATCCGGACCGGAGAGAGCACCTCCTGCAGCGCCCCGTCCCAGCTGCGCAGCTCGCCGTCGATCAGGTAGTAATCCTGCCTGACCGGCTGCGCGATACGGCACTGTTCGGGAATCTGCTGTTCTTCGGGAAATAACGCTTCGATTGCAGGTATCATATGGGAACTTTCGTGGGATTGGATTTTCTGGACGTTCCGGGCAAATGGAGGCACGGAGGCGTCACGGTTTTTGTTTACCCGCAGCACGCTGCAAAAAGGCGGGGGCGGCAGCCCTGGACACCCTGGAAAGCTGCTGCATCAACTCGAATGATACATTCTCAAGCTTGTACCCGGCTTTAAGGTCGTTGATCATTTCCATCCAGAGATGTCCGGTCATCTCGGCATCGGCAAGGGCCCGGTGGTGCACGCCGTCGGTCTTGAGATTCTTGTAGCGGACGAGCTTCTCCAGGCTGTGCCCCGGTGATTCCGGGTAGAGGCGGCGGGAAATGAGCATGGAGCAGGCAAACTCCTGGCGGCGCTGCCGGTTGATCCTCTGCAGCTCCATGTCGAGAAAACGGCTGTCAAACCCGGCATTATGGGCGACCAGATGGTGCTGCGCCATGAACGAGGCGAATCTGTCCATGACCTCCGCGACCGAGGGGGCATCGCTCAGCATCCGGTTGGTGATGCCGGTATACTCCTCGATGAAGCGGCTGACCTTTCTCCCGGGATTCATCAGGCTCTGAAAACGATCCACTATCTCATTATTCTCGATCAGGACGGCCCCGATCTCGATGGCCCGGTCACCGTAATTCGGCGAGAGGCCGGTTGTTTCAAAGTCGAGCACGACTACGCTGTAATTACCCACGGTTTCACTTTCACACTCGGTCTGTCCGGAGACAGCAGCGATACATTTCTATTGCAACGATCCATCTGTACCACAAATCCGGCTCATATTCCATGGGCGTGTTGCATCGGTCGGCTAAAAGCCGTGACACTATAATGCCAAATTGATAGAATATTTACATAAGATAATGAATTAGGAAGAGGAGGCGGCCATGAGATATCTTATCGTAGCACTGGCAATATTAGCGGCGTCAGCGTCTTTCTCCGGAACGGCCCTTTCCGAAGAGAAGTCACCGGGACGGGCAAACGACTATGGACAATACAAGGACTTTGAGACTAAAGGGATGAAGGATGAATGTCTGATCGTGGCGAAGAACTGTATTGTTGGCAGTGAAACCGTGATGCAGAGAGCCGAACGGCTCCAGAGGGAGATTGACAAGGGGGCGGCGGTTTACACCCCTGAAGAGTTGAAGAGCTTCCAGGAGCAATTGAACTGGATTTACTCCGAGAGTATAGAATTCTCGGGGGGGGTCTAGTAACGGAAGTATCATTACAGGAGTCTGTTTTTATGATGGTTGCAATGTCAAGGCCGGGGTATCGAAAGATGCCCCCGGTTTGTTATTCTCCCGCGTTATTTTTCATTATCAATGTTTTCTTACACACGTAACATCATACGGTTTGCCCCTGAAATCCTTCATATACGTATATTCCATGCCGGCTTGGGTACATTTGTTGATTTTAGCATCCAATTCATCCTGACTGACATTTGAGCAACCGGAAAGCGACCCAACGATTAGTAACATAAATAATAATTTCATATAATATTCCCTTTAGCCGAGTAATAATCCTGCAGATGATATATGTATCGGCTGGATGTACGCCAACTTTATCTCATTTTGTCCTGATTGATGAGTCTGTTTAGATTGCTTGACATTGGAAATAAAGTTGTTAATCTCGATCTTCTTGAATACCTAGGGTACCTGAAACAGACATCTAGATTTATTACCGTAGACCATGTTATTTCCGAGGGGATAAAATGAGCTTTTCTCTTGACCTCCGCTACCATATTTGCCAACAACCCATCGAATTGCCGGTTTTCAATCCCATCGCCTTGGAACTGCTCCAGTTACTGGCTGATCCTGATACTGAAATCGAGAAGGTCAGCGAAACCATCAACAAGGACCAGGCGTTGTCGATACAGATCCTGAAGATGGCTAATTCATCGGCTTATGCGGGCCGTTACAAGTCCGAGACCATCAAGGATTCCGTGAACCGTCTGGGCGTCAAGCAGATCACCAATCTGGCCATGGCCGCATCACAGGCGGCGCTTCATGTTTCCGGCATCCCCCTGGTGAATGACATAATGCAGGGACTCTGGCTCCATTCATATGCCTGTGCAATAGGCTGCCAATCACTGGCCATAACGAGTGGCCACAGGGATCTGGCTGATCAAGCTTACATGGCCGGCCTGCTCCATGACATCGGCAAACTCTATCTCCTCAAGGCCATGGAGCAGATCGGCCTGAAAAGTGACACCAGATTTGAGTTTGACCGCGAAACCCTTCTGGACGTTTTCTCGGACATGCATATTGAACAGGGAGTGCGTATCATGGATCACTGGGACATCCCCTCCTTGTACAGTTCCATCGTGGCCAACCATCACGCAGACCATTTTGATCCCCATGACACCCTTCTGGCCATTGTCCGCCTGGTTAATTTCAATAGCATGCAATATGGCCTGAACTTCTTCCCCCGATTTATCCAGCCACAGAATGCCGTTCCTGAAATCAATTCTCTGCATGTGACTGAAACGGATCTGGCACAACTGGAAGAGGATATGAAAGCTTCCTGTGCCTAAGCCAATCAATTGATATATCCGTTTAGCCATCAACCGTAATAAACAGGGGTGACATGAATACAGCAGACCTATATAGTACCCGCATCCAGAAAACCTTTGACGAGGACCATGCGGAAATAGTCTCGATTCTGAAGGCAAACCCCGAGAAGGTGCTCAAGCTGATCAACTATTACAAGGGGCTGCCACTCTCCTATCCTGCAAGCATTGCGGCCATTGAAAGAGACTCTATTGACCTGGACGTCAAGGCGGAACAGGCCTTTACCATCGAGCAGAGCCGTTCCACCTTTATCAGGAGTTCCCTCTTCAAGCATGACGTGTTTGCTCAAGTACTGTATGTGAACGTCAAGAAACAGGCAGCATCTTTCGCTAAATTTTCCTATGTAGAAATCATGGCCGAGCGCAGGAACTTTATCAGATTGGCGCTGGAACCAAGCCCGGACACATTAATCGAATCCCCGCAGGGAATTATCGAGGGGAATCTGTATGACATCTCCCTTTCCGGCCTGAACGTATCGATCCACCACTCTTGCCCCCTGACAATAGATACCGAGACATCAATCCGGTTTAAGCTAAAGCGGAACGAGCAGGACGTGGATTTACAGGTCTGCGTCCCGGCCAAGCTGATCGCCATCAGAGATAATTTCCTGCCCTACAGCTACAAATTCACCATCTGTCCCGATAAATTTCTCGAACGCAAGTTGTCACAATATATTTTCCAAAGACAAATTGAGATTATCGGAGAGATAAAGGATAGAATCTGCCAATGACTTATAAGCCGCTTGCAATACGGATTTGACGGTGTTGATGTCCAATAACTCTTTCACCCGACTTTATACATTGCTCCGGTAGGTAACTCGATCACCTTGCCGGACATTTTATCGGGCCTGCCTGCTTTGGCTTCTTTGTCCGATTCATCATCGGAAAACTTTATTACCAACCCGTATTTATCCTCAAATTCACTCATTATTTCTTCTCTGGTTGCGACTTCAATTTTCCCAGCCTCAAGATTTGCCTTCCGCAACATTACTTCATCTCGCAGGTAATCCATAACCTTCTGCAGTTCTTTTGGCTTGTCTACCAGGAGTCGTAACATCAGCATGGCTACTTCCGCTTCAGTTGACATGACATTGATCCTCCTGGCTCATTTTATCATAACCAGGCTCAAGGGGCTTAGATACTTCATCATATTGTACCGGACTACCTGGTTGTGCCGAAGCCGGAGTCGAACCGGCACACATCATAGCGTCAATACCATGACGAATATGTTATTATGCGTCAAAATATTTACGATATGGATAGCCTGCAAAATGAAGTTGTTGATAAAAATATCGGTTTTTTCATGGTTTCAGTATTGACGGTTATTCTTTTCAACATTTTTGTGAATAACTATGTGGACAATCTTCTGGATACTAACTTCTAGCTCGCTGTAATATAAGATTTTTGTACTATTTTGCCAATTAAATAGGCAAATATTCTCCGAATTAAACTGTAGTAATTACAACACACATTCTGGAATATGAATACCATAATCCAAAGGCACAAGAGCATCCGGAAGCACCTTCGGCTGATAACTGCACATCAATAAGCATCCGCCAGCACCATCAGCAACTATCAAGAATTATTTATTGATAGTAATTATTTATTGTAATTATGGATCGTTTTCTTGTATACACTTTGCTGTTAAAATATCTTCCCAATATGGAGCTAAATGTGTCTTTGTTAGTAAAATTTGCAAATGATGGAACTGGCTATGTACCTACACGCCAGCTTGATGAACTGTTAACCTCCGGCAAAATTGAAGCATTTCAGCGTTCAAGCGGACAATGGGTGAACCCGAAGGTTGATCCCGTCAGAGGTCAAGGCTCACCCAAGCCATATAATGGACCTAACAGAAGAGCCCGGTGGCAATAAGGCAGCTAACCACAAACTAAAACAGGATCATGCCGGTTGCATGACCCTGTTTAGCTTATTCAACGATATCGGACTATTAGGTGGCGCCTAAGCCGGAATCGAACCGGCACTTTTCAAGCTGGGGCCTGGGTTGTTGAAAGAGGATCAATTTTTACAGTCCTTCAGGATAATTAAGAATGGTGAGCTTCGGGAATGTATCTTGAAACTGGTAGGGAATGTGAATAAGCGAGCTAAATAACTGTGTGAAGCTTATTGCCAACCTCTAACAAGATATTGCCTTTACAAAATCATACACATAAGCTGCATCACCAATATTTAACAATGTTAATTCTTCTTTTACTTTGTCAAGTGCTTCACTAGATTCATTATATTCAATGCCTTGCTCAATATGATGATGTATTTTACAGGACGATCTAACAGCTGCCACTAAATAATCATTTGTTCCACATTTCCATTCTTTTGAAATATGTCGTTCTACAGTATTTGAATATATTTCTGGAATATTCCAGTGCTGCATAACTCTTATACCTTGCTGTATATTAAGTTCATCCAGAATGTCAGCAATTAGATGATATTCAATTTGAAATAGACCGGCTTTAAATAAATTATCCATTGACTTCAATAAGTACAGTCTTCCAATATCATGAAATAACCCAGCTAAGTATACTTCATCAGCATTTATATTTTGTTTATTAACACCGCTTCTAATCTGCACCACCATCCATGCACTGGAAATAGCTACAGCATGACTATGATACCAAAGATTTTTCAAGTATGCATTAATAACTGAATTGTCAGATTTACTACTTGCCATACTTGCTGTAAATGCCAGATTTACAACCTGTTGAGAGCCAAGTCTAACAATAGCATTCTTAATGGTGGTAATTGGCTCCTTACCTGAATTATAGGTAGTATTAGCATGTCTAAGCATTTCTGCGGCTAATGCTGTATCTTCATTCACCAATTTAATTGCTTCTTCAATTCTATATGAGTGGTCATTCATCATATGTTGCAACCGTAATGCTACATCATGAAAAACAGGAATGTCTATAGGTTGAGAAAGCAATAGCTGTTGAAATATATGTTTTGTAACTATTGGTTCTGGCACAACACCCACCCTTCAATACTTGAAACTAGTACTCTTATCGTCGCATTCTACCAAGCTATTACATATGGGTAAACAACAATCTTATTAACTCTGAAAGAAGTGTAAGGCACATGCTTTGTGCCTCGTGCCTTGTGCTTTGCTCTTTGCCTCGACTTCCTCTTTCGTAACTTCGTTACGCTTTTCTTCTGTCTTAGGTGATGGCAAAACTATCGTGTTATCCATGAGTTGAAACAATACTCATATCATAATATCGCCGTCGATGATGCACAGCCTCTGATGATTTATTACATGACATTTTAGGATCTTGCTGGATATGTACTACCCTTCAACAAACCGTGAGGCAGTTATTTATTGGGGATGTTCCTGGTCAACTATTTTTAGTTGTTTCGATACATTGAAAAATATTGTTGCCAGCATCAGGTCGGAAATAGCACTGACCACCACTCCCACCAGAATCAGCACAATTGAAGCTACACAGACTCCAGTTGCCATGTTCAAGTAGCAGAAAGGCTTGAGCAAGCCGCCAAGATTATCTTGCAGCCTCAGCAACTTATACCCAAGCTGGATTTGTACTATTCCCTGGAACACCATGATCACTAATGCTGCAATGCCAGCGGTTTCCTTTATCTGTGAGATGTACATCCCTCCGACGATAAAAAGCCCTGCAACGATGTTGGCCATTATCATTAGGTCTATGCTCTTGTCAGTGTCATGAAATTTGTATAGACGGTTCAGGAGCTTCTTGAGAAAAAGTGTGATGGCAACAAACAAAAATGTCCCCGCTGCCTGCATGGTCGCGAGAATGAGGGTATCGACCGCATCATTCTGGCCTTCAAGCTTGAACGCAAGATATGCCATAGGAACCGAGGCAAAGGCGCTTAGCATGGTAAGCCATCCGGCGATGGTAAATGTTTTGTGTGTCAACGATTCAATCCTCGGAAATAATATTTATCAGTGTGAAGGCTGCTGTGCATCGTTTAAAATCCCAGATATGCCCTTCCAGTTACTAATTCTCCCTATATCCTAATAGTGGAACCTGTACATATCGATTAACTTTCAAACAGACTCATCTGGGCAGGCGATAATTCCTTCTGAGCCGTTGTAACCTTGGCTTTGCCCCTTGGTGCTTTTGCAGGTGATGAATTCTTCTCTGTTTTTGGCTGTTGCTTCTTTGATGGCGCTTTGCGCTTTGTTTTGATTTCATCATTCGTAACTTCGTTACGCTTTTTTCTTGCCTTAGGGGATGGCAATATTATCGATTTGTCCATGACCAAAAGTTCAATAAGCCTTGCCTGCGATGCGCAGTCGTGTTGCTTCATAAGCATGGCCAGTTTGTTAAAAACCTCCGGAGTGAGCGCTACGTTAAGCCGGCGCAGACCATCGGCCTTTTCTCTGCTGCGCTTAGCCGCCATGCGTTTACTTGCTGTTGTGTCGCGCCCCATAGCCCCTCAACCGTAATTTAGTTACGGCGTAACTTGTTTACAAACAGTTCCTTTAACAGAAATACGGCATCGAATCAATCTCTTCATTTTGAAGGTTGATATATACTTTCGAGTTCATCTGCCGGAATGTCTGTTACGAATCTTCCGCAAATAGATATATATTTTAGTAGGTCGAATTGGAGTGTGAAATCTCCAGGCCATTGACCTGAAGAAAGGCGGGTACGACAATCGAGGTTGGGTTGCGCGCGCCATAACTCATCGATGTGTTGTGGACGACCTGATCCTGAGAGAGCCAGGCCAGCCTGTCGCCAAAAATCTCCGGCAGGCTTTGGGTGATACGCACATTGTAGGGCACAACCACAGAGCCGTCTTTCCTGAGCAGCAGCGCGCCAAAGCGCGAGCTGGCCGTGATCAGCCCCTTGGAAGGGTTGACGATGTTCATGTAATGCAGGAAGGGGATGTAAAGCAGGTCGTTCTCGCGCGGCAGATTTACCAGTTCTTCGAGCGTACCGGCCTCCTTGTCGCCGCCGCTCAGCACAAGACTCTTGTGCATGACCGTGTGACCCGTGGGCGGAACGCCGAACTCATCGGCATCGTCCTGGAACCAGGTAAAGGAGTTGAACACCCCGTTCTCGAAGATGGGGAACGGCTTACGGGGCATGCCCATCATGTCGCGCTGAAACGGGAAAGTCTCCAGGCGGGTGGGATCATCGGTCAGGTTGAACTTGTCTGAAAAGAGTTGTCTACCAACCTGATCTTCGGCAATGAAGGAAAAACCGCGTTTCATCGAGCCGCCGTTAAAACCGATGCCGTTCATGATGTCAAGCAGCTCGCTAATGGCGGCGGACCCGAAAACGATGTCATACCTGCCAATGGCAAGCTGCTGCGGCGTATCGTGCAGGTAACAATCCAGCAGGAAGGCCAGGTCGCGTCGTAGTGCAGACGGGTTTAGCTCAAGTTTTTTCTGGGCGGACTGTTCAGCAATCACTTCCCATTTGAGGGTGATATGCGAAAGGACAATGCTGATCTGCGCATCGGAGCTCTTGAAATATTGGAGATGCTCCGAACGGGTATTTATTTGCGCGGTGGTGTTCACGCCACTGGAAAAAATCCCGGAGAGTTTGATTTCGTCCGTTTCGAGACCTGCCACCGCCTGGTTGAAGTACAGCAGGCGCTCTTCGTTGCTGATCCCCGCCAGCGCGGCGTCAAAGCCGCTTTCATCGATATACGTCTCCGGATAGAGCGGTACGGTGGGTTGGTAATTCAAAGGCTGGGCGTGTTTGACCATTTCCGCGGCAAAATCCACCCCTTGTTTCATCTCATCCAATTTGCTCAAAGCGGTGATCATTTCATAGCTGGCGCGCTTGCGGTCCTCATAGGCGGTAATCTCCAGGCGAATGAGATGTTCATTGGTGTTGAGCGAAATGGCCGAGTTGGCAAAACGCATCAAGTAGCTCTCTTCTTCGTGATAGAAGAACGTGGCATCGATGTTTTTAGAAAGAGCATAGGCGCGCAGGTCGCGCAAGGTCTCCAGAATTAGTTCCTTCACGGCTACTCTCCTATTGTCACATTATCAAAACGGCAGACCGGAACGCCATGCCCCAACTGCATGATCTGGTTGGGTTGACCCTTGCCGCAGTTATCCACACCGCGCACTTCCCAGGTGGATTGGTCGCCCACGGCGGAAAGCGAATTGTAGAACTTGACGGTCTCACCCTTGTAGGTGGAATTTTTGACGACACGCGTAATTTTGCCATCTTCCACCAGCCAGCCAATATCGGTGGCAAAGTGGAATTGCTCGCGGTTGGACCCAATCGACCAACTCTTATCGCCATCCAGAATGATGCCTTTTTCGGTGTTTTTGACGATCTCATCCAGCGAACCATCGGCACCGGGGTCGATGTTGATGTTGGTCATGCGTTCAATCGGCACACGATAAAACGCAGTTGCCCGGTTGGCACCGCTGCTGCCGCTGAAGATGGTTTTGCCGGCGCGAGCGTTGGCTTCTTCCACCATCTGGCGGCTCGAAATCGCTCCGACGAGCAGACCCTTATCAATCAGCACATTATCCTGCGCGGGAACGCCATCATCATCATAGCCAAAACTGCCGGGACTGTTGGGGAGGGTGGCATTGGCGCGGGCGGTCAACTTGGCGGAGCCGTAGCGCAGCTCACCGAAATCACTCAGTTTGACGAACGAACCGCCCGCATAGGCGAGTTCGTAGCCCAGGATGCGATCCAGTTCGAGCGCATGGCCGATGGTTTCATGGGTTTGCAGGTACATAATGCCGGGGAGCAAAATCACGGAACGCTCGTCTTTGGGGCACGTTTCCGCCACCAGGACTTCGTTCATCTCCCGCACAATTCGCGCGGCATTTTCGCTGAACAGTTGCGGATCAAGCGTCTCCCAACCCCTTGTTGCGCCGGTGAGCGGGGGGCTGAACTTCCGCGAATGGGACTCGCCGTGCGCGTCCAACCCCATGACCTGAATGCCGGGAAATACTTCGATAATGTTCTTCTCAATCTCGCTCCCTTCAGAATCGAGGTAAACGATTTGCTTGCGCACGAAGATCAACTCGCAAATTCGCTGGTCAACGCCCGGCTGGTTCAATTTTTCATCCAGCTCTTTCAGGAATGCGATCTTTTCTGCCAGCGGCACGGAAAACGGGTCAATAAGGTTCGGGCTGCTGAAAGAGGCCTGGATGGATTCCTTCCCGGCCAGGCGAATGGGGAAGGTCACCCGCTCCGCCGCCACACGAGCATTATCCAGGGCTTTCTCAAAGAGCGGATTGAGATTGCCGACATCAGACGAGGCCGAAAAGCCCCATGCCCCCTTGTAAAGCACACGGATGCCCACCCCGCTCTCACGGGATGATGAGGCATGCTTCAAATTGCCGTTCCACATCACCAGTTGGTTGGTTTCCTCAACCGGGTACCAGCGCGCATCAACGTAGGTCGCGCCTGCCGCCTTGAGCCGTTCGATCTGCTCTTGTATTTTCTTTCTCATAGGACTCTCTTTGGTGCTACGCACATTTATGTCAGCAAAACAATCATTGTTGGCAAGCCAGTGTTACCACCGGCTTGTCGGAAAAAGCAAAGTGCATATTTTGCATATTGCTTTTTTCATCCAACTCTCCCTCAGCAAAAACATTACGCAGATGCTTG
Organism: Dongiaceae bacterium; assembly: GCA_035571735.1. Classification (GTDB taxonomy): domain Bacteria; phylum Desulfobacterota; class Desulfuromonadia; order Geobacterales; family Pseudopelobacteraceae; genus JACRCG01. The sequence goes on along the minus strand of DATNCC010000104.1, from coordinate 33,829 downwards.
GTGATGACGCTTCGCTCTCGCTGGAACAGCTCTGCCATTTGCTTCTGGGACAGCCAGACAGTTTCATGATCGAGATGAACATCGAGGGAAGCGCTGCCATCCGGGCTTTGATAGAGAACGATATTGTTTTTGTTGTTATCGGTCATAAGCAATTCCTGAGTTCGTGCAAAAAATGCAGCAACTGAGCAACGGCCTTCTAAGCCGTAGGTTCGTTGCAGCCACTAGACTGGGGTCTAGTGGTCGTCATGAGTTATTTTGACACTAGGGACTTAAAATCCCTCGTGTTAATTCATACCGGTTCGAGTCCGGCCTCCACTACCATTTGTCGGAATCGAACCGACGACCTCATCATTACGAGTGATGTGCTCAAGCAACTGAGCTAAAATGGCATTTTTGGTGCAAAATATCATCGTATTGGATATACTACCTCTATGAAAAAGTCACTTCTTGAAACCAATCCCTACCTGAAAGACCCGGCTGAGCGCAAGCGACTGATGCGGCGCTCGCTGGTTTCTTCGTTTGCTATCGAAGGGATTGTTCTGAAAGAAGAACCCGCCGGTTCCGTCAAGGAAGATTTACAGACCTTTACCGCCGGCAGTCGGCCAGCGTCCGCACGATCACCCCGTTAAAAATCCTCTCCATCGGCTTGTAATCTCGATCCATCCCGGCCTGTACGGCAGCGAAATATTCATCCCGCTTAGCCTCTTGTATCTCCGAGAAATCCAACGGTGGCAATCCGGCCTGCAACGCCATCAGTACCGTGAGAAGCCGGGCTATTCTGCCGTTGCCTTCCCGAAAGGGATGAATCAGGATCAATTCCACATGCACTTCTGCCAGCGCCGCGACAACGTCCTCGATTTGCTCGAACCTGCACGGAGTGAGGCGCGCAAGCTGGTCATTCTCGAACTGCTGCATCAACTCGGGCACATGGGCGGCAGCCGCGAACATGAAGCCACCCTTGCCTATGTTTACGGTACGGTAGGCTCCGGCCCATGGAAATACGCCTTCAAGCCAGTGTTTGTGAAGCCAGAGGATGTCCTGGGCGCTGAAACGATGATCGTTGTCAAAGTGGGTCGCGGCCTCATCCATCAAACGCTCGAACCGTTCCTCCTCGACATGCTCCATTTCGGCCCTACTCGTGATGCCAAGCAGGTTGCGCAGTACCGTGCCGTTGGAGCCGGGTTCGTATTGGTCTTCGGGGAGGCGCGATGTGGAGTAGCGGCTGGTCATTTTGATGCCCTGATTAACAGCCACCTGCTCTATCAATTGAGCTAAAGGGGAACTGGTGCTCATCTCTGAATGTCGTCGTATGAAGACATATTCCCTCAGCAAGTGTTACGTTTATAATATCTACATTGGACTGGATTGAATTGAGAAAAATCTCGTTATAGCTAACCTTCCATCAGAAACTCCACTCTTGTTGCTGCATGAATGTATTCAGGTTGATACAAGGGATTCCAAAGTGATTACACACGTTAGGAATTTTTGGCGAATTTGGCTTTGCTTGCTCTTCTGTCACCAGCGTTCCCCCATATATTTTGGCACAAGCAATTACAAAAGGATCAGCAACCGGCCAACCGTTTAACTGCTGTTTCACACCGATGAGTTTATGAAAAAGAGGTACCGAGAATATTTCGGCCACAAATTGCATCTCGGCAGTTGTAGGCGTGAGAAAAAGGTCTTTACGTGGCATTAACCATTTATTCACATGTTGATCCGGGTTGCCCCGTTCCAGTTCTTTCCATGCTTCACGCGTTGAAATTAACTGCTTCGCTTGATAGAGATCGTCAAGTCCAGACCACATGGAAACAAAGACATCCGGGTAAAAATGCTTAAGGGGGCTGAAGGAACTGGTGTCGAAAACATAAATCATGGTGCACCACCTTGCATGATTCTCTGTTCAAGACCAGGAAAGTTTTTGGGCTTGATCCCCAGAAAATCGGATGCCTGCTCCACGGAAAATTGGCGACGGTAATAACGGGTAACAACTTCCTTGGCAAACCGCTCGCTCAGATACGTATTCTGTGTTGCGTAATAATTCCCGCGGCCACCTTGTTTCTGCTGGCCTTTCCAGTGTTCTGACTTTTCTTCGTAACATTTCTGACCTACCCGCCCTTGGTCGTAGAACCGACGCAAGATAGCTTCCCTACTGACACCGTATCTACGAGCCAAATCAGCAAATACGTTTTCATCAAGATGTTCGACATGTTCAAGGTTTTTTGTCTGTTCATTAAAGTCCGTAATAGGGATCAATATCTCTGCCGATATTGCATTACAAAATTGTTCAATTGCCTTCTCGCGCTGCGATAGATCATTGATATAGGATTTGTCAAACTTGCTGATTCCGTTGATGCTCAACAAGAGGTGAGACAGTTCATGCATCAAGCTGAAAACTTGCCTGGTCTTTGTTGTGCTGTTATTCAGGTAGATGATCGGGAACGAAGCATCAGACAAGCAAAAACCAGAAATTGCCTTTTGCTTAAATGAATCCTTAAATACAAATATGCCTGCGTTTTCTATCGCTATACGCCACTGTTTTAACGCAACGTCCTCATCCCTCCATTTGATTTGGTCGCTGAGTGAAATGCCGAGTGTCTGTCTGATACTTGCTGCCTGGTTAATGATGGCAGAGTCGGTCAGAAGTCTTACGTGCTTCCAGATTGGTTGATCGGCTGGATTTTGGCCTTCAAAAAGCTCTGTTAAAGCCAACTGGAATGCATGTGCCCGTCGTATATGTAAATGGGTATCTGGTAGCAAATGTTGCAGGTCTGCATCCGGTAGGGTTCTAAATTCTTTGGCTGGAGTTGTTTCTTGTGGCGGGGACGGTAGGAAGAATACAGCAAGAGGCCTTTTGTAAATTTCGTATGCCAGCTTTTCAAGCTGAGGATAGGTCGGGGTACTGGTTCCTGATTCCCATTCCTCAATCTCGATTTCTTTACGTTTCAGCTTTATGGCAACTTCACACACAGCTAGGCCAAGCGATAATCGCGCCCATTTGAGTACTGCTGGCTGAATGCCTGAAACAGGTTCCATTTTCATCAGTTAACCCTTGTCACATTTTGCAATTATGCTGGACACTTCGATTTAATGAATTCAAACATCGGCCGAAAAATTTCAAAGCTCGCATTGCCCAAGGAGGGAACATACTCTTGCGCAAACTTGATCTTGTCTCCTGAAAACTCGATTAGTTCACCACCTCCGGATATGCCACGTTTTCCATACCAACGACCAAGTAAGTTTTCATCGTAGAAAAGCAATTCGATCGATATGTGTGAATCAGAACCCTTTCCCCAAGGCTTATCCTCGGGATTCAAGACTTGCTTCTTTAGAGCATTATTCGATGGGACTGGTAGCAGCATTGCAAAGTGGCTTTGGTAAGTCAGTTTTTTTGTTAGTCCCATGAAAGGATCAGCAATTTCATCGCAATTCTTCTTTAAACCATTCCAATCGTCATATGCCTCATCAAAATCAAAAAGCGCAAATAGCGTCCGGCCAGGGAAATTTGTTTTAAGCTCATCACGGGAAAAAAGATTTCGTAAAAAAATCCGATCAAATGCGTTATGTATGCAAAATGGCTTAGTCTCACCAGGAAACAGCTTTTTCCAAGCAGTTTCTAGGATATATTCGTCTGAAATACCCTCAGTAAAAAGTACTGGCTGTGATGAATTTTTCAGGTAAGTAGAAATACTCATTATAGTTTCATTCTCTGTCAAGAAGATCCTATTTCCAGACAATATTTTGATAACCTCATCTTTGACTATTGAATTAACCTTAACGATATTATCTATAATTTCAAAAACATTCAGGTGAGAATCTTTCAACGATGTCAGTGTAACAGCACTATGGCTGCTCATCAGCACATGATTATTCTTGGATGTGGTGTCGGTAATCTCAAATACCTGCTTCAGGAAAGCAAACTGCCATTCCGGGTGGAGAAAAGCATCCGGCTCGTCAAGGAGGGTGATACAATTGCGGTCTTTGAAAAGTTCGATGATGGAATAAATATAGACCGACTGGAATTGGCCATCACTGAAATGGGCAATAGTGGCATCGATACCGCTAGTCAGTTGTAACGGAATAGAAATTTCCGCAAGCATACCCAGCGTTTTCAAGTTGTCAAACTGGCGGAAAAGGTCGGTAATTTGTTCATATGCATATAGATTCTGAAACAGTGAAATATTGATGGGGATTTTGTAGAGATCATCGCCTTGATTATACACATTGCGGTGATTGAACTCACCCTTAACACATCCTATTAGCTTGACGAGAAAGTCCTGTGTTATGCCATCAGCGCCCCAAAAATGAGTGCGAGGATCAAAATCCTCTATCCCTTCGGCTTTTAGAAATTTTAACCTGCCATCTGCAAATAATGGACGCTTCAGTACCAACTGTATTTCTGGTGCAATCGAGGATATCCCGAGTTTGTTGCAAACAAACTGCCGAGCCTTGTTATCGTCTTTTTGGATCAGCAAAATAGATAGCAGTAGTTGTTTATATTCAGGGCCAATGCCAATAAAACGGCGGCTTTCATCAAAATTAGCACCCTTGATGCGTTTGCGAAAAGCCTCTTCGTACTGTTTCACCAGCATTGCAACTGTGTCATTGTGGCCGGAGTAGTAGATCAGCACATTGTCGGGCAATGGTGTTTCGCCGATAGTTTTGCGATTTTTCCCATTGATTGTAAATTCGCCGGATTTCCAGATGATCTCAGTTTCTTTGTCATCAATCTCAAAACATATACCGTATTCGAAATCTAGCCATACTTTATCTTTGTCATATTCGTAAAGGTGGCGAAAGATCTCTATCAACGCCTCAAACAGGTTGGATTTGCCAGTGCCGTTTTTACCTACAAAAACATCAATAAAGCCACTGCAATCAAAAGGGAGGATAAAGTCTTTAAGGTTCTTATATTGACTGATATAGACAGATTTCAGGCGCATGGCTAATTCCTCATATCTGCGCCATTACGGCATTCAGTAAAGTGGACTGCTTTTGTGTCGAAGCGTCGATCTGCTTGTCAAGATTATCACACAGAGCCATGAGCTGGTCGATCTTGGCTACGATACGGCGTTGTTCGGCGAGGGGAGGGAGTGGGACAAGAGTATTCTTTATTTTCCCAACATTGAGATTAGGTTGCGCAGCGCCTTCAGCGATTGATCGAATTTCCTCATAAATTTTTATGAAGAAATATTTGAGATAGTTTTTAATTTCTTTTGATGAAGAGTAAAAAACCATTGCAGCGATTGCCTGGTTAGTTGCGCCTGGAGTTTCTATCTCGCTAATTTGTCCTCTTGTTTTGCCTTGGCCATACATGGCAATAATCAAAGTGCCTGAGGGGAAAATTTTACAGTTAGTATCTTTGATAGCCTTATCTGTTATGAATGTTTCTGGTTTATCTGCGAAGAGCTTGTTGGTGGCAGAACTGGTGTACCATGGAATATCTCCATTATAATAGTCTCGGTTAGTTGTTGCGGGTGTTGATCCTGTACCGACATCAACAAATTCGTTTACTCTCACCCACTTCCACCCGTTGGGCAATCGATAAGGAACTTCCTCCGGCTTAATCTCCGATAGAGTCTTAGGCACCTTGATCTTCCCTTCTTTCACCAAACGCCTCTTATCAGCCTCGATATCTTTCAAAAGCTCGCTTACAGGCTGATCATTGGTGTTCTGTGGAACCAGCTTACCCATAACGGCAAGTTGAAGAATGGTCTTCCGCAGTTCTGTTACGTTTTCTTTTGCCAAGTAAAGTTCGCCGAAGTGCTTTGCAATGAATTGCCAGGCATTGATGAATTTGTTGGTTTCCTGCGCGGAAAGGAGTCGGTTCACGGCGGAAGTATGAACGATAGTCCGCTTCTTTTCTCGTTCAGTACGCAGCTTTTCCAATTCGTCACAACGTGCCATAAGTTGGTCAATTTTTGCGACGATACGGTGTTGTTCAGCACGTGGGGGGAGAGGAATAATAGCTTCATTGGCTCTGACAATAGTTAATGTGTGAACAGTTGTCCCCATACTTTCTTTATGAATGCTGCTAATCCAATGATGGGATTCAAAAAAACGACTTAAAAACAAAGGGGAAATTTTAAATTGGTTCTTGAATATCAAAACGCTAGCGTCTTTAAAATAGAACTTGTCTTCCTCTTTAACAACATACGGCACACCAATTGTACCAACACCAGTGATCATTACATCACCGGGCGCTGGCGACAGTCCACTTGATGTGAGAGATTGGAATAATTCTTCTGTAATAAATAGTTCATTGTTGACGAAACCTTGCTTTGACAGCTTTACGATTTCCCTTGCGCGATAAAAAGGAACGCCACTGTCTCTCCAATCATTTTGGAGGACTCGACTACTCGAGCCAATTATTCCAATATCACCCAATCGTACCCACACCCACCCATGCGGAAGTTTATACGGCACTTCCTCCAATTTAATCTCTAACAGCGGCTTGGGCTTTTTAATCTTGCCTTTCTTTACCAGATGCTGTTTCTCCGCCTCTATCTCCTTCAGCAACTCACTTGCAGGCTGTTCGTTTTGGTCTTGAGGCACTAGCTTTCCCTGCATTGCCAGCGTCAAAACAAGCTCACGCAGTCTTTTAATGCCATCTGGTGCAGTAAAGGCAATATCAAAATGCTTTTCCAGCAGTTCCATCAATTGCCTCCCAGCGCCTGCATCAGTTCATGCTTAAGCGCAGATTGGGCTGCTTCCAGTTGGTGGGCAATTTCCAGATATTCCTGCATCAGTTCATCCGGATCACGGTGGTTTACTTCCACTTCATGCGGATTCTTGCTATCAAGATTGTAATTTCGATCAACAATATCTTTTACAGACACCTTCCAGGCGTTCTCTGTTGTCTTGCGTTTGTTCCACCAATTCTTTTCCAGGTCAAATTCCTGAATGGTCAGCGGCTTGGAGCGTGAATAGGATTTGTACCCTTCAGGATATGGGTGCTCAAAGAACCAGATATTCTTGGTTGGTCCACCTTTTTCAATAAAGAGAATGTTAGTGTTAATCCCGGTATAAGGGCTGAAGACGCCCTTGGGTAGACGAACAATAGTGTGTAGGTTGAACTCTTCCAGAAGCTCGCGCTTGAGGCTGGTCTTCACACCCTCACCAAACAGGAAGCCATCAGGCAGTACCACTGCTGCACGACCAGTGTCATGCTTGAGCAGGTGCATGATTAACGCCATGAAGAGGTCGGCAGTCTCACGAGTCTGATACTTTTTGGGGAAGTTGTTTTCGATACCATCTTCTTCCATACCACCGAATGGCGGGTTGGTAATGATGATGTCTACCCTGTCTCTGGGGCCGTAATCCTTAAGCGGACGGCTGAGGGTATTGTCGTGAAGAATGTTAGTAGGCACATCAATGCCATGTAGCATCAAGTTGGTCATAGCCAGCATGTGCGGCAACGGCTTCTTTTCAACGCCGTGAATGCTTTCTTGGAGCCGCTTGTGATCTTCGCCGGTCTTTACCTGCTTTTTAATATGCTCGATGGTACTGGTTAGGAATCCGCCAGTGCCGCAGGCTGGGTCAAGTATTGATTCGCCCAGCTTGGGGTTGAGAATATCCACCATGAATTGCGTAACAGCACGGGGAGTATAGTATTCACCAGCGTTACCGGCGGACTGAAGATCGGCCAGAATCTTTTCATAGATATCATTGAACAGGTGACGGTCACTGGATGAGTTGAAGTCCACATCCTCTTCGATGGTATTGATTACCTGCCGCAGCAGAGTGCCTGACTTCATGTAGTTGTATGCATCTTCGAATACTGATCCTACCACTTTGCCATGTGGCGAAACACCAGCAGCCGTAGCAAGCTTCTTGAGTGATGGAAAGAGGTCATTATTGACGAAGTCGATCAGCTCTTCGCCGGTTATCCCTTCAGGATCTTTTGCCCAATTTGTCCAGCGGAAACGGTTCTGAAGAGGTGATTTATAACCCGGTATCGTGAGTTGCCATTCCTGCTCCTTGTCATCAAAAATTTTGAGAAATAGTAGCCAGACAATCTGGCTGATCCGCTGAGCATCGCCATCGACACCCACGTCCTTCCGCATGATGTCCTGTATGGTCTTGATTAATGTTCCTATCGGCATGCGATTATCTCCGAATTATGCATAGTAGAGTTCTTGCTCCAGTTCGTGCACGGCATTCTGATAGCCGTCAAACCCGCCAAAAGCACGGACGATCTCAATAGGAGTGCCAAATTGAGAAAAGGGTGAAACTGAAAGGATCTGAGGTTCTTCGATATGGACAACGCCTTCATCGGCATATTTATCGAGTAAGGCTTCAAGTACACGTTTTGCCTGGTCACCATATTTAGTGAAGTAATTGCGTTTTCGCACCTGATCCGCCCGTTCCTTGCGGGTCAGCGGCGGCATGTCCCATGCCACATGACAAACCAGGTCGAATGGATCACAATTTCTACCGATTTCGTCGGCAAGGGCTTCAAAGAAAACCCCTTCGTTGGCAAGCTCGTCAATGATCGCCTGTTTCTTTTCAGCGCTGCTCCATCGCCGCAGAAAATCATCCATTGAGGCGAACTCTTTTGCCAGAGCCGTTCTGGTATAATCCTTGAGCGAACTGGTAATCAGCTTTCCATTGGCATCAAAGTACTGTACCCGCTCTGCAACCACCTTTACTTCTACATTGGCAACGACATAGCGCCTGATTTCTGATTTGTAATCGTCATTATCCTCGTCTTCAGCGACACCATCCCATTTATCGCCTTCTCCAGGGAGAGGGTATGTTGGGGCATTCCCTAACTCTTCATTGCTTGGCTCATCTGGTGGCACTGGTGAATCATCAGGATTTTTTGGGGTGTAAATCTGTACAGGATCACCATCAAAATCAGGGTCGGCAAACAGCTCGGTGGCCTTCTTGAAATCAATGATTGTGAAATAGAACTTGTTATAGTCCTCGTTGATACGGGTACCACGGCCAATGATCTGCTTGAACTCGGTCATTGATTGAATACGTTGATCAAGCACAATCAGCTTGCATGTCTGAGCATCGACGCCGGTGGTCATCAGCTTGGAGGTGACCGCAATTACCGGATATCTGGACTCTGGGAAAATGAAGTTGTCGAGCTCTGCCTTGCCTTCTTCATTGTCGCCGGTAATCCGCATGATGTACTTATAATTCATGGCAACCAGATCGCCATTTTCGTTAACCAAGGCCTGGCGCATCCGCTCGGCGTGGTCGATGTTATCGCAAAAGACGATGGTTTTATCGAAACGGTTTGTCTGTTTGAGAAATTCGGTGATTTTTTTAGCTACCAATTGGGTTCGTTTTTCTAAAACCAGTGTCTTGTCGAAATCCTTCTGGTTGTAGATGCGGTCCTCAATTTCGTTGCCTAACTTATCCAGCATGCCCTTGTCGGGTCGCCAGCCGGTCAGGTCTTTGTCAATGTCGATGCGTACCACTTTGTATGGAGCTAGAAATCCGTCTTCTATCCCCTGCCTAAGTGAATAGGTATATATCGGCTCCCCAAAATAGTCGATATTCGATACTTCCTTGGTTTCCTTCGGAGTCGCCGTCAGGCCGATCTGAGTGGCCGATGAAAAGTATTCGAGAATCTGCCGCCACGCCGAATCTTCAGCCGCGCTTCCACGGTGACATTCATCCACTACGATCAAATCGAAAAAATTGGGACTGAACTGCTTATAGATGTTCTGCTCTTCTTCAGTACCGGTAACTGCCTGATAGAGCGAGAGGTATATCTCATACGACTTGTTCGCCAGCCGATTCTTGATTTTTGTCATCGCTGAACCGAAGGGTTTGAAGTCATTGGTCATAGTCTGATCAACCAGAATGTTTCGGTCAGCCAGATAAAGAATTCGCTTTTTGGTCTTTGACTTCCAGAGCCGCCAAATGATCTGGAAAGCTGTTAACGTTTTACCTGTCCCGGTAGCCATCACCAACAGGATACGATTTTGACCTTGAGCAATAGCTTCAATGGTTTTGTTGATGGCCAATAGCTGATAGTAGCGAGGGGTCTTGTTGCTGCCGTCGCTGTAGTAATCCTGTGTGACAAGGTTTTCCTGCTTCTCGGTCAATCCTCTGTGTGTGGACCACAATCCCCACAGTGCTTCAGGTGATGGAAAATCCTCCGGAGCCAGCTCGCGTTCGATGATACCGTCAACGGCAATCTTATTGTGAAACAGAAATCCATCACCGTTGGAGCTGAAGGCAAAGGGCACCTGAATCAAATCGGCATATCCAAGCCCTTGCTGCATGCCATCGCCAATTGAGTGGTTGTTATCCTTTGCCTCGATAACGGCAATTGGAATATTGGGCTTGTAGAAAAGAATATAGTCGGCCCGCTTGTGCTTGGCGCGGGTATGCAGCTTACCCCTAACGATTACCCGCCCTTTGGTAAGAGGAAACTCTTCACGAATCTGAGTTAAAATATCCCACCCTGATTGCTCCAGAACTGGGGTTATGTATTTAGTACAGATATCGCGTTCACTGAGTTGTTTTTTGTCCATAGGTTGAATGTCCTGAATTCATATCAGAGGCTTATTTCATACCTTACCGCTCGACCTTGATTCATTGATGAAATAAAAAGCCGCCCAACCGGCATTCAATCCGATTCAGCGGCCATTTTTATGATCCTATTTTCCACATCCAAATCATCCCCATTTCATATCATAAAATCGCCTCACCTTACTCCGGCAGCACCGGGCTGTCAACGGTTCACATCGGCATGAACAAAAAGCCTTTCCTACTATTTCCTGTCCAAAAACACAACCTCGGCCACCGGAACCTCCCTCTGCTCACACTGGCACCTGGCGCAATATTCTTCTCCGGAATCCTCAACACGTCGCTGTACCATGGCAAGAACCTGTATCCGCTCGATGAAGTCCAATCGCCCTCGCCAACAATCCGGGAGAGTTGAGCAACACAGATCCCCTTTAGTCGTGCAACTCGATATAATCCCATTTTGCCACTGCTACGAGGGAATCACCAGGTCAGAGAACGGGGATAGCAGTAAATCACTCATACCCTGTTCGCCTTCAGTTCCTTCAGGGAATAAAAGGTGCCCCGCCAGTAAATACCGCCCTGGACAAGATTCAACAGCATGGTGCGCAGCAGGATGAATACGAAAAGGGCGGTTGTAAGCGGATAGCCCACAGCATACCAGCCTTTTGAGTGGTGAAAACGTGCCGAGTCCGCAAAAATCAGGGTGATCAGGCAGACTATGGCGATATAGATGCCCCGTACGACGCCATGGGTAAAGAAGATCGCAATAAAAGGCCAGATGCTGCCCATTATGTGAATGAGGCATCCTGACAGTATCAATGGGATATTATAGTCCGCCCCTGAAAAGGCATTCTTCTCCAGCCCGTGAATTACCTCGCTGACAGATGAATACCACTCCACCTTGAGAAACTCCGGCGCATAGGCGACATCCTGCCTGAAGCCGTTTTTCTTGATTATTTTACCCAGTTTGATGTCGTCGTCAGGTCGAAGCCGGATGGTTTCGTGCCCACCTGTCTGCCGGTAGACCTCACTCCTCACCATATTGAATGCGCCAATGCCGATATGGAAGGAACTCCCGGCATCCCTGGCTTTCCACGGCCGGGAAAAGAGTGAGAAATAGATGATGAACGATGCTCCGAACATGGACAGAAAGGTCGTCGGCATATGCATGGAAGGTGTGGCTGCGAGGTGGTCCAGCTTGTGTTGTGCCATGAACGCCACGGCACGGGTCAGCACCGTCGGCTCCATGATGATGTCCGCGTCGGTGAACAGCAGGAGATCCCCGGTTGCCCGTCTGCTGCCCAGCCACAGGGCGTGGTTCTTGCCCAGCCATCCCTGCGGGAGGCTCTCGATGTGGATCACCTTCAGGCGTGGGGATGATGCGGCCATTTCATCCAGTATCCGTCCGGTATCATCCTCTGACCGGTCATCCACTACTATCAGTTCGTAATCGGGATAGTTTAATTCAAGCAGTGACTGCAGGGCTTCGCGTATATTGCGCTGCTCGTTTCGGGCAGGTACGATGATCGAAACACGCAGGGGGTTGCTGCCAGGGTGGGGGGATACGTCGCGCAGGGCCAGCACCTTGCGGTTGCCGGTGAACAGGTCGAGTGCCGCCAGGGAGTAGAGTATCAGCGTGACTACGGCAATCCAGAACATGATGGTCATTGAGATGGCCGGCATGGGTCGACGCTGGTTCCATATACCCGCATCTGCCTGTCCATGGCGTCAAAGCTCATCTTGCCACTCCTCCACGATAAACCCGCCCATGCCGTCCATCCGCACATACCACAGTTCATCGAAACCTTCGGCCGGGGCCGGCAACTCCAGCCTCCCGGCCGCTCCCACAACCCCTCCGTCGGGTATCCGCGCCCTCCCCTCCCTTAGCCGGTTGCGCTCCAGCGCCTCCAGCACCCTGGAGCTGAAGTAGTAGCCGATGACCTTGAAACCCGCCTCTTTTGCCTGTGTGATGAATCGCTGCCGCTCTGCTGTCGAGGCGTTGGTGTTGTCGATGACGAATGGCTGTTTCGCGGCGATGCAGGCATGCAGCAGCAGCTTTTCGCGGTGGCGGGTCTTCAGCATGTCCAGGTTAATGCGGACATGGGTATCGAAGAAACGCTGCCGGTAAAAGGTGCTCTTTCCGGCGGCCGGTATGCCGATGAAGATGATTGCAGTCATATATTGCCTTTTTTGCGAATTGTTCAACGACCGTTACACTCTACAACAGATTCCCATGTATTCATTACAGAATAAAAAAGGGCATGAAGGTGTTAGCCCCCATACCCCAAAATCTAGCCACAAAATGTTTTCAGCCCGTTATATCCTTGCTCTCATTTACGATCCATTTAAGCTGTTCTTTCAGCATGTTCAACTCAGTTGGAGTATATACTTTATAACCTTTATCGATCTCTTTTCTCAGGTCCATTAGCCTTTGCCGCACAGTATCGGGTTCAGTTGCACAGTTTTTGGCAACAATCAGACATTCATTCTTACGGTAGGATTCCATGTTTTTTCCAAATGATCCAAATGGCAGCGGAAAGTTTTCTGCTCCAAAAATTGATATTGCTGAGAATAGTATAGAAGCCATCACAACTGAGATTACGGTAGTGACTCTTTTCATGGCTGGCCTCCTCTCACATTTCTAACTTCTCTATATCATTATATTAAATCAGCATATTCCTGTAAATCAGTTCCAGTATCAGAGTACCCCCCCCATTCATAAATCCAGTATATGGCCGTAATAACGTCGTTCATGAGATGCTTGATGAAAGCCATGTCAATTCTCAAAAGCTGAAGACAGTTGTTGTATTTTTTGTAGAGAAGCGTACACTGAGATTAGGAAGTAGCACAATGACAAGTACCGAATAAGACGTAAAAAGCTTATTTCGAGGAAAGTCGGAGGCCGCTTCCTTTTTTTATGCAAAAGTTTCTTATTTCATGCTCAGGGTGATATAATAATAACGGATGGAAGGCAGTAAAAGCCTTCCTGAAAGAGGTTACCTACCATGGCAAACATCCCACCAGGCGGGTTAAAGAATATACGATGCTTCATTGCTCCAGTTGATTTAATCAACTGATAAATTCCTGAAAAGGAAGCATATAACTGGTGAAAAGAGAAAGCCCACTGAACGACTGAGTGGGTTTTTTTCTTTGTGCGGCCAGAATGGGTCTATTTTGCTTCAATGGATTATTAATTTCCGATACGTTACAATTAATATGGAGAAAAGAGGTGGTATAAATGAAATGTGAATATGACGATGGTTTTAAAGTTAATTATTCAGGTTCGCTGAGTATCAGGAAAGGTGACGAGGTAGACCTTTATGTAAAGGAAAAATTCATATCTTCTGCTGCAAAGAGTGGCTTGGAAGCGGCAACGGCTCATAATAGCTGCGGTGAACTGAGAGAGGCTGCTTATAGAGTAACTGATGTCATTCACGGTGCGTGGTATCAAACTAAATCATAGAGTTATATGAATCCCAGTTGGATATGATACTTATGTTGCAAATAAGCCGTCCTCTTAATGAAGGACGGCTTTTATAGTCTTAAATTTACAGTTTATAGTCTATCACAGTCCATCAATCAAATGGGATCTCTTCACACCAAAGCTGACTGTATGCTTTCTCCTGGGCTTCTGGGAGAGAGTACCCTAATAGTTGCGTCAATATCTGCGTCAACATACTTGCAAAATAGAACAGGACCATGCTAGTTGCATGGCCCCGTCAATTCTGTTAAGCAATATCAACCAGTTGGTGGTGCCCGAAGCCGGAATCGAACCGGCACAGCATTTCTGCCGAGGGATTTTAAGTCCCTTGTGTCTACCAGTTCCACCATTCGGGCGTAGTTGCCAGCAGACTGTTTATCAGCAGTTTACCCGCTCTTTAAGCTCTTTGCCGGTTTTAAAGAATGGGGTCTTCTTTGAAGGGATGCGTACGACTTCCCCGCTTTTCGGATTTCTCGCCTCACGTCCAAGACGCTCACGAATAGTAAAACTTCCAAAGCCGCGGATTTCCACCTTGTCACCGGATTTAAGGGCCTCTTCAATCGAATCAAAAACCGTATTGACGACGATTTCAGAAACCTTGGCATTTAATATTCCGTGTGATTGCAATACCTTTTCAATAAGTTCGCTCTTGGTCATACTTCCCTCTGGCAGATAATAATATTGAATTTAGTTTGATTTGTTGGTCAGGCTCTGTTTCAGCAGGTCGCCGAACGTTGATGTCGACTCACCCTGCGATCCCATGTACTGCTCAAAATCAGCCTTTTCCGCCGCAACATTCTTCGATTTTATGGAAAGGGATATCCGGCGTTCCTTGGGATCGCAACTTAATACAACAGCTTCAAGCTCGTCGCCTATAGCCGCAAATTCCTTGGCTGATGCAACTTTTTCACGAGAAAGTTCGGATACGTGAATCAAGCCTTCAATGCCTTCTTCCAGCTCTACAAAAACCCCGAAATCGGTCAGGGAAGTAACTTTGCCGGTGACCAGCGCTCCGGCACGATATTTACCCGGTGCAAGACTCCATGGATCCGGTTCAAGCTGTTTGATGCCCAGAGAAAGACGCTCATTTTCGACATCGACTTTCAGAACCACCGCCTGCACGAGGCTCCCTTTTTCATAAACGTCGCCCGGGTGCTTGATACGCTTTGTCCACGACATGTCCGAAACATGTACCAGGCCGTCAATACCATCTTCGATACCGATAAACATACCGAAATCGGTCATGTTCTTGATCTGGCCTTCAATCCTAGTTCCCGCAGGATATTTATCGGCAATCGAATTCCAGGCATTTTCGGAAACCTGCTTGAGCCCCAGGGAAATTTTACGGTTCCCCATGTCGATGCCGAGAATAACCGTTTCGACCTCATCACCGATATTCAGAACATCGGCTGCACGTCGAACGCGCTTTGTCCACGACATTTCCGAAACATGAATCAGACCTTCAATCCCGGACTCCAATTCGACAAACGCACCGTATTCCATCAAGCTTACAACCTTGCCGCGGACACGCCCACCAATCGGAAACTTTGCAGGCACGTCAAGCCATGGATCCGTCAGGGTCTGTTTGATCCCAAGCGAAATTTTCCCTTTGGCACGGTCAAATTTGAGAACTTTGGCGGTAATCTGCTGACCCGGTTTGAGAACATCCGTCGGCTTGCCCACCCTTCCCCAGGAAAGATCGGAAACATGAAGCAACCCGTCAACTCCGCCAAGATCGACAAATGCGCCATAGTCGGTAACATTTTTGATCGTGCCTTCGACAATCTGTCCTTCCTCAAGCTTTTCGAGAGTTACATCGCGTATAGCCGCACGTTCATCTTCAAGAACGGCCCGCCGGGAAAGGACGATATTATCGCGGCGCTGATTGACCTTGATCACCTTGAAACGCCCTTTGAGGCCGATGTAGCTGTCCGAGTCGGATGAAGGACGAATATCAACCTGTGAAGAAGGCAGGAACGCCTGGACTCCACCAATATCCACTGTAAAACCGCCATTTACCTTGCCGGTAATAGTACCATCGATGATGCCGCCCTCCTGGCAGGCATCGCCGATCTTGTCCCACGCGGAAAGGTAGTCTGCCTTCTTCTTGGAAAGGACATACCCTTTTTTACCATCCTGGCGGGTCATCAGCACACGGATCTTGTCGCCGATCTTTACCTCTAATTCACCAGCGGCATTCAGGAATTCGGCAGCAGGTACATGACCTTCCGACTTTAAACCAACATCAACGAGGACCGTATCCTGATCCACGCGCACTACAGTTCCCTCTATGATTTTATCCCGCTCGGGACGATCTTTTAAACTCTCAGTGAAAAGCGCAGCAAACTCACTGCTTTGCTGGTCGCCGTCGAATTCTTCATTCTCTTCTCCGGCAGCGTCAAGCCTTTTAAAATTAACCATTACACCATACCCCCTGGACGTTTATCGTTCTTCTGTTTTTTTATTGAGCTTAGTAATGTAGCAATATGATCCGAATATTTCAATCGCTTTTATTCAATTCCTCAATTTTGCTCATAACTTCATCGATGATCCACTTTGGAGTCGAAGCACCGGCAGTGACTCCGACCCGCTCGGCACCTTCAAACCAGGCGGGATTAATCTCCGCTGCAGTTTCAATGTGATAGGTATGCGGCTGAAGTTCGGCACATACTTCAAGCAGCCGGCGGGTATTGGCGCTGTTAAAACCGCCTACCACCAGCATGCAGTCAACCTGGCCGGCCAGTTCTTTTGCCTCCTCCTGCCGGACTGCCGTCGCATCACAGATCGTGTTATAAACGCGGATCTCACCACCCCGCTGCAAACATTCACACACAACGTTTTTCAAATTTTCAAACGACTGGGTCGTCTGGGCTACCACCCCGATTTTGTTCATTCTGGGAAGTTTACTGACATCTTCACCGGATGCCACAACATAGACCTGCTCGCCACCGTAGGAGACGATACTCTGAACTTCGGGATGATCCGCATCCCCGACAACGACAACACAGTACCCCGCCTCCGACAGGCTCTTCACATGATCCTGGGCCTTTTTTACAAACGGGCATGTCGCATCGACGATATCGAGTTGCTTCTGTTGCGCCTCGTTGATCTCTTTCAGTTCGACCCCGTGAGAGCGAATTATTATGGTCCCGCTATCGAGGCCATCCAGTGAATCAAGGGCGCGGATTCCCAAATCTTCGAGTTTGCCGACAACCTGGGGCGAATGAATAATCGGCCCGAGCGTGTAGGTTTTCTGATCCTTGCCGGCCGCCTCGAACGCCAGCTGTGTTGCACGTTTCACCCCGAAACAGAAACCGGCTTGTTTTGCCAGGATAACTTTCATGACGAAGATTCCATACTCTCTATTTTGTTACGACACATGGTAACCATTCCGGACAACACCTCATCAATTGATAGCCGGGAGGAATCGATCAGGATAGCGTCTTCAGCCTGCCTGAGCGGCGCAATTTCCCTTTCCGAGTCCTGCCGGTCACGCTTGACTACGTCGGCAATCGTCTCGTCAAGCGTTATCCGCTCTCCTTTGCCGGTCAACTCTTCACAGCGTCTTCTGGCACGCTCCTCTACGGAAGCACTCAGAAAAAACTTCATCTCCGCGTCAGGGAACACCACAGTGCCGATGTCGCGCCCTTCGAGAACAACGCCACCTCTGCTCCCCATCTGTTGCTGAGCTTTCAACAACGCTTCCCGCACAGGCTTGAGAGCTGAGGTACGGGAGGTAAGAAGCGACATTTCCGGAGTGCGGATCTGATCAGTAACATCGGTGCCGTTGGCTAGCACTACCTGTCTGCCCGAGTCCAGTTCAAGCCGTATGTCAAGATTCCGGCAAAACCGGTCGACAGCGGCAAGGTCGTCAAGACCGACTCCTGCACGGGCAAGCAGCAGGGCAGCTGCCCGAAACATAGCCCCGGTATCGATCTGGATATACCCGAGACGCTCGGCCAGCAGGCGGGCGATGGTACTTTTACCGGCGCCGGAGGGGCCGTCTATGGCGATGACGATGCCGTCGGGCCGTGAAAGCATCGGCTACCTGGAGGCAACTTTTTCCAGAAGCGGGAAAAAGGTGGGAAATGATGTTGCGACACACGCAATATCCGTCACGGTGATTGCACCTGATGCTACCAGAGCGGCAACCGACATGGACATTGCGATACGGTGATCTC
This sequence comes from Dongiaceae bacterium, assembly GCA_035571735.1. Classification (GTDB taxonomy): domain Bacteria; phylum Desulfobacterota; class Desulfuromonadia; order Geobacterales; family Pseudopelobacteraceae; genus JACRCG01. Next base: position 15,676 of record DATNCC010000104.1, on the reverse strand, counting down.
CGGAGCTGTCTACCGTCCCGCCGAGAAGCCGCTCCGAACCGGTAATATCCATGCCATCCTCGGTCTCGCTAACCATTATGCCCAGTTTTCCGAGATTGCCGGCCATGGCGGTTATACGGTCCGTCTCTTTTACCCGTAATTCCTTGGCATCCCTGATGGCAGTAACCCCTTCCGCACGTGCTGCAGCGATGCAGATCGCCGGAAATTCGTCAATGGCACGGGGAACGACGCCGCCGGAAATTGCGACCCCCTTGAGACGGGAGGAGCGTACCAGAATATCGGCCACCGGCTCACCCGAAACTTCACGGGGGTCCAGCAGCTGAATGTCGCCCCCCATGGCCTGCAGAATATCGATTACCCCGGTTCGGGAAGGGTTGACGCCGACATCCTTTATCAGCAGCTCGGAATCCGGCGTAATCAGGGCGGCTACCATGAAAAAAGCTGCTGATGATATGTCTCCCGGCACGGTCACTTCCTGGGCGGTCAGCTCAACTCCGCCCCGCACCGTCACCCCACCGTCGTTTACGGCCAGCGACGCTCCAAAGAGCCGGAACATCCGTTCCGAGTGATCCCGCGACAGGCTCGGCTCAGAGACACTCGTGTCACCCTCGGCGTAAAGCCCGGCCAGCATGATCGAAGACTTGATCTGGGCGCTTGAGACCGGAGATTGGTAGGCGATCCCCTTCAGAGAGCCGCCATTAATGGCCAACGGCGCCAGAGTTCCGCCGTTGCGGCCGGAAATGCGGGCTCCCATGCGGGAAAGCGGCTCAACCACGCGCTTCATGGGACGTTTTCGCAGGTATTGATCGCCGGTCACAACTGAAAAGAACGACTGGCCGGAAAGAAGCCCGGTTATCAGCCTGATGGTCGTGCCGGAGTTGCCGCAATCCAGAACGTCGCCGGGCTCTTTCAGCCCATGCAGCCCGCGGCCGGTTATATGGATCGTTTCGCCGTCATCGGTTATTTCAACCCCCATGGCACGAAATGCATGCATGGTCGACATATTATCCTCGCCGCGGAGAAAGCCGCGCACTGTTGTGACGCCGTTGGCTATCGCCCCGAGCATGATTGAGCGGTGGGAAATCGATTTGTCGCCCGGGACGGCGATCTCGCCCCGGACCGAAGCAGCAGGTTGTATGGTAATTGAATTCACGGATGCTCCCTGTTCAAAGAATCCCGTCGCGGAACTGCTTGGCGATGGTGAAAAACTTGCTCAATCCCGCACCGTCTCCCGCCTCGATGCGCCGCCTGAGCTCGGCCATGCTGGCCGAAAATCCGTCGATGCTTTTCAGGAGCGCATTCCGGTTCATCAAGGCGATATCGCGCCACATGGCCGGATCGGAGGAAGCAATACGGGTAAAGTCCCGGAAGCCGCCGGCTGTGTAGGAGAGGACGTTTTCCCCCTCCACGTCCGCCGTCCCCACGGCATGCACCAAGGCATATGCCGCCATATGGGGCAGATGCGAAATCTCGGCGAAGATCCGGTCGTGATGTCCGGGCTCCATGAAACAGACATCGGCACCGGCAAGCCTCCACAAGCTGGCGACCAGTTCCAGGGCCGCAGCGTCGGTGCGTTCCGTCGGTGTCAGAATGCAGCGTCTGCCGCGGTAGAGGGTGGCGAATGAGGCAGCGGCGCCGGTGTGCTCGGTGCCGGCAATGGGATGACCGCCGACGAAAAAACAGCCGGACGGCATGAGCGCCTCGCACTCGTCGACAATCGCAGTCTTGACGCTTCCGCCGTCGGTAACGATGCAACCGGGAGCCAGGAACGGGGCGATCTCAGCTACCACGCCTGGGATGGCGCAGACCGGCACCGAGATGAACACCATGTCAGCGCCCCGTACCCCTTCGGCCAGGTCCTGGGTAATCTCGTCGCAGATCCCCAGAGAGAGCGCCTCCTCCAGGTTTGAACGGGACCTGCCGATGCCGACGACGCTCTTCAAGGCCCCGGCCCCGCGCAGGGCGCGTGCAAGAGAGCCACCGATCAGCCCCACGCCGATTATGGCCAGGCGTTCTATCATCACGCTCATCGGGTCCCCTCCTACATCGACCGCGGGTACGAGCCGAGGACCTTGAGGAATTGACAGCACCCCTTGAGTTCTTCCAGGGCCTCCGCAACTTCGGGATCTGAAGCATGACCGAAAAGATCAAGGAAAAAGATGTATTCCCAGGCTTTGCTCTTGTATGGACGGGATTCGATCTTCGTGAGGTTGATGCCGCGCTTGGCAAAAGGTTCCAGCATACGGCAGAGGATCCCGGGCTCATCCTTGACCGAGAAGAGCACCGAAGTTTTGTCGCTGCCCGAACGGTCACACCCTTTGCGGGCAATAACCAGAAAGCGGGTAAAATTGTTGACCTGGTCCTCGATCCTGCTCCTGACGACCTTGAGGTCATAGAGCGAGGCGGCCAGTTCGCTGGCTATGGCGGCCGCCGTATAATCCTCGCTGGCAATCTGGGCCGCCACCGCGGTTGACGCCACATCAACCATGGGAACGCCGGGGAGATTCTCATCCAGCCACTGACGGCACTGGGCAATAGGCTGCGCATGCGAGTAGACCTTCTTGACATCCTCCATGCGACCGGTACGGGACAACAGGTCGTGATGCACCTCAAGAAGAATTTCGGCGGTGATCTGCAGCTTGCTTTCCACGAACATGTCGAGGGTGTGGGAGATAACCCCTTCCGTCGAATTCTCTACCGGCACTACCCCGTACAGCGCCTTCCCCTTCTCCACCTCTTCGAATACCGACGGGATCGACTTCATGGGAACCAGTTCGGCTGAAAGCCCAAACTGCTGCATGGTCGCCAGATGGCTGAAAGTCGCCTTGGGCCCCAGAAAGGCAACCTTCATCGGAGATTCAAGCGCCAGACAGGCTGAAATTATTTCACGAAAAATATTTTTCAGGGCATCGTTCGGGAACGGACCGGGGTTTTGACTGAGCAGCCGCTCATAAATCTGACGTTCACGTCCCGGAACGTGAAAATCAAGATTATTGCCCGATTTAAGCCGACCGACCTCAAGAACAACCTGAGACCGCTCATTCAACAGGTTGAGCAGGGCATCATCAATACTATCGATACGCGAACGAAGATCCTGAATGGTTAACTTACTCTTCTGCAAGGGAAACCGCCTGGTGGGTAGTAAGGTAAAAAGAAGCCTAAAATGGTTAATCAATGTAAAACAAGGGTTCGGAAAAAGCAACCGCTTTTAGCTCGTTAGACGTTATTTTCCGCGCCTGTCCAGCAGTTATCCGGCCGTTCAGCCGAAAAGATTGCACCTCTCGAACCTTGTGAGCCACGCGTCAAAGACCGCCACCTTGTCTTCACCAAAAGGGAGCAGTTTTTTTCTCACCCGTGCAACGGTTTTGCGCCTGTCCAACTTGTCCGGGTTCTTCGAATAAAACAAATCGGCAAAACAGATAATCTCTTCTGAAAGTGATTGCGGGCACATGTCGCGGTGCGGAAGCGGCATGTTTTGCCGGACAATATCTTCACATGTCAAACCGACACCGGTATGGCGTTCACTCACCAATGCATGAAGCGGATATCCTTCCTTCTCCAGAATGTCACGGCCGAGAACGCCGTGCATGATGTACGGCAGACTGCCATGCAATCCGAGTTCTGGTGCACTCACCCGGCAGACACCGATGTCGTGCAGCATCGCCGCTTCTTCAATAAACTGGCGCTCTTCCTTTCCCATCTCCAGGCACTCTGCAATTCTGAGCGCAAGATCCGCTACATGCCGACCATGTATCAGAACGATTCTGAGTGCTTCACCCTCCAGGTAACGGGCTAACAATTCTGTTACCCACATGCTGCGGACTCCTGTCATTATTTATGTACTGTTTCCCCTGCCCCATCTGCCATAAGTTGGCAAATTTGGGCAAGCGGTAATAACTGTCTGTTATAATTTATTATTACCGGTTGGAAATAATAATGCAATCGATTAACCGGGAATTCCACAAATAGGGATTAGGAGGGAAACGGCATATCCGCCGGGCTAGGCTTCCTTATTATTAGAGCCATCCGGCAAAACCGGGATAGCATCTTGCAGCCCCCTTGGAGACGGCTAACCTCCTGTTACTGAAGCCATTTCGGTGAAAAAATAGTTCAGGTACTGGCGCAGGGCATTCATGGCGATGGCGGGACGATCCGGGAAGCACTCCACTACCCAGAGGGCGCTCCCCAGACCGGTCAGGAAATGGGGATTGTAATTCCCCTGATACTGGTCGCAAACCCCCTTGATCAGATAACGGCCCAGCCGCGCCCTTGCATCCGGAGACGGGATCAACCCAGACAGGACGGAGAGTAACGGCTGTTCCTCCCGTTTCGAAAAACATTCGTAGAAATCTGCATAACCGGCCGTTGCATCCCCGGCTGTATACAGTGGAGGCGCCTCTTCCTTGGAACCCAGGAAATCAATCCAGCTGGCGATCAAGTGGGCGTATTCCATTTCGCTCAGCAGGTGACGCACCCGTTCGATGGCATAGCGGGTAATGGTATGGTGAAGGTTGATGATGCCGTTTCCGCTGGTTGCCCTGAGCAGATGCCGGTCCAGCTCCGCCTCCGGAATAATCTCCGTTGTCGTGCGAATTTCAGGTGTCGTACGGTATTTTCCCCGGCAGAAATACTCCGCCAGGGTGCCCAGCACCGGCCAGGGATCCTGGTCGCTCCGTTCGATCATCTCCAGCAGGATGAAGGCCGTGCAGGAGATCGAGTGTCCCAGGGAACGGTCCAGGTAGCCACTCCCCAGGAGCAGCATCCGGCGGGCCAGTTCCTCTTTTCCCTGCTGCTCCATAAATGCCTGCATCAGGGCCGCGCCACTTTCCCGCTCCCCCTCACCGATGGCGGTTTCGATCTCGGCAAAGGAGACGGGTCGGGGTTTGCGTGAGGGCTTCGCCGGCAGCGCCGACTTGGGACGGCGGGTGTACTCGTTAATCTCCAGCCGTACCAGGTCAGGCAGATCGTCCACCGCCAGGCAGGGCAAAAACTCGCGGATAATCCCGTACATCTTTGGCAGGTGCGGGTTAATGAAAGGCGGGTTTTCTACCCGCTGCACAAGGGGAAATAGTGACAAGTGAATCTCCCAGGCCCGCCCCTCCTTAGCCATCTCTTCTCTGGCCAGCTCTTCCCATACTCCCTCTTGATCCGATTGTTCAATCCTGCGCAGTAACCGATCCATTTTCCTCTCCTTCACCGTACCGTATACCGGATTGTGTTTTGCTTATATGAAGATATAATTAAACTTTATCGCAAACAAGCCGTTGGTCAAATTATCATGCGGCCTGAAAGGAGCAAACAGCATGAATCCCGAATCAAAACCATGCGACGGAGGTCTCAGGCTCAGTCGATCCTCCTTGCCGTTCGTTCTTGTCGCGCTTGCCGGCAGTGCGGTTCTGTTTGCCTTCGGGTTCTGGGCGCCACAGCACCAGCTGCTTTCTGCCCCGTTTGAGCGGCAGGTACTGGCGGCGGTCCTGCCCGAAGCCCCCTTTGACCTCCGCTTCTTCAGCACCGCGGTGAAGACCGATTCCACCGGTCGCATCATTACGGGACCTTCGACCGATCCCGTGAAAAACATCGTCGGCGCCGAAGCCGCCGGCCTGCGCGCCGGTGTCCAGCGTTTCACCAAGATCATGTTCGGGGCCGCCTATTTCGACGGCACGCCGGGTCCCGCCGACCGTCTCGACCCGAACAATCAAGTCGTGCCCAGCGGCGGCCAGCATTGGCCGCATGTTCCACAGCCGTTCCGCAGCTGGCCTAACTCGCTGGCGCTGACAGCAGACGGCGCCAGACTCTACGTCACTCTCCCCGGCCGGGAGGGGTATCCCGACTGGCGTGTGGCGGTGGTGGAAACAGCTACACGAAACACCCAGTGGCTGGATCTGCGTCCTTCGGGACAAACGCGGGGTACCCGTCCCACGGGCCTGGCGATCTCACCGCAAAACAGGGCCATTTCGGCCTCACCATACGTTGTGGTGCTGAACCAGTACGCCAATTTCGCCAGCGTGATCGACACCCAGACCAACACCGTCATCGGCGAATTCCAGAGCGGATTCTATGCGGAAAAGGCGAGGTTCAACCAGAGCGGCACCCGCCTGTACCTTACCGATCGTTTCAAGGACCAGGTGCGTGCCTTCCGTGTCGACCCCGGCCCGATGTTCACCCAGATCGCCGAGATACCGACCGGCGTGAGCGACCTGGAGCGCACGAATCCGCGCGACCTGGACCTGAGTCCGGACGGTAACACCCTCTATGTCGCCAACACCCTGGGGCACACCATCGCCGTGATCGACGTGGCCGCCGACGCCAACCGGCTGGTCAGGGTGATGCCGGTGGGCGGCCTTGCAACTGACATCAAGATTGCCGGCAGATGGGGCATCGTCAGCGGGCATGAGACCAACAGCGAGCTGAACCGCCCCGAGACCGGTCACGGCCTGCCGAAGATAGAGGGGGGTGTTGCCATCCGAAACGACGGCACGCCGCTCGGCTATACCCCCGTGATGACCGACGCGACCCGGGCCACCACCTTCGATGACATCGGCAGCGAGCTGAACGTGTTCGACCTGGCCAGCAACCTGTTCGTCTACCGCTACGTCGATTTCGAACGCGACCTTTCCCTGCTGGCAAAGCCTGGAGAGGTGGTTGATCTCCATGACCACGCGGCCGGACAGAAGATCATTCGCGGCAGCGGTCCCGAGCAGATGTTCGTGCGCGGCGACCTTCTGTTCGTAAGCCAGCTCCACTCGGACAAGGTCGAAGTCTTCCGCATCGACCAGAACCCCTCGTCTCCCAAGGGAATCCTCACTGAGACCGGCATCGAATTCACGGGCGGCATCACGCCGCAAGGGGTGACCGTGTCGCCCGACGGCCGGACTATCTTTGTCGCCAACATGCAGACCGAGGACGTCTCGGTTCTGTCGGTCGATGCCAACGGCATGCCCAGCCGCCAGGGATTCATTACCGTCGGTGTGACCGACAAGACCCCTGACCCCTCCAATGGGGGCACTGGCTCCGGGCTGTTCGCCACCCACGAAGAGGTGGGACTGCGCTGGTTCTTCACCCAGTCCTATACCGACGACGCCCACAAGTCCTGCGGCTTCTGCCATTGGCAGAGCCGCCATGACGGCAACCAGTGGAACGTCGGGGCCAATGCCGTGGGCGGACCGAAGGCGACCCCCCAGAACAAGGACGTCTCGGACAACTGGCCGCAGTGGTTCGAGGGGTTGAGCAACGATATGGTCGGCTACGCCTCATCCTGCAACGGCGAGTTGATCAACGCGGAGCGGCGCACGGCGCTGTTCCCGCAGGAGACCCTCCAGGAGCGCCTGCTGGCCAGGGACGCCTTCATCCGGCAGAAAACCGCCGAGAATTCGGCTGCCATCGGCCGGCCCGAACTGAAGGGGAACGCCTTCACCATCGGCTACGAGGACATGGCCTTTGCCCAGATCCTCTGGACACAGAACGAGACCAGGCGCATGCCCAACCCGCTGACCCAGTATCCGTCCGCAGCGGAGGCCGCCAAAATTGCGCGGGGCAAACAGCTGTTCACCGATGAGGTGGACAAGGGGGGTAGCGGTTGCGCCAGTTGTCATCACAACGGCAACAAAATCACGAACGGCGAGCTGGACGACACCTTCCAGGATTTCAACCTCCACGAGCCTGGGGTCATCAGCGAGACCACGGTCGATGGCGATGGTCCTTTCCTGCGCCTGGGGAACAACTACATCCACGAAAGGTTCGGCCCGGTACAGGATCTGGGGTCGCGCCAGAACATCAGCACCCGCAACACCAAGCATCTGCGCTCCTTCTGGGACAGCGTCCCGCGCTGGCTGCACCACGGCGCCGCGCACAGCATTCGCGAAATCCTGCTGCCGCCGGATTCTCCTCTGCTCAAACCGGGAGAGAGGGGGTTCAACTTCCGCACGGTGCGTTCTGATCACTCACGTCGAGTCGATTTTGACTTCCTGGGAGGACCGCCCATCGTGCTCCCCACTGAGGTTCCGATCACCTTTGCCGACTCCGGCGGCAGACTGGCCGGCGACGGCCGCGGTCCGCTTTATGTCAGCCTCGACCGCCCCACGCCGGTCGCGGCTCCCGACGCTGCCTACCCCGAGGGGCGACTGGTGGTGGACAGATTGGGAACGTCGAACCTTGCACCGCTAATCGCGATTGATGCCGCCGGCAAGAGAATGATCAATCCGGCTCTGCAAGCCTCCGGCGTCAGCGTGATTCGCGAGACTCACGGAAAAACCGGTCACCTGACGGCCGCTGACATCGAAGCAATCTCGCTGTATCTTACGTCACTGCAGTAGCCTTGTCGCGAAGTATCACCCCCATGAGTCCCGGCCTGCCGACCGGCCAACGGGAATCTAAAAGCCCATGAAACTTGTTTTCATGGGCTTTTCTTTGGTTTGCAACTCATATTAAAAAATTGTATTATAAAATTATGGGAAGAGACGTTTTTAAGGACTTTAGTTTGCGGACTCAGGAGCGGAAAGACAAACAGGAAGGAGGTTTGTCATGAGAAGTAATGTGAGAGACAAGAAGCGCTTGGCTGGATTTGCGACAATTCTCACATCTTTGCTGTTCGGCATGACCTTCGCTGTGGTCAACAGCACGTACGCGGCATCGACAGAGAATAATGTCGTAGCAGTTCAAGGTGCTGCCGTTCATCCAGTCCTGCCTCCGAAAGCTCTGGTGTTCCCCGTTGTAGCTGCGGAAGCGGTGGAACCGGCTGTAGTAAAAGCTGATTCGAAAGCTTTGGCAAACAGCGATGCGAGAGTGAATCCTTTTTTCGTACGGAATCCATTCTTCTTTAGGGCGCCGTTTTTCTTCGATGAGCCGTTTGGAGAATTCGACTGAACGGCGGGATGCCGGCAGGGTGTCGCAAGATATGGTCGGGATTGTCTTCCGGCCTTTTTTTATTCTCGCAGCCGGTGAGGGGAGGCTTTATTCCGTCTGCGATTTGGCGCTATGCGGGGTGGTATTTCATAACCTTTTTTGACCATAACCGGATGCCATCCGCACGTGCGAAGCCTTTCCTGTTGCGGTTCTTGAAAGTTCCGCAACTTTCCGTACTGTCACGGAAGCTGGAACGACTCCCCGTTTTTCCAGTGCTTCGAGGATTTTCTCCCTGATAGCATCGGAGTCGATCCCGTCGGCACCTGCCAGGAGGACCGTCACGTCGTTGCCGCCGCTCGTGACCTGCCACCCAGCGATTGGGAGGTTGTCGAGAATCCCCTCGAAGACCACCGGATGGACCTCCCGCGCTCCTCCACCCGCGGCCGGCAGCCGGAGCATCTCCTCATCCCTCCCTTCCACCCGCTCCAGAACCCGCCAGGGAAGTCCGCAGTCGCAACCGACGCTCGAGAAAACAACCCGGTCGGAGATCTCGTAACGGATCAGAGGTTGCGTCCGCCGGAACAGCACCGTCACCAGCAGTTTCTCCGAAGCGATCCCCGGCGGTACCGGCCGGTTCTCCCGGTCTACCCCCTCCACCACCAGCAGGTCCTCGGCCATGTGAAGACGATGCCTGGAACATTCGGCGGCGATGCTTCCGGTTTCGGTGGCACCGTAATGGTCAAATACGCGTTCGCGGCCCCAGGCCTGCTCCATCAGCGCCCGCACCGCCGGAGTGAGGACCTCGGATCCGGTGAAGACGACGCGTGGCTCGATCGCAAGCCGCCCCTCCAGCTGTTCCATGGCCAGTGCCCGGCCCACCGAGGGATAGGTGGCAACAAACCGGGGCCGCAGGTCGTTGAGCCGCTGCGTCAATATTTCCAGAGGCCCGGCTGCATCGAACCGCTTCATTCGGACCCACGGCAGACGCAGCGAAGACCCGACCTGGGCCGTCATGTGCCATGGCACCGCGGAGGCGATCATCGCCATAGGGGGGAAGAGCATGGGAATACCCACTCCGCACCATGCGGACGAACGCCGGAAGGAAGCGATGGCGGCAACCCATTCGTCGCGGTCGAAGACGAAGAATCCGCGGCGGCCCGTGCTGCCCGAGGTGGAACAGACCCGGTAGCGACCGAGGAACAGGGACGGCGCGGAGAGCTGGTCCAGATGGCGCTCCACGTCGGCGAGCCGGATCTGCCGGTCGGTCACAAGTTCGTCGAACCGCTCCATCATGGTCGCCTTGGTCAGGACCGGCAGTTCCGCCAACGGTGCCCCTTCGTAACCCTGATGGAATTCGGCGTAAAAGGGAGAGCTCGCGCGGGCGAACTGTATGAGCTGCTTCACGGCGGCTTCCCTGATCTCCAGCGTCTCGGCAAGTGGACTCCGATCGTGTTTCTTCAGCTCCCACGTCCGCAACATGGTTTTCAGGATGATCAGCGGGTCCATACGTACTCCTCTACGTTTTTACCGGCTCAGCCTCCGGGAGGGAATCAGGGTGAATGGAGCGCCGCGCGGATAAAGGCGGCGATGTCCTGCTTAAGCCGGATCCGGGAGGCGGCGTCGGTATAAAGCATGTGTCCGGCCGCGTAGCGCTTTGTCGTGATGTTTTCCCTTACTCCCCCTTCGAGTCCGAGGTGGTTGAGGATATACTCCGTACCCAGATAGGGCGTTGCCAGGTCAAACGTGCCGGAGGCCACGAATAGCCGCATGTAGGGATTTTTGCTGAAGGCGCTGCGCAACGCTTCGCTGGTATCGGCAAAGGAGTTCTTCGTCTCCCAGTCCCATTTATTGAACCCTTCCCCCAATATATAATATTCCCGGTCGGTCTTGTAGCCCAACTCGCTGCGGACGTAGTTGTTGAATGTGGAAGTAAACGGCGGCCGGACCGAGGTCAGGCTCGGATCGAAGCCGGGGTGCTCGGCGGCGGCAAAGAGATCGTTTCCCCGCAGGCGGCTGTCGAAACGTCCCACCGTACGTTTCTGCTCGCGGAGCAGCTCCTTGGAAAAACGATTGCCCTCGATGCGCAGGTTGCTGTTGTCTATGTAGCGTTCATCGAGGCCGGTATAGCGGGCCAGCTGCCGAATGATTTTCCGGCGCTCCTCGGGCGATAAACTGTCTCCCTTGCCAAGGGCTAGGAGATACTCGCCAGTTGCCCAATCTTCGACCTCGCGCAGCGTCGCCGCCAGGTCCTGGCCCAGGTCGGGGGGCAGCCTTTTGTGAAACCAGGAGGTTGCGGTATAGCTCGGCAGGAAGAGGACATAGGGGAGCTCGTTCCCCGGCGTGAAGCTGATGGTGGAGAAGTTGAGCACCGTGGAAACGAGAATGATGCCGTTGAAGGAGATGCCGCGTTCGAAGAGATGGCCGGCCAGCCCGGCGGCGCGTGTCGTTCCGTAGCTTTCGCCGGCTAGAAAGAGCGGGGATGACCAGCGCTCGTAACGTGTCAGATAGAGACGGATGAATTCCCCCACCGACTCGATATCCCCTTTCAGGGAGTAGAACTTGCCGGCCTGGTCCGGCTTGACAGCCCGGCTGTAGCCGGTTCCGACCGGATCGATGAAGACCAGGTCGGCCTGATCGAGCCAGGTCTCGGCGTTGTCGGTCAGCTTGTAGGGGGGAGGCGGCATGCTGCCGTTGTCAAGCATCTCTACCCTCTTCGGTCCGGCGGCCCCGAGGTGAAGCCAGACCGACGACGAGCCGGGTCCGCCGTTGAAGGCAAAAATGAGCGGTCTTTTGCCGGCATTGACGGCGTTGTCCGCCGTGTAGGCCATGAAAAAGACATGCGCCTCGGTCTCGCCGCCGGCGCTGATGAGCGGCAGCATGCCGGCGGTTGCGGTGTACCTGAGGAGTTTGCCGTTTACCGTGATCTCGTGCCTGGTAACGACCGGTTTTTCCTCGTGGAGCGGCAGCTTGTCTTTTTCAGTGGAGACGGCCTCTTTGGGTCTATCGGCGGTGCTTGTCACCGCTTCCGCCGCCTTGGGCTGCTGCGCAATGTCCATGTTAGCCGCGAGCAGGGTGGCATGGAGTAAAATCGAAATCATTAGCATGGTGACCTCTTTGGCGAACCGGAATTAAAGTGAGGAGAGGGATTTCATTGCCTGTCCGAACCGGTCCTAGAATCTGTACCGGAACCCGAGCGCCGCATTGTGGCTCCGGAACTTAAGGCTGGTCGTGATGGGAAGGTCCGAATCGAAGTTGCCCCTGCCGGTTGCGAAGTAGCGATAGCCGATATCCAGAGAGTAGCGCCGATCGAGGGCGATCTCCACTCCCGTTCCGGCCTGGTAGGCAAAGACCGTGTCGTCTGCAGCACCATAGAGAACAATCCTCTCCCCATTTGAGTTGAAACCGGTGGTGTCGCTCAGGTGCAGGGAAGCAAACCCGATGCCTCCTCCCAGGTAGGGGGTAAGCCGGGAATCGTTGTGCAGGTCGAGGAAGCCGTTGAACATCATGGCCAGAGCCCCGATACCGCCGTTGACATTACGGAACCGGAAACCATTGCTCTGGCTCGTGACCGACCCGATCTCCGCATGTTTGTACGACAGCTCCCCTTCCAGGCGGACGATGCCGAAATTGTAGCCTGCAGTCCCCCCGATATTGATGTTGGGATCAAACTCCACCTGGTCATTGAAGTCCCTGTTGGTGACGAAGTCGGTACTGGCCACGCTGGCATCCTGGTTGACATTGATGCCGACAAAGCCGGACATATAGCCTCCCGGACGGACGGTAGCAGCCGTGCAGACGACCGGGATTGCAAGGACGGTGAGGGCGGCGATGACAGCAAGGGACTTTTTCATGAATGTACCTCCTTCAAGGCGGGACTGTAATTTCCAGTCTGTTGAAAATTAATGGCCTGCGACAAGGGATAGTTTACCACTCTTTCCGCTCCTTGCCAGTTACAGCCCGAGTCCGGACTGAAGCTCGCCATATGTTGACAAATTTCCCACCTGCCGGATCCTGCGGCTGCGCTGCAACAGCTCCGTAAGTAAAGAACCTGACGCAATGGATTGGAACTGCCCGGAAACATGAAAAAACCGCCGCCAGCACTTCATATCGATGGCTGGCGGCGGAATGGATTTAATTATCCGCGAACGGATTATCAGTGCGAAAAGAAGTTTGTCATCAATTGGTTCATACTGGCATATGCGTCCACCTGCGCCTGTGTCAGTCCGCCCGATGGAGGCGTCACGTAAGAAGGCAGCGTAGACGTGTCGCCGGCCTTTATCGCCGATAGCACCGAACTGTTGATCGGCTTTACTGCAGCGGCCTGCTGTATTGCGGTAACCGCCGGCGCAGTATAAGTGGCGATAGTCGTGGAGTTTGTGACCCTATTTACAAGTGGCGCATGGAACAAGGCGATCTGGGTTGAGTTCAATGAAAGGTTGATTCCGGTAGTTGCCGGGCATTGCGATGAGAGAGCCACCTTGGCATTGTTTGCAGCACAGACATAGTATGGCCCCACAAGTGGGGTACCGGTTGCAGTGGTGGTTCCATCCCAGCAGGTTGAGCCATTATTGATCAGCTGGTAGCCGGCGCTACAGGTATTGAATCCGCCGGTAGCGGGACATTGTGATTCGTCGGCAACCTTGGTGCCGTCGGCCGAACAGACGGCGTAAGAACCGATCAGTGGCGTGCCGCTCCCGGTTTTGGTGCCGTCCCAGCAGGTGGCGCTCCCAGAGGAGCTGTTGACCAGTTGATACCCGGCAATGCAAGAGTATCCGGGTGCGGGAGCAACGACTGATGCGGCCTCCACCGGGTTCGCATTTGCCCACGTCTTGATGCTTTTCGGGCTTACGCCGTTGGCGACGGCCGTTACCGAAGTCTGTGTCGCAGAGAACATCATGGACTTGAGAGTTGTGGCATCGACTGAAGCGAGAGTGCCATATTGAACGGCAACACCCCCCATTTTCCCGTCAAGCTTGCCATCGGCAAAATCCGCAACCAATTTATCAAAAGTCGCATCCGAACTTGTGGCCGACACCTGATGAGCAAACGTATCGAGGCTGACAAGTGCCAGCCCCATTTTATACGCCTCTGACGTAATATTGCTGCTGTCAAAGCTTGGTATGGTGCTCTCGGGATGAGTCGTTAACCCATACAGCGCTTGAACCTCCTGGCGAGCCTGCGCGATTGCGGAAGATATGTCTTTTCCTTCATCAAGCAGTGTGTCTGCCCGCTGTACAACCATGTCCGACAACGGAGTAATCGCTATCTGGCCACTGCCGATCTTGGAACCATCTAAAATTGCAGTCATGTTGGAGCCGTTGCTGATATTCGTACCATCGAACTCACTGACATACGTTCCATTGCTGACATTCACGAGTACATAGGCGCCTGGCTTGCTATTCAAGGTTACAGAGAACGTCCCGGTGTTGCTGGAATTGGAGCTTGTCGTTCCCGAGCCAAGTACAGCCCCGATCGAACCGTCGGCATTGATGGCGTAGACCGTGACTGTTGCCGATTTCAATGGGCCTTTTGATGCAATTCCGGAAATGGTTGTGGCCGTTTGATCCCCTCCCCCGCCGCTTCCGCCACAACCTCCAATCAGGCCGGACAACACAATAACAGCTACCACACTCACCGATAATCTCATATGCGCCTCCTTTATCAAATTTAGCTGCAAACACTGCAGCCATGCCGGTCAGCAACCACAACATATCCATTGTTCTGCTATAGCACGTAAAATCTGATATTAAACAAACAGGCCGTGATTTATTACAGGAGCCACATACCAGGCCGTAATGGGTAAAAAAAACCTTCTCTTGATATTTATTTAAACTCTGTATAGCATGAAAAGTTATTTTTCAGGATGTGCTGTGGTTCAATGCGGCCGGCTTTGTCCTGAATACAGAACAAGTAGCTGTTTTTATCATATTTTGCAACAAAACTAATTAACTTTAGTCTCAGGAGCTCTTTAATGAAACGAAAAGCAATCGCCCTCCTCTCGGGAGGACTTGATTCAACTCTCGCCGTCAAGATGATGCTGGATCTTGGTATCGAAGTCGAAGCCCTCAACTTTACCTCACCCTTTTGCACCTGCACCGGAAAAAACTCCGGCTGCAAATCCGAAGCGGTCCGCGTCGCACAGGAATACAACATTCCGATCAAAGTAATGCATAAGGGGTTGGATTACCTGGAAATTGTCCGGAATCCGGTCTACGGCTACGGAAAAGGAGTCAATCCCTGCGTGGACTGCCGGATCTATCTGCTCAAGAAGGCCAAGGAATACATGCTAGAGAGCGGCGCCGACTTCGTGTTTACCGGGGAGGTGCTGGGTCAGCGGCCGATGAGCCAGAGGCGGGACACGCTGCGGGTCATCGAACGGGAAAGCGGGCTGGAAGGGCTTCTGCTTCGCCCGCTCTCCGCCCGTCATTTTGAACCGACGATTCCCGAGAAAGAGGGATGGGTGGATCGGAACAAGCTGCTGGCGATCGAAGGACGGTCTCGCTCGGTTCAGATGCAGATGGCCGAAGATCTCGATGTCAAGAACTACCCCTGCCCTGCCGGCGGCTGCCTGCTGACCGAGCTGTCATTCGTCCCCAAGATACGCGATGTCTTCGATCACACGGAAGAACTGAATCAGCGCGATTTCCGGCTGCTCAAAACCGGGCGACATTTCCGGATTGACCCGCAGAGCAAAGCGATCATGGGGCGCAGCGAGGGGGACAACGACCAGCTTGAAAAAGCCCGTCAGCCGGGAGAAGCAGCAATTACCTGGCTGGATGGAAACACCCCTGTGGCCGTCATCATCGGCAGACAGGACGACGATCTCTTCAGTCTA
>DATNCC010000103.1:0-43109 GCA_035571735.1 Dongiaceae bacterium | reverse complement strand
GTTCGCAAAGTTTGTATCAAATAGTTTCAGAATCTGAAACTGCTGTCCCACAGTATTTGCATGCGGTATCTTTCCAGGGAAACGTTCTGCCGCAATGACAGCACTTCCGGAAATGCCCGCGTATTTCATGGGTTGGTCTGTGAAAATGCAGAACTACCAGAAAAAAAGGAAAGACCCCGGATAACATCC
Source organism: Dongiaceae bacterium (assembly GCA_035571735.1). Lineage (GTDB taxonomy): Bacteria > Desulfobacterota > Desulfuromonadia > Geobacterales > Pseudopelobacteraceae > JACRCG01. Next base: position 42,920 of record DATNCC010000103.1, on the reverse strand, counting down.
CCCACAACAAAGGATTTTTACCACGGGAAATCGCCAGCCTGAACCCGATTGCGGCCGGAAGGCCAAAAAGCAACAGCAAAAAAATCATTTCACTCATAGTCTGCTCCACATTTCTCCGGCATTATTTACTTTTCCTGCCTCGTTCATTGTCACACTTTAGCACCTTTTACTTCTCATCGCCACTGGCTGAACATCAGTCCCAAAAAAGAAGCGGCTGCAGGAGACAGTTCCCTTCCTTCCCGCCGTGCTGCATAGAATTTTCTGGTGATCTGCACACCCGGAATTCTAATGGACGTCAACTGTCCGTTCGCCAGTTCTTCCGAAATGGCACGGGTTGAAATGAAGGCATATCCGGCGCCATTCAGCAGAGCCCGCCTGATCGCATCACTGCTGCCGAGCCTGGCAACTATCGAGAGAGAATCCTTGTTGATCCAGGTTCCTGCAATCGCATCGTAAACCGCTTTTTGCGTACCTGAACCATCCTCCCTTGATATCATCGGAACCTTGCATAGTTGGGCCTGGCTCAGACTACCCTTGCGGCCGGCGCTCAAATCCGGCGATACGGCACAGACAAGTGAATCCTCCCCCATCTGCTCAAACGTAATACGCTCGTCCTCAAAACGGCCTCCAACAAAACCAAGCTCGATCTCTTCGTCGGCAAGCTGGCGAAGCACCGAACGGCTATTCCCCTGGATTACCTCCAGCCGCACTTTAGGGTGATTGTTTTGGAACGTCTTCAGCACTGCCGGTATCATCAATGCCCCGGAAACATCACTTGCGCCAACCCGCAGAGTAACGTCCTCCATTCCGAGAAAGCGGCGGATGACGGTGCGGGATCCGGCGCAGTCGGAAATAATCTTGCCGGCACGGCTGAAGAACAGCTTGCCGGCCTCCGTCAGCAAGGCCCCTTCCCTGCCCCGGTCAAAGAGCCGGACGCCCAGCTCCTTTTCCAGGCCCAGAATATGCTGGCTGGCAGTAGATTGGGTTATTTCCGTCTTTTCGGCACCCTTTGAAAAGCTGCCTGTCTCGGCAATTGCGACAAATACTTCCAGTTGCTTTAACGTCATGGATTTTCCCGGTCTCAATCAGTATGTATATGATGAAGAAACAAAAATGGCCCAGCTGTCGGCATTCGCATCCTGAATCGCACCGTTTCCACCCTCAATCTGCGACTTGCCGCTGCCGAACTTGTAGCTGCCACCGCAGGATATGGAAGTGTTTTTAGTAAAATGACTCAGCGTAAGACTGCCGCCAAACATGTCGATGTGTTCTTTCTGATCAGTGCCGCCTTCCATAACTTTCGGCGTATTTGCAAAATCGGTAAACAGCCCGCCACGAAGGGCCCAATTTTTGTTTAGATAATATTCGGCACCCAGCGCGCCATTAACTACCGCAATTCGTTTGTTAAGAGCGTTTGCCAGCGTATATTCGAAAGCTGAATAATAGCTTATGTCACCTGACAGAAGCAGTGAACTGCTTGGAAAAAATGCTACCCCTGACGATATTTGGTAGGGATATTTTCGCTTGTCAGAAGAGACATTGAGTGAATCGTTCGACCGGATCAGCTCATGTATTTTTGGAATATTCAGGGCCGTCACGATATCAGGATCATTTGTTGTTACGGTCGACTGGCTGAGCACTTCCGACTTAAGCACGAATGTCTTTGTAACCGCCACTCCGATAGAAATTTTATCAACCGGTGTCCACATAACGCCGACGACAGGTTTTAAACCCCATTCATCTGTCTCAAGGTACCCATTTTGCAGGATGTAGCCGCGTTCATCTTTCAGGGGGTCCGGATTCGCGCCTACCTGAATCACCTTGTTATCTGACTGAATAGTTTGATTAAGAATTGTTTCCGTGGTGCGCTTGTGCACATAAAGAGTTGCTCCGACAGAAAAAGAATTGGAAAGTTGTATTGCGGCAGACGGACCAAAGAGATTGGTATTATTAATGTTGTTAAAATTTATGACGTGGGTGGTGCTCCCCCAGTCTTTGGTGTTGGTTATGGGGAAATTTGACCTTTTGAACGACTGATCCTGATCCTCCTGGTTGCTGTCGGGAACCGCATACGAAAAGCCAAGCTTAAGCTTGCCGACAGGCTGGATGATCCCAAAAAAATTCGGTAAGAGGGTTGAGGATGATCTGGTCCAGTCCTGACCTCCTATAACGCCCTTATACGTTCTGTTCGACACGCTGAAGGCGTTGACGCTGGCAGAAAGGTTTTTTCCGGTTGAATAGGCGATTCCCGCCGGATTGAAATACATCCCCCCCGAATCATCGGAAACCGCGGTGTACGCTCCACCCATCCCGGATGCCCGGTCTCCGACCAGAATGTTATTGTAATGGAACTCATCGGCCCCGGAAGTTGCGGCAAAAGAGAAAAGAGCGAGCATCACGGAAACTTGAAGCTTATTTCTGATCATGTGTTCCTCCCGGCATCACTTTACGGATAATATCCAAAGGATTAGGACCGGCTTCAGTTTTCATGGCTTTGGTAAATCGCTCGGTGTTCAGGGCAAGCTTCATTCCAGCTATCCCTTCATCGGACATCGCCCGTTGAAGTGTGGCAAGACGCACATCATACACCGGGTAGGTTGCCCCGACGCCGCTTTTGATCTTGCCGACCTTATCCAGAAAGGTAACGAGACCGGATGGGTCATATCCAGAGATTGCACACAGCAATACAGCGGATGAATCAGCCTGCATCTCATCCTCTTTCTTTAAGCCGTCCCGTAAAATAATGTCTACCGCTTTATCAACAGCCTGTGAGAAGGCAATTCCGGCCGATTTAGAGGCTCCACCTATCAAGGCGGCAAACGATGACACCGCTGACTTTTCAGCTCCCTTCAAACTGAGCTCTTTTACAATATGACGCTCGATGACATGACCGATTTCATGGGCAAGTACGCCAGCCAGTTCAGCCTCGTTTTCCATATTTGAGAGCGCCGCCGTAGTGACAAAGACATATCCTCCCGGAGTAGAATAGGCATTAATTTCACTACTCTCGATGACCACAAAATGAAAGTCAAGCTCGGGCCTGCTGCAATTCCGGGTCAAAGTTGTACCGACAAGATTAACGTATTTCTGCAACTTTTCATTCCCGGATACTTTGTACTGGCCAAGTATACGGGCGGCAATCTCACGACCAAAGACAAGCTCCTCGTCAGTGTCGGATTCCGCATATGTATCACGATCTACGACTGATGAGCGGGCCCGCCAATCATGGGATTTGCTTTCTTCAGCAGCGAGAATGATTTGTGGTTGCAGGGCACAGAAAACGGCAATTGAGTAAACCAGGCTCATGAGTTTCATCGTTTGCCCCCTTCCAGCTGAAATGCCTTGAGCTCATCGGGCGATATCTTGAGAGCGTCAATTTTATCCAGAGCCTCAAAGTCACTCAGTTCATCCTTCGTTACCCTCGCCCGATCCTCATAGGTAAGTCCCTTCATTCCGGCGACTACGGCAGTTGTTGCTGTCCGGGCCCTGGCACCGAGCTTTGGAGCCGATTCTGCGCCTTGCGCGGCACTCTTCCCAAGAGGCGGGTTTATCGCGGTTTGGACCGCAGGAATAAAACCCTGCTTGCCTTTAACGACCAGCTTCACCCAGTTCCCCTCCCTGCCGGTAGAGACGAACTTAAAACCGGAATCTACCTGCCCAAGGACTTCGGAGGCCAGGGATGGTTTGGAATAGATTTTCGCCCGGAATGGCTGGACATAGAGTGACTCGTCAGAATAAGCGGTCGCAGCAAACAAGGTTGAACACAGAGTTAAAGCTAGCAAAAAACGTCTCATTGTCATAAACCGGCACCTCCACACGAAAAATAGGCAATCTCTTGACAAAAAAACAGCGTTAGCAAAATATCACGCAACAGAACAAACGTCAAAGAAGATGAGACGAATTCAAATGAAACACAAGCTATGTAAGCTGTTGAAACAATAAGAGTCTGAATCCGTTGAAACCAGAACCCCCGCGCGGCAGAAGATGCCGGCGGGGGTATGATTTCAAATAAATAAGCTTGCAAATACCGGTTAAGACGTTACCTGCCCAGGATCGCCTTGGAGAGGTTCTTGGCGACTGCCGGTTTGAGGAGTGCGGTGTTGATATTCGCTTTGATATGATTTATTGCGGCATCGTTGAACAAATGGGTACCGCTGGAATCTACCGCTCCGGCAAGAGTATGGTCCCCCTGCATGACAACACCGTTAACGACTGCAAAGATAGGGTTTCTCGATAGCTTATACGTCGTTCTCACGCTCGCCGGAATACTGATCTCCAGAAGCTGCTGTCCCGACACGGTTACAGTTGCGGCAGACGCCGTGGCAATCAACTGGGGCGTCGTAATAGCCCCGGTCGTTCCCGACGTGCCCCGGTAAATATTCACGTTGGTTGTGCTGCCATTGGCAAACTTTGCATAGAAAAAGTCTGTTCCAGAGAAGCTCTCGATGAAGATCTGCGGGCCGGCACTCTCGGCAAAAGCAGCGGGAACCGAAGCCAGGGAAGTCAGCTGTGAATATGTGCTGAAGACCTCATAGCTTCCGTTGACACTTGTGAGCGTCAGGTCGAAACGAAGCGACCCGGCAGGAAATGGGGCTGCGGTCGCAAGAAGCGGAGCGCCTTCCGGGCCGGCGGCTGAAATGGGTTGTCCGGATAAATCAACCGTAGAAAGAACTATATCTTCAATTTCGCCGTTTATCGGATTGGTCATTCGTGCCGAACCATCGGCGTTGAATACTATCGAAGAGCCCTGGGGTCCGTCGGGAAGTTTCACCCAAGTGCCGCTGGAAGTAAGCGCAAGATCGGATGGGTTGTTATTATTTGTGGAGAAACCCGCCGGCGCGGAGCTTGTCCAGGTTTTCGTCGCCCTATCATAATAGGAGATGATTGTTTCTGTGAGTGAAGCTCCATCCGCCGCAATACCGACACGTTGAATAGTGTAAAAATTTGTGGCTACGCCTGTTGCCGGGTTAAACGAACTGTCGACATTGATCTCGTTCAGCCCGGACTGTAACGCCGCCAGCAATGATCCAGCTCCCGATGGCGTTGTCGCTGCCACAGTGCCAACAATGCGCGATTCGCTGACGGCGTCCGCATGGATTAAAAAGGTCCTCGTATTAAAGGTGAACCCGGATTTGGCGGCGGTAACATTTACGGTATGACCAGCCGGGACATTCACGATGACATACTGGCCATTGACCGGATCGGTGCTTGTCAATGTGCTGGAAATTTTGCCGGTTGTACTGTCAATGTACTTGACAGGGTACGTCGTGCTGCTGCTGGCCTTATCGGTTGCCGTTACCACGGCGCCGCCGATGAAGCCGCTGACCTGATTGGTGCTGATGACTACACGGGACCTGATTACGCCATTACCGGCGCTGTTCCCCATATCGACGAGCTTCGCCGGGAGATAGAGCGCGTAGGGACGGTCGGAGTTGTCCTGACTCCCCGTCAGGGAAATGTTGTTGGAGTACGCATCGGCATAAGTCGCCTTGCTCATCCTGATTGAGAAAGGAGTGTTTTGCGGGACTCCGGCCAGGATAAATAGCCCGTTTGCATCAGTCAGGGTGGTAATTTCCGGCGAAAGGCCGGCGGTTGTAACCGCGACTCCACCCAGCGGTACTCCGGCCGGGTTAGTGTTGTAGTCATAGACTTTATTAATAAAGTAAACGGAGTCTTTTGGTGGCGGAATGTACGCATCCGCAGTAGTCTGAAGGCTGGCTTTAACAGAACTTTGAACAATTGCGGTCTGGGTACCACCCGTAGCTACGGTGGAAGCGGTAAACTGAGTCGTAGTCACGCTTGAGGGCAGTGTCGCCTTACCATCTATAAATTTAGCAGGATCGACATCATTGTTCACCGTAGCAGAGACTACGTTAACCAGATTCACCAGGTTAATATTGGCCTGGGTGGCAGTTCCAGCGGCATACTGCACCGTGTTTACAGCTGTTTTGATCGAGCTCTCAAGAGCTGTCGGATTCACGGTAGTTTCGATTGCGCTTGAATTAATCTCCGCACTGGCGGTTTCCCCGAGAGTTCCGAGCGTTGCGCCCAGTTTTTTCTCGGCAATAATTACAGTGGTAGTTGAAATAGTATCAACGTCTCTCGTTGTCGCCGTGGCAAGTGAATTTTTGTCGACAATCGCTTTGATAACCTTGCTGCCGCTTGTTGCCTTGACCAGATAATCCGCGGTGTCAATGTCGGTGAAAGAGTAGCTGAAAGGATCTGCAGAGGTACCGGTTCCGGTTGCCGACTTGGTCACGACAACTTTACCGTTCAAATCCCGAAGTTCAACTGTTGGAGGTGCAAGCACCGCCGCCACGGACTTGGCCACCTGTTTCCCCAACAGACTATTCAATGACGGGAAGCTGACAGTTCCACTGATATTCGCTTTCGCTGCTGAATTGTTATTATTGCTACCACCCGGTGAAGACGACCCACCGCCACACCCTTCTATGATGAGGAGCGTTGCGAGAGACAAAAACATAAACCCCAGCCTATTAAATCTGAACTTTTCCATACTCAAACCTCCTTTATTGCGTTTTGGCAGGCAATCAGGTTTATAAAACTGTCCACATAATCAGGTCACTTTGCAACAATGTTTTGAAAAGTTCAAGCAAATACCACATTAACTAAAACATGCTCGTCACTTCGTCTTCGCAGCAAATACTCCATCCCATTCTGCTGGCGGAGGAGAGTCGATGAATTCTCGACATCGCCCGACATACAGACTTGAAACCTGATCCTGATTTTGGGAACAGAGGTCGTCAAACATTCGCAGTGCAGCCGTGAATTCCCTGTTCCTGAATAATCCGAGTGCATCACCGAACGTACCCCTCAGCACACTGTCATCAGCAACCATCAACTCATAGATCGGTACCGGCTGCTGCTTCCCCTTTACCGCTACCAGGTCGATTTCGCGGAAGGGAATGTCGCTCCCCGCGAGCAGTCTAGTCGATTCACTTACAATGATATGCGTTCCGTACATCTTGTTGAGCCCCTCCAGTCGGGACGCCAGGTTGACGTTATCCCCGATGGCGGTGTAGTCAAAACGCATCGCGGCGCCCATGTTGCCGACAACGGCAGCGCCGGTGTTAATCCCGATACCGATGTCAATTTTCTGGAGGCCCCGCTCGATAAATGACCTGTTTAATTCGTCAAGTTTTGCGATCATCTTCAAGGCCGAACGACAGGCATGGTCGGCATGATCAGCAACATCAAGCGGGGCGTTGTAAATCGCCATGACCGCATCCCCGATATATTTGTCGAGCGTCCCTTTTTCCTCAAGCACAATCTCGGTCATCGGGCAGAGATATTCATTCAGTACCTGCACCAGATCCTCCGGTGACAGTTTTTCGGACAGTGAGGTAAATCCCCGGATATCCGAAAACAGGATGCTGATCTCCCGTTTTTCCCCCCCAAGCTTGAGACTGTCCGGATTCTTCATGATCTGGGCCACCAGGTCGGCAGAGACGTAATTACTGAAAGCCTTCTTCATGTAACGCCCTTTGCGGTCAACAACAAGGCTGCGGTAAATCTCGGAACCGACCGTGGTGATTCCAAGCGCCATCAACGGGGAAAGGAGGGATAAGTCGAGAAGATATCGGCTAAACAGGAAATAGTTTGCTGCAAGATAGAGGGCGCACAAAGCGCTTCCGGATAAAAAACCAACCGTTGCACTGGGGGCCAGACCGAGAAGCAGCGCAAGAAACAGCGGCAGCAAGAGTAACGTCACCCTCTCCGTGAGGATGGTATTGCTGTTATGAATTACAAAACGCTGTTCGAGCGTATTGGCAGCGGCGGTCGCGTGAATCTCCACTCCGGGAAATACCGGATCGAAAGGGGTCGGGCGGACGTCATAAATGCCTATTTCGGTAAAACCGGCGAATGCCAGCTTCCCCTTCAGTTCATCGGGCCCAAGGCGCTTTTTGATAATATCAACCGCCGAGTAGGTCTTGATGGTGCCGCCGGGACCGTAATAATTAACCGAAAGCTCACCCTTGTGATCCGAAGGAATCGTGTATTTTCCCAACGTGATCGCACGGACTCCAGAGGGGCCGATACTGACACGGGCGGGTTCGTGAATATACTGTTTCAACGCCTGCAACACGATCGAAGGGTAAATTTCCCCCTTGTACAGCATGAGTAGCGGCAATTGCCTGAAGAGACCATCGGTATCGGATATTACGTTAAAAAAGCCATATGAGAGAGCTCCCTGACCGATCAAAGCAATATTCGCGTCACAATTTGCGTATTCAATAAGCGGGACCAGACTGACACCGGAATCAATCTGAAGCTGCCGGATCTTGGAAGATTGAATCTGGGCCAAGACCTCGGGATCTATGGGATGCATTTCATTTCTGAAAAAATGACCCGCTATAACATTGCCGGACAAGGCTATGCACTCGGCAAGCACAGCATCTGAATCCCGGTTTTGCGTCTCGGAAAAGACAACGTCGAGTGCGGTCACTTTCGCACCGTATTCAGCCATTCCTTTGATGAGATCGCCGATTTTTTCACGTGACCAGGGCCAGCGGCCAATCTCCTTGACGCTTTTGTTATCGATGGCAACTATCACAACCGAGGAAGGAGGCGTTTGCGGACCTCGCAATATCAGACGCAGATCTTTCATTTTAAGATCTATGTTATGGACAAGGGAGATTTCCGCAGAATCGATCAAAAAGATCACGAGAGACGATACGAACGCCATCAGGAAATATACGAGATATTTGCGCATGAAATGTGCCACCATGTGTCGTTTTGCCCGGGCAAAAAAAAAGCTGAGCTACTGCCCAACCTTCTTTTGCACAGGCATCGATTCATCAAGGACTATCAGATAGCCATCCGGATCAAAGCACCACATCTCCTTGACGCCGTACGGTTTGATATCCAGCGGATAGAGGATTTCGAGCCCCTCCTCCAAAATTGCATCACGGATATCCTCAATATCAGTGACTTCAAAATGGAGAGTAACTCCTATGCCGCGCGGGAACATGCTGAAACGTGGCTCCAGCACCGGGTGGGCCTTGATGACATCTGCTTCCTCAACAAAAACAATCGCCATACCATCCAGATCAATAACCAGGTGATCCGGTGCACCTTTTGAGGTAAATGATCGCTGAACCGGCAATTCCAGTATGCCGGCATAAAAAGCTTCCGTTACAACCAGTTGCGCAACGGTCAGTTGAATTGAATGCGGAGCGCGATGTGCCTTCACTCAAATCCCTTGTAAAAAAAAGCCATGTACCCGGAAAGTCGCGAAAGCAGGTTGGAGTAAATCAGCACACCGATCACCATGAGAAAAACCCCTGTGATAATTTCGAAAACGCGGATGTGTTTTTTGAAGCGGTTGAAAACGATCAGGAAACGATGCATGGCAAGAGCGGAAAGAAAGAAAGGGACCCCAAGTCCAAGAGAATAGAGTAACAGCAGCAGAATTCCCTGATAGATCCGCTCTTCGGTCGCGGCAACGGCAAGTATGGCAGCCAGTATCGGTCCGATACAGGGAGTCCACCCGGCCGCAAACGCAATACCGACCAGAAAACTTCCCGCGTACCCGGCAGGTTTGTGTTTGATGGAAATTCTTTTTTCACCGAGAAGAAATCTCAAAGGAATGAAGCCGGTCACATGGATGCCGAGTACAACAAGAAGAATGCCGCCTATTTTTCTGATGATAATTGCATTTTCATTCAGAAACGATCCGATATAGGTTGCGGAAGCCCCAAGCAGGACAAACACAGCGGTGAAACCACAGATAAAACAGAGTGAGTGGAGGATTGTTTTCTGCCGGATGACATGCGAAGGATGCTCCGCCTGCAGATCGGCAAAAGAAATACCTGTAATATACGTAATATAGGAAGGAATCAGAGGAAGTACGCACGGCGACAAAAACGACAGCAGGCCGGCTATGAAAGCCCCGATATAGGTTACTTCATGACCAGTCATGGGATTTTCCTATTTCATCAATCCTTCAAGAAATGAGACCGCTTCAGGGGAATCCCAGGCAAATCCACCGATGACTTTTTTTACCAGAATGCCCCGCTTGTCGATAATAAATGTTTCTGGGACCCCGGTAATTCCGTAGGCTTTTGTTGCAGCGCCACTTGCATCAAGGTACGTCGGAAGTAAAAAACCGGTCTGCTTGAAGAATGATTCAATAAGCGGTTTGCCTCCCTCATCAATTGAAACGGCCACCATCTGAAACGGTTTGCCGGCCATCAAGCCGTTCAATTTCATCATGGAGGGGATCTCTTCTCTGCAGGGGGGACACCAGGTGGCCCAGAAATTAAGCAGAACCACTTTACCCTTAAGATCTGATAACTTCAGGGACCGCCCATCGGCCAGAGATACGACGGTAATGTCCGGAGCAGGATTCTTTTCAGTGGCGACTGTACTTGAACTCTTTTTGGACGTATCCGTCTTGGAGCAGGCGGTCAGAGACAGGAACAGGCACATCATGAAAAAGAAGAGAATCCGCGGCATGAAGCCTCCAGTGAAATATCGAATATCGAATTGAACAACTAAGGAAAAATGACTGGCCCTGACAAGCAGGATAAGTGCGTTAACGAAGTTATTTTCTGCCAAACGTGCAGAAAACAACTTCTAACTTACTAAAAGCGGACTTATTTGCTGCGCGTTACAACATATTCGGACAGGCTGAGCAGAGCATCACGAACCGGAGATTGTGCAAACTGATCCAGATGACCTTTGCAGCGAGAAATACAGGAACGGGCCGTTTCAACAGTGTATTCAATCCCGCCATACTTCCTGACCAAATCTGATACGGATCGGAATTCATCCAGCGACATCTCATCACGGTCAACAACTCCGGCGATTACATCTCGCTCGGCTTTGGTACATTTACGCAGTGTATGAATCAGCGGCAGTGTAATCTTCCCCTCTTCAAGATCATGACCGATGCTTTTGCCGAACTCTTCCTCCGTGGCAGTGTAGTCGAGTATATCATCCATCAACTGGAACGCAATACCGAGGTCCATCCCGAAATCTGCCAATGCCTGCTGTTGGCTCTGCGGTACCGCCCCCAGAATTGCTCCCGCCTCACAGGCTGCGGACATCAGTATGGCGGTTTTGGAGCGGACGACGTTGGTATATATTTCTTCAGTAAGATCCAGTTCGCCCGTGTAGAGCAGCTGCATGACCTCACCCTCTGCAATTACTGTTGTGGCATCGGAAAGGACCCTCAGAATATCGAGACTGCCGACATTTACCATGAGAGAAAATGATTTGGAAAACAGAAAGTCACCAATAAGAACCGAGGCTTCATTTCCCCAAAGGGTGTTGGCTGACGCGATACCCCGACGCATTGAGGCGCTGTCGACAACATCATCGTGCAGAAGGGTGGCTGTGTGGATAAACTCTATAACGCTCGCAAGGGGGACGGCCTTGTCGGCTGTATAGCCACTCAAACGGGCGGCAAGCAGCAACAAGGCGGGGCGAATACGCTTGCCGCCACTGGAGAGAACATACTCTCCGACTTTGCGAATCAGGGGAACATCTGACTGCAGATCTTTACGGAATTGTTGTTCGACCTGTTTGAGGTCATCACCGATTATGTTAAGCGCAGACTGCATTTGGATGGCATCCTTAAGGTAAATTCGGGTCATAGTAATGGAATGGCTTCCGATTTGTCAAAGCATTTCTGGCAAGGATTTATGGTGCTTTACACGGAGAGCAGCATCATCTTTCGATTGCCAGACGGAACTGCACGGTATATGGTATCTTAATATATAAGACACAACATAAAGGATCTTGCATGCGATTTGACGAACTCCCTATACCCGGTCCGGTGCTACGCGGCATTGCCGAAACCGGTTTCAGCGAATGTACCCCCATCCAGGAGCAGACCCTCCCAATTACCTTGACGGGAACCGACATTGCGGGTCAGGCTCAGACCGGCACCGGCAAAACGGCCGCCTTTCTGATTTCACTATTCACCCGGCTGCTGGCAAACGAACAACCCGCCGGCCGACCACGGGCGTTGATTCTGGCGCCGACCCGCGAACTGGTAGTTCAAATCGAAGCAGATGCCAAACAGTTGGGAGCCCACTGCGGATTCGCCGTTCAGGCTATTTATGGCGGAGTTGATTATATGAAGCAGAAGAACGCCCTTCTTGACGGCGCCGATATCATCGTCGGTACGCCGGGGCGCTTGATCGATTATCTCAAACAGAAAATCTACAGTTTGAAAGACATCGAAGTACTGGTGATCGACGAAGCTGACCGCATGTTCGATCTCGGATTTATTGCCGATCTGCGCTTTATCCTCCGTAAACTGCCACCAATTGAAAAACGCCAGAACCTGATGTTTTCGGCAACCCTCAACCCTCGGGTCATGGAGTTGGCGTACGAGTTCATGAACTCGCCAACAAGGGTTTCGGTAACCCCGGAAACCATGACCGCCGAACGTGTGGAACAACTTCTGTTTCACTGTTCCCGCAAGGAGAAATTTTCACTTCTGTTGGGACTTCTGCGGCGTGAAGGTATGGAGCGCACCATGATTTTTATGAACACCAAGCGGGAGGCGGAACATCTTCATAATCTCCTGAATGCAAACAATTTTCCTTGCAAAGTCATTTCAGGGGATGTCGAGCAGCGCAAGCGGATGAAAATCCTCGACAACTTCAAAGACGGCTCGCTTCCGATCCTGATTGCAACCGATGTCGCATCTCGAGGCCTGCACATTGACGGTGTCTCGCACGTTATCAATTATGATTTGCCTCAGGATTGCGAGGATTATGTCCACCGCATCGGGCGCACCGCAAGGGCGGGAGCCGAAGGAAAGGCGATTTCTCTTGTTGATGAGGATGGCGCCTTCTTTCTGGAGGCGATCGAAGAGTATATTAAAACCAAGATTCCCACCGAATGGGCTGATGATGAGCTGTACGTACTAGATTACGTGCGAACTGCAAGACCAAAAAGGGTTCAGGATATCAAGCGGGACAAACCGGGTGTCAGCCGGGGGAGTGACAGGAACAGACGACCTGCTGCGAGCCAGCATAAAAAGGCGACTCTGGCCGTTGCCAAACCGACCGTTGCTGCTCCTTCGAGTGAAGTTGAAGGCAGAAAGAAACCACGCAGGCGCAAAAAAAAGACGAATCCGACGGGCGATCAGACGTCTATCAAGGTAGCCGAACAGGAGTAAATAAAAAATCAGCGCCCTTCGGTAAATAAATGGAAGGGCGCTGACATTTAATGCGGGACAAAGTGGACTTGCCGTTTAATTCCTACCCCATCTGCACCCCTTTAATCGTATTGCCACCCTCTTTCAGGGCCAGACAAAGATTCTGGTCAGCCTTTTCAAGCAGGATATCGGCAGTGAAGCCCAGTTTCTGTTGACTTGCCGTGAAACCGGAGACCCCGAAACTGGCCGTAACCTTCAACTCCTTATCATGCAACTTGATTGACAGCGATGCAATCCTGATTCTTAACCGTTTGGCAACGATCATCGCCTCGGCTAAATCGGTTTCAGGCAGCATCGCGGCAAAGGAATCACGCCCATACCTGGCAATCCAGTCAACGTCCTTTCGCAAGGCTTCAACCAGACTGTCGGCACAATTTTTGGTAATGACATCGCCCGCATAATGCCCATGCGTCACCACTATCTCCTCAAACATATTGATGCCTATCAGTATAACCGAAAAAGGTCGTTCATAGCGGTATGCGCGCTTGATTTCCTGATGAATACGCTCATCCATGTAGCGACGGCTGAAAACTCCCGAGACCGGGTCGACGAGGGAAATGTTCTTTATAGTCTCGATATATCGCTGCTGGGACATTTCAAGATTCAGAATACGCCGGGCGGTCTTCAGACGCGCAGTCAATTCTGATTGGTGGACAGGTTTGACCAGATATTCGTCGGCACCGGCTTCAAGTCCGGCAATTATGTCGTTTTTTGAGTCAAGTGACGTAAGGATAATGATATATGTGTAGCGACCCGAATCATCCGCCCTGATCGCGCGGCACAATTCCAGCCCGCTCATTTCCGGCATGACCCAGTCAGTCATTATGATCGGATAGTTTCCTTTGCGGAATATTTCCAGAGCCTCCTTACCGTTTTCGGCGGAGACGACATCATAACCAGCTGTTTTGAGGGTTGCTTCGAGCACACTGCGTTGAAGACGGTTGTCATCAACGATAAGAATAGGAGACGTGATTGGTGCAAGCGAGTTTGAATAACTCATTGACAGACTCCAGCAGACGGTCTTTCAGATGAAACATCTGTACCTTTTTACATGTGAAAGTTATTCATGCTTCTTCGGCAGGCGTCTCCGGTTCATCGGTGCCTTCGGGTAATTCGGCTCCATCGGCAGAGTGTTCACTCTTGCGAGCCTTCTTTTCTTCCTTCTTCTTCTGGCGGTCCAGCTCTTTCTTACGTTTTTCAAACGAATAATTCGGTTTAGCCATGGTCATTTCTCCTTTATTTCCAACTCGGCAATGTGATTAATTCTCCTGGATTCTACCTGCAACCTGCCGCATGATGACTTTTGGACAGGTAATAGTCGTAGTTCCCTTCATACACCCGCATCTCGCCATGATCAACCTCAAAAACACGATCAACGAGTAATCGCAAAAAGTGCCGGTCATGACTGACCAGAATTATCGTTCCGCCAAAGTTTTTAAGCGTTTCCAGCAGCATCTCACGGGAGCGGATATCAAGATGATTGGTCGGTTCGTCAAGGATCAGGAAATTGACCGGGCGGGCCAGAATGGTTGCCAGAACCACCCTGCTCTTCTCACCACCTGAAAGATTTTCGATGCGCTTGTCCACCGTATCACCCGAAAAGAGGAAGGCGCCGAGGAGATTGCGTATCGTGCCGATTGTAGCAAGCGGCATATAATTCTGCATGGTTTCGAAGATAGTTTTCCTCGGTTCAAGCAGCTCCATGGCGTGCTGGCTGAAATAGCCGATCTCGACATTGGCGCCAATCGTAACGCTGCCGGTCGTCGCTTCGGTCTGACTCGCCAGAATTTTGAGAAACGTCGATTTGCCGGCGCCATTCACGCCGACGACAGCGATCTTGTTAAGACGCTTGACCATACCTGTTACACCATGGAATACCGGTTTTTCCCGGCCGTCGGGAGTTGTCCAGACCTTTCCCAGAGCTTCAAAAGCGGCCACGTCATCGCCGCTGCGGGGGGGATCGGCAAAATCGAAACGCACGGTGCGCTCTTCGGCAGGGATTTCGATCCGGTCGATCTTCTCGATTTTCTTGACCCGGGATTGAACCTGGGCGGCATGGGAAGCACGAGCGGCAAAACGGGCTATAAACTCCTCTTCTTTGGCCAGCATATCCTGCTGGCGCTTGAATGAAGCGATCAGCTGTTCAAGGCGGATATCGCGCTCGCGTTCATAGAAATCATAATTTCCACCATAGGTCGTTACGGCCATATTGGCGACTTCAATGACCCGTGTCACAACCCGGTTCATAAAGTCACGATCATGGCTGGTCATCAGGAGCGCCCCCTTGAATTCACTGGAAAGCCACTCCTCCAGCCAGATGATCGACTCGACGTCCAGGTGGTTGGTAGGTTCATCAAGCAGCAGTACATCCGGCTTGAGGGTCAGGATACCGGCCAGGGCGATACGCATCTTCCAGCCGCCGCTGAACGACTCGACCGGATGGTTGTAGCGGTCGGGACCGATCCCGAGACCGGTCAGAACGGCCTGAGCGCGTGAATCGAGATCGTACCCCTCCATATGCTCGAACTCTTCCACCGCAGTGCCGTAGTGCTCCAGAAGAGCGGCCATCTCGTCATCGGACTGCGGCTCGCACATGGCCGCCTCCATCTCCTTCATCTCCGCTGCCAGCCGCACCGTGGAGCCACAGGCTGCCATAACTTCCTCAAGCGCCGAGCGCCCGGACATTTCGCCGACATCCTGTGAAAAATATCCGATCGTCGTCTTCTTGGGAAGGATCACCTCGCCCGAATCCGGCTCTTCCTGCCCGGCGATGATTCGGAAAACAGTCGTTTTCCCGGCGCCGTTCGGTCCCACCAGACCGGTATGAGTTCCTGGCAGAATCTGGCAGGATGCGTCCCGAAACAGAATCTGCGAGCCATGCTGTTTGGATATGTTCGACAACTGAACCATTTACATAAACTCCCTTATTTACTGATTATATATACAACAGATATTAAAGTTTTACTATATCTACATCTTCCCGAGCGTCACAAGCCATACATACGGTACCATGCCGTAATTCCATCCGAGGCAGAGCCGCCTGTAACCGGAGAAGAGCAGCGCTTCCCCGCCGCAGCAGAGAATAATCGGAGCCTTGAGAGCCAGGGTTCCGGTGCTCTGCAACGCATCCTCCATCCTGGAATAGTTCTTCCGGTATCCCCGTTTGGCCCTGGCAAGGTACGTCTGATACTCTTCATAACTGTGATATGAAAGCGCTACCGGTATTGTACCGATTGTCGCAGCACGGGGAAAGGAGGCCAGTTCTCCGCTGTCAAACCGTGCGACGATCTGCTCCCAGGTGACTGCGTGTGACCGGTACCACTCCTGCTTGGCCGGATGACTGAAAAACTCCCAGCGCTCCTCTTCGATGTCCGGCTTCAGCCAGGAAATACTGAGCGTCGACGGCGAGATCACGGCATCACCGCAGCAAAAAAAGCCACGGGGCGGGTATCCCTGTGGCTCACGCACATATCCTGCTTTTCAGAGTCGGCAGTTGAAAACATATATCCGGTCTAGAGACTCAGATCGGCATGACCATGATACAATTCGTCCCGTTCCTTAGAGACATCCTCGCTCTCCAGATATTCCTCAAAGCCCATTGTCCGGTCAATGACCCCACCCGGCGTAATCTCGATAATGCGGTTGGCAACGGTCGAGACAAACTCATGGTCATGGGAGGCAAACAGAATTACCTCGTTGAATGCGATCAGCCCGTCATTCAGTGCGGTGATCGATTCAAGATCAAGATGGTTGGTCGGCTCATCAAGTATAAGGGCATTTGCGCCGGACAGCATCATACGCGACAACATGCAGCGGACTTTTTCGCCTCCTGAGAGAACGGTTGTCTTTTTCATGGCCTCTTCGCCCGAAAACAACATCCTGCCCAGGAAGCCGCGCGCAAATGTTTCACCCTCTGTCGGGGGTGAATACTGCCCCAGCCATTCAATCAGGGTCATCTCCTTTTCAAAATACTGGCTGTTCTCCTTGGGAAAATACGCATTTGAAATGGTAACGCCCCAGCGAAAACTACCGCTGTCCGCCTCCAGCTCGCCTGCCAGAATCTGGAACAATGTCGTGCGGGCCAGGGTGTTGCCTCCGACAAAAGCGATCTTGTCATCCTTACGCACGATCAGGTCGAAGTTATTCAGCACCTTGACGCCGTCAATCTCCTTGGTCAGACCCTGAATTTCAAGGATGATGTCGCCGCAGGCTCTCTCCGGCTTGAAAACCACATGCGGATATTTACGTGACGAGGTCGGCATATCTTCAATCGTAAGCTTATCAAGCAGTTTCCGGCGCGACGTCGCCTGCTTGGCCTTGGAAGCGTTGGAACTGAAACGCTGGATAAAAGCTTTTAGTTCTTCAGCCCTTTCAGATACTTTGCGGTTTTCGTTCTGCTTCTGCTTCAGGTTCAGCTGGCTGGCGTGATACCAGAAATCATAATTGCCGACATAAATCTGAATCCGCCCGAAATCGATATCAGCGGTATGGGTGCATACCTGGTTGAGGAAGTGACGGTCATGAGATACGACGATGACCGTGTTGGGGAAGCGGAACAGGAACTCTTCCAGCCAGTTTATGGATTTCAGATCGAGGTTATTGGTCGGTTCGTCCAGCAGCAGCACGTCCGGGTTGCCGAACAGGGCCTGGGCCAGCAGCACGCGGACCTTGTCACCCGCATCGAGCTCCTTCATCTGTTTAGTGCGCAACTCTTCCGGGATGCCGAGTCCGTTCAGCAGCACGGCCGCCTCGGATTCGGCTTCATAGCCGTTCATTTCGGCAAAGTCACCTTCCAGCTCGGCTGAACGCACTCCATCCTCTTCACTGAACTCAGCCTTTGCGTAGATCGCCTCACGTTCGGTCATGACATCGTACAGCTGTTTATGTCCCATGATGACGGTGTTGAAAACTGTCTCCTCGTCAAAGGCGAACTGGTCCTGACGGAGAACGGCAATTCGCTCCCGTGGTCCGACGATGATCTCCCCCTTGTCGGCATCCAGCTCTCCGGCAAGAATCTTGAGAAAGGTCGATTTCCCAGCCCCGTTAGCGCCGATCAGACCGTAACAGTTGCCGGGGGTGAACTTGATATTTACATCCTTGAAGAGTACGCGCTTGCCGTATGAGAGGGTAATATTCGATGCTGCGATCATGCTGGTCTGGTGCTCCCTTTTAGTAAGTTAGAAGTACTTTTCTACACTTGAGAAATAAAAAACCACAGGGCATGGTGAGCTCTGTGGTTCACGAACCTTTGTAAGATATCACATTATCCGATTCCGGGGCAATATATTTCATCCTCCATGTAACGAATCACAACCAAACCGCTCAACAAACATAGAGGTCCCCATCGGATTGACTTTTCACTGCCTGTGGTGCTATTCAAAACCGTGCATTAATATAAGGAGCCGCCGTGTCCCAAAAGCAAAGCCGTCTCTTCTCTTTCATATCAACGTATCCGCGCCTGATTCTGGTGCTGGCCCTGCTTGTTTCTTCCATCTCCGTTATCTACACTATCAAGAACATGGAGTTCATGACCGGCCGTGATGATCTGATGCCTAGGAACGCCCCCTTCCAGGTCGATTACCGCGCATACAGCGCCGAATTCGGGGACCAGGAAGAAATTGTGGCAGTGATCGAATCTGATGACGCCGAAAAATCGACCCGTGCAGCTGATGCGCTCTACGCGCTGCTGAACAGGGACAAAGGGATGTTCCGTGACGTTTTCTATCCCGGCGGCCTTCCCTTCTTCCGCACGAACGGCCTGCTGTTCATGCCGCTCGAAGAAATCCGAAACCTGCGCCGGACTCTTACCATGGCGGCACCGGTATTGAAGGACCTGGCGGCGGCACCCTCGGTACAAACGCTCTTCACCAGCCTGACCGGCCAGATCGATGGCTACCTGGAATCGGGCGACCCGGCGGCACTGGCAAGCCTAACCTTCATGCTGGCCACGCTGGACAAGGGCTTCAAGGCGTTTGATGGCAAAACAAGCGGCCTGTCCATGGATTCCTTCCTGAAAGGGGGCGGCGACGGCAAACCCTCCACGCTGGAGAGTGCCGGAAAACAGCAGATTATCACCCTGCTGCCGGTCAAGGAGGAGGGCAGCTTTGTTGCCTCCGAAAAGCCGATCAAGGCCGCCCGCGCGGCACTGAATGAAATCCTGAAAAGACCGGAGTTCAAGGGGGTCACCGGGGGACTGACCGGCGTGCCGGTGCTGGAGTACGAGGAGATGGCCACCAGCCAGCACGACATCGGCATCGCCACAATCCTGTCCCTGTCCCTGACCGTGATCCTGCTGCTGTTTGCCTTCCGCGGCCTTCTGAACGTGATCGCCGCCATGGTTTCGCTGGTTGTCGGAATCTGTCTCTCATTCGGCTTCGCCACCCTGGCTGTCGGGCACCTCAATATCCTGTCCATGGTGTTCGCGATCATGCTGATCGGTCTGGGGATCGAGTACGGCATACAGGTCGTGCTGCGCTACCAGGAGGAGCTCAAACTCGGTGCCGGCGGCATGGAAGCCATCGAGACCGGACTTTCCGCCAACATGCGCTCGATCATCATGGCCGCAGCCACCGTGGCCCTGGCCTTCGCCACCTTCGCCTTCACCGATTTCAAGGGGATTGCCGAACTTGGCATCATTGCGGCGGGCGGGGTATTCATCTGCGTGATCGCCACCTTCACCGTTCTACCGGCCATGCTGGTGCTGCTGGAGCGGTTCAGGAAGACTCCCCTCTCCCCCAGCCATCGGGACGCGGGGAAAACTGATTTATCCGAACGAACCTTCTTCCGGGCCATCTTTGCCAACCCCCGCCTGGTCATTGCAGTAACGGCGGCCCTATCGCTCGCCTGCCTCTACCCCACCCTGACCATGCGCTTTGACTATAACCTGATGAACCTGCAGGCCAAGGGGCTGCAGTCCGTTGAATACGCCTACAAGCTGATGCGCAGCAAGGAAAATTCCGGCTATTTTGCCGTGGTCACCGCCAGGGATGACGCCGAGGCGCGCAGTCTGACCGAGCGTCTTGAGAAGTTGCCGGCAGTGGACCACGTAGTCAGCAAACTGACCTTTGTGCCGGAACAGCAGAGCGAGAAACTGGCCGAACTGGCGGCGCTCCGGCAGGTTATGGCTTCAGTCAGACCGGCTCCCTATGAGGAGAACCTGCAGGTCATGGCCCTCCCTGCTGTCTTTGAAAATTTCCGCGGCAGGGTGGAGAAGCTGAAGAATGCGCTGGAGGCCAGGAAGGCGCCTGAAGCAGCGCCTGCGGCAGCCTTCCTGAAGACCCTGGACAGTTTCTTCAAGACGCTGGAAAAGGAAAAGGACAGGAACGCGCTCGGAATGCTGCGGGAGTTTCAGGGGAGCATGTTTGCCGAGCTACCTGACAAACTGAAGATGATGAAGGAGAGTCTGGAGGCCACGCCGGTCACGGGAGCCGACGTTCCACCGCAGCTTTTGAAGCTCTTTGTGGGTAAGAGCGGCAAGCTGCTCCTGCAGGTAGCACCAAGGAAGGAAATTTTCGAACACGAGCCGTTGCGGGAGTTTGTCAGCCAGGTCAAGAGCATCGTTCCCCACGCCACCGGCCAGCCGGTCATGGTGTTTGAATCGCTCTCGGTGCTGCGCGACGCCTACCTGAAGGCCTTCATCTATGCCTTCATCGGCATCGCCGCAATCCTGCTGATCAATTTCAAGAGCATCCGCTACGCCCTGCTGGGAATCGTACCGCTAGGGGCAGGACTGCTGCTGATGATCGGCAGCATGCGCGGCATGGGAATCAGTTTCAACTCGGCCAACATCATCGTCCTGCCGCTGATTCTTGGGGTGGGAATCGACTCGGCCATCTACATCATCAACCGCTACCGCCAGGGCACGGAAACGCCGGCCCAGGTGGCTACCCGCAGCGCCGGCATCGGCGTGTTCCTGAATGCCCTGACGATCCTGTTCAGCTTCGGAGCCCTGATGGTAGCTCACCACCAGGGTGTCTTCAGTATCGGCGCGGTCATGTCCCTCGGCATGGCCGCCAGCGTGGCGGCCTTCCTGATATTCCTGCCGGCTCTTCTGAACCTGTGGGGGAGACGCTGAAAGTATCAGGTTTTTGATGAGCGCAAATCGCTGATCATGTCACTTCTTCAGCCGGTTCAACCTGTTCTTGTAGATATAATTTGTGCCCTGGATATACGCCAGCGTATCCATCAACAGCTCTTCCTGCGGCTTCAGGACAGTAGTCGCGCCGTCCTTCCGGACAAAGCTGAAGTACTCGGCCTCTTTCTTGGGACCGAGAACCACCAGCTTGTCATCTTGAATATACCCGAGTTTTTGATAAGTCGATATAAACGCCCGCTCACTCCAGGCATCGGCGGTCAGGACATCCTTGCCGATAAACGCGCTCGTATAGCTGAAGTTAAGAAGTCCAAGCACCGTCGGCGCCACGTCGATCTGGCTCATCATCCTGTCGACGACCTGCGGTTTTATGAGCGCCGGGGCATAGATGAAGAGCGGAATCTCGTATTTTTTCACCGGCAGGGCAAGCTTGGCGGCACTGCCGGCACAATGATCGGCCACGATGACAAAAATTGTGTCCTTGAACCACGGCTTCTTTTTGGCCTCGGACAGCAGGCGGCCGATCGCGTAATCGGCGTATTTGACGCCCCCCTCGCGGCCGGTATGTGACGGAATATCGATCTTGCCGTCGGGATAGGTAAAGGGGCGGTGGTTCGAGGTAGTCATCACGACACTGAAAAACGGCTTTTTACCGGCGTACGAAAGATCCCCCTCCTTGATGACCTTCAGAAACAGGTCCTCGTCGCACACTCCCCAGGCATTGGTGAACGTTATCTCGTCTTTGGAGAAGTTTGTCCTGTCAACAGTAGCAAAGCCATTGGTTGCGTAGAAATAGTTCATGTTGTCGAAATAGCCGTGGCCGGCATAGATAAACTTGTTATCGTAACCCTTCTCCTTCATGACCGAACCCCATGACACAAAATTCTCGTTTTTGGGCCGTTTGACAATCGACGTTCCCGGCAGCGGCGGCATGGAAAGGGTGAGTGCCTCAAGCCCGCGCACGGTCCGGGTACCTGTGGCATACAAATGCGTGAAAAAGAGCGATTCTTTTGCCAGCTTGTCCAGGTTCGGCGTTATCCGCTGGTCATTGCCGAATGCTGTCAGGTATTCGGCGCTCAGACTCTCTTCGACCACCAGCACGATGTTCAGGCGTTTTTCCGCTCCGCCCGGCCGTATGACCCGGGTAACTGAGGGGCCGTCCTGACTGACATAGCGGCTGTTCTTATCCAGCAGCATCCCTTTCAGACGGGAAAGTACCGCCTTGTCATCCCTTGTGACGTAAAACTTGTTGAAATCAAGTTCGTTGTTTCTGAAGGCTGAAAACAGGCAATATATGCCGTTCCCGGCCAGTTCATCCGCATAATTATTCGGAGATATCTTCGTCAGGGACAGGTCAACCGCCGCAAAGGAAATTACCGGCAGCAGAAGAAGCGCGGCGCCGATCTTCAGGCGGCCACCTATTCTTGATGTATGGGAGAATGATCGTGACAGATGCTTTTTTACCGGAAGGAAGGCAAAGATATTCAGCAGCAGCAGAGCAGCAAGGATCGCGTTAACCGGATACGACTCCCTGATATTTCTGATAACTTCGTTGGTATAAATCAGGTAATCCACCGCGATGAAATTGAAACGGGTGGCAAATTCATCGAAGAACGTGTATTCGGCTACCACACTGAACAGCATCAGATAGGTAAACGCAAATCCGACCGTATAGGCGCACACCCTGAAAAATGCGCTGTTGAACATCCTGTCCGGCAGGATGACGGCAACCAGCACAAACGGTATGGCAAAGTATGAAAAGGTCACGCAATCGAAGAAGAACCCGACGGCATATATCTTGGCCAGAAGAAGCGGATTCAAATCGAGCTGGGGAAGAGACTTCACCAGCAGGATGGTCCGGGTCAAAACCGAAAAAACAATAATAGTAATCCAGAGGGTATATAACGCCTGAAACCTGCTTTTTGCCAACATGTACATGATGTCCTTTAAAATATTTATTGAATTAAGTAAATTGTCACGGGGCCGTTACGGTAATGACCTGACTCCCCTCTCCTCCGGAGTTGACGACCTGAAGTCGGAAATCCTTGTTGACCGGTGAGTAGGGATGTCGCTGGTAGATCATTTTTGTGCAGTCGATATAAATCAGCTTTTCCCGCTCGGCCATGTCCTGTCCGCCACGGCCGCCGATCTGCGTGCCATCCACATATACCGATGAATTCTGATTGAAGTTCTTTCCGGAAATAATCAGTTCGTAATAATTGACATGTTCGTCGCCGATCGTCACCTGGCCGATTTCCGGTCTGGTTTCGACAGCCAGGGTCAGCGGTACTGAACCATTATCGGGTGCATTTTTCACCAGCACCTGGTGAAGTCCGCCCGGCACGCCTGGTACAATAAAAGAGATGGATTCCGGCGAAAGCAGCGTGCTGGAGAGTGCAGCTCCATCAAAGAAAAGCATCGAAGTTGCGCCAAAATTACTGCCGCGGGCAATCACCTCGCGCTCCTTGCCCACAGTGCAGGAGCTGATCTGAGGCGGCTGCAGCGAGGTAAGCACCGGACGAACCGGAAGGACCGTAAAATTATAGGTTCTGCCGATCATGCCGTCGGAGCGTTTCAGGTACAGGGCGTACAGACCCGGTTCAAGTTGTGGCGGCACGTTGAATTCAGCCTGTCTGGCACCTGTGATCAGGGCCGGAATTTCAACGCTACCCAGATAAACGGTGGCAGATTCCCCGAAACCGGTACCGGACAGCAACACACGGGCACCCGGCTCGGCCTGAACCGGAATAATACTGAGAATAGTAACCGGTACAACCACCGGAACGGGTTTCGGAGGAGCGTCGCTCTTTATCTGATTCGGACGTTCGGCGGAATACGCTTCGCACGCCAGACAAAAGCAGAAAACAATAAAGAGCGCTCGTAAGGATGTTAACAGCATGGAGACCCCCTGATCACAATAAATTAAGAAGTAGTTTTTTCTTATCCTTTAACGGTCATCGACAACCAGATTCCGCTCAACATGAAAAGCACATTGGCTCCCCAGGCGGCGGCTATCGGGGTTAAAACACCGCTTCGTCCATATGAGAGCAGTATTGCGTTGACAATAAAATATGCAAATCCAATCCCGATGCTGGCGCCTATTCCCATGGCAATGCCTCCCGAGCGGCTGTTGCGAAGTGCGAAGGGAATTCCGAGCAGCACCATAATCATGGCCGCAAAGGGTGACGCAATCTTGGTGTGCATCAGCGTCAGATAACGATAGGCCTGATAACCTCCCCGCCTCAGATTTTCCGCATATTCTTTCAGTGAGCGGATACTCATGTTATCGGCATCAGCATCCAGAACCTGCAAATCTTCAACTTTAAGGCCAAGATCCAGCGGCATTGTTTGCGCAAACTGCGGGGCATGTCCGGTTGAAGTCTCGAAGTTTCTCGATGTTGCGGAATTCAGGCCCCAATGCCCATCCTTGTAAACTGCCGTATCGGCGTCAATCCTTGCGACCGGATTCATGGAGCCGTCCACACTCCAGACAACTACCCCGCTCAACGTTCGTGTATTCGGTTCAAACATGCGTGCCTGCAGGATCATCGACTTGGAGCGGAACCAGATATTGTTGCGCTTGAACGTGACACTTTCACCTTTTTTCTTGATCTTGACCCGATCGATCAGTTCAGTGCGTGCATAGCTATGGGGTAAAACCAATTCGGCGTTGATCAGCAACAAAATGCTGGCAACAAACCCTAGAAAAAGCATCGGCAGCGAAATTCTCAGCAGACTGACGCCACAACTGCGCAGGGCTATGATTTCGCTGTCGCGTGAAAGCAGTCCAAGCGTCAGCAGCGTAGCCATAAGAATCGAAAACGTGGCGGTCCGACTGATTATTTCAGGGAGTTTCCAGATAAAGTACTGCACGATATCCCCGGCCACTCCTCCGGCACGTAGAAAGCGCGGAATTTTCTCAATCAGATCGATAACCAGATATATCCCGACAAATCCGCTCAAGCAGAGCATAAGAAGGCGTAACCAGGTACGGGCGATATAACGGTCGAGAATGCGCATCTTTAGGACGCCTTCTTGAAATATTCAAGAATATTTTTCAAAGGGATAAAGGGGATGTTCTTCTCCAGAGATGCCATTCGTAAAAATATCCATCCCGCAGTAAAAAAAACAAGGTTGGGAACCCAGAGCATGATAGCCGGCGGGACATCACCCTTCTCCGCCAGATTCCGCACAACCGCCGTCAGTACGTAATAGGCGAGGATAATTGAAATACTGACTGTAAAACCGCCTGATTTACCCGAACGACGATTCTGAATCCCGAGAGGAACCGCCAGGATTGCAAAAACCAGCGAAGCAAATGGGAAGGTAAAACGGCTGTGAAACTCCGTCAGCATTTTCAGGCGGTCCATGGCTGAAGTGCCGGAATCATTTATCCGATCCTGGAGTTCAGAGAGCCGCATATCCGGTTCCTTCCTCGATCGTGCGGCACCATTCGCCTTTTCACCTACCGTCATATCGTATTCACCAAAATGGACCAACCGGTAGAGACCGGCATTACCGGCAATATGGATAGATCCGTTATGCAACGACAAGAGCAGCGCCTGGCTGCCGGCCGCACTCGTTATGATCCCGTCCCGTGCAAAAATTGTCATGGGGCGGTCCGGATTGCGGCCGTCGCTAATCACGACCCCTTTCAATGTATGGCTCACTTCATCATACTGTTCTGTATACATGACGACACCCGGGATATCATCCCAGAATGTCTTTTCCCGAATGGTGGCCGTAATATTTCGTTTCAGCACCTGCAGGCTCAGTTCCCTGAATGCGCTGTTTCCCCAAGGTACGCCGATCGAGCTCGCCCCCAGACCCAGCAGTACGGCAACAAGCGCGCAGACGATTACCGGTGGCAACATCTGAACAAGGCTTAAACCGCTCGCCTTGAGGACAACAATCTCGTTATCGGCAGAAAGTCGCCCGAACGCCAGCAGTACCGCCAACAAAAAGGCCATTGGAATTGTAAGCACCAGAAATGACGGAATAAGATAGAGGATCATCCTGCTGACATCTGCAATGGGGACACCATGTGACACAACAAGATCAGTCAGTGAAATCAAGCGGCCCATCAACAGGACCAGGGTAAATATGACAATGCCGAGCAGAAAGAGCGAGGAAATTTCGCGAATTATGTAGAAGGATAAAATGCGTTTCACACGTGGATGATACATGAGTGAAAGAAATGTGTAAAGCGCAGAGCAGACAAAAAAAAAAGCGGGAACCCGATGCAAGGTTCCCGCTGCAATCAAGAAGTTGGTCCTGATCAGCCCTGGGCTGACCAGAGTCCGTGAAGGTTGCACAGTTCGCGGGCCGACACTGAAGTTGCGGTAACTTTGAATACCGCTTCGGCAACTCCGCCCGGCTTAAGGAACTGACGATACGCCTTGCCGTCGGCAACCAGCTCGATCCACTCGATGTAATGCTTTTCTTCCATCGGATGCGGCACACTGCCGATGGTAACTTTGTAGCCTCCTTCGACTTTCTCGATTACCGGCACATGTTTTTCCCTGGCGGCATCAACGGTGTTTTCAGTCAGTAGAACCATGTCTTCTCCACAACAGACAAGGGTGCCGTCACCGGCATGGAGGATTTCGACGATGTTGCCGCACAGGTTGCATTTGTAGACTTCAAGTAATTTTGCCATTTCTTTCTCCTCTAGCATAGTTAGTAGTCCTGCCGATCTGAAATCAGACACAGGATTCTGAATATTACCAATTCTCGCCCAGCAGTTCAAAATGCGCTTTGGAATATTGCTCCTTATACCGTACTTTTTTATTATTGCAAGCGGGAGAAAAAAAGGAGGGGTGCATTTCTGCACCCCTCCCTGGAACCAGTCAGTGAAGTTGAATAATTACGACAACTGACGACCGCCTTCAGCAGCCCATTTTTCGAGCATTGCCGTAGTAACTGATTTAGGACGCTCGATGGCGTAGCCGAGACCACGATCCCAGGTGATGTTGGCCATGCAGCCGAGAGCGCGGCCAACACCGAACAGGACGGTGTAGAAGTCGAACTCGGTCAGACCATAGTACATCTGAATAACGCCGGACTGAGCGTCAACGTTCGGCCACGGGTTCTTGGTCTTGCCGTGCTCGGTGAGAACACCCGGGGCTACTTCAAAAATCATCGAAACAACCTTGAAGAGTGGATCATCCTTGAGGCCGGGGGTGTTAAGGCAGAATTCGCGCTGGGACATATAGCGCGGATCGGTCTTGCGCAGAACTGCGTGGCCGTAACCCGGAATGACCTGGCCGGCATTGAGCGTATCCCAGAGAGCTGCTTTGATCAGTTCTTTGGTCGGCTCGACATCTTTGCAATATTTGGCCTGGAACTTGAGGGTCCAGTCGAGAACTTCCTGGTTGGCAAGGCCGTGCAGCGGGCCTGCGAGCCCGTTCAGACCTGCGGAGTAAGCATAGTATGGGTCGGACAGAGCCGAGTGAACCAGGTGAGTGGTGTGAGCCGAAACGTTGCCGGACTCGTGATCGGAGTGCAGGATGAAGTACATACGTGCAACGTCTTTGTACTCATCTTTCTGGCCGATCATATGGGCAAAGTTGGCGCCCATGTCGAGAGCCGGATCGATAGCTATCTGCTTGTCGCCGCGATATTTAAGGTTGTAGATGAAGGCAGCGATGACCGGAATACGGGCAACGATATCGCTGGCATCTTCATATACATATTCCCAAGCGGTCATCTTGTTGAATTTACCGGAGTTATAGAAACCGGCAAATTTAGAGTCTTTCTGCAGGGCGAGCATAGCAACCGAGAGCATTACCATCGGATGGCTGTCAAGCGGCAGGGCCCGAATTGCATCAAATACATACTGGGGAACTACCTGGCGGGTCTTCCACTCGGCTGTAACCTCTGCAACGTTCGCATCGGTCGGAACATCGCCGGTCAGCAGAAAATACCAGAAAGACTCGACGGTCGGATAAGCCGAACCGGCAGCTTTTGGCAGTGCTGCAAATGTTTCAGGAATGTTTTTGCCACGGAAACGGATCCCTTCCTGAGGATCCAGATAGGAGATATCAGTCACCAGTGAACGGATATCACGGGCGCCACCGATACACTGGTCGATGTTTACCTGATCAATGATGACCTTGCCGAACTCTTTGACGAGTCTGGTAGTGCGGGGGCGGTGTTCCTCGATCTTCTGCTTAAGTGTCTCTTTCAGGGCCATGGTTTTACTCTCCTTTTCGTGGTGTGGGGGTGAACCCGGATAAAAAGCTTTTCAGCTTCCTGGCATCTAATCCATTAGTTCTTACGGGGAGAAACGGGACTCTTTTTTAACATACTGTATACGATTTATATTGCAGTTATACTCGACCGTATACAGAAAATGCAACAAAAATTTTGTCCTGTGAAATCAGTTCAGAATAACCAGTTCGTCACTGGAGTGGGTGAGGCGCTTAAGCCCCTCATTACTCAAATAAAAGGTATTCTCGATGCCGATTGCACCTTCACCCGGAAAGACAACTTTCGGCTCAAAAGCAAATACCATCCCCGCTTCCAGTGGCATCGAATCGAAGCCGCGGGCGATAAACGGGTATTCATCTATTTCCACGCCGAGCCCATGTCCGATAAATGAGACCTGGGATCCTTTTGCCCCCATAAAACTGTCGGCGTACCCCATTCCAACGGCACACTCGTAACAGACATTAAATAACGCACCCCAACTCATCCCCGTTTCGGCAGTGCGGATCATCAGCGCCTGAATTTCCATCATGTCGTCATATGCTTTCCGAAGGCGTCCAGACACCTCACCAACCGAAAAAACACGGGTTTGATCGCACAGATAGCCATCTACACAACCGGCAAAATCGATAATGACCGGCTCATGAGGTTCAATCAGCTTCAGACCGGCACCCTGACCGAAAGAAGGATTAAGTCCCATTCCTCCCAACGGCGAATCCAAATAGGCCGGCACGGCGCTGTCGGTTCCGGAGAAAGTCTGGCCATAAAAGACATCTGAATTGAATCCTCTCATTCGAATCAGTCCTTGATGACCATCCTTGCGGGCGGTGTATTCAAGTTCTGCGGCCACATCCAGATCAGTCATTCCGACACGGATAATCTCACGGGCACGACGATATACTCGATCCACCTGATCGGCGGCGTCCTTCATAAGATGGATCTCATAATGCGATTTGATCATTCTGACCTTGCGAATCAACGGAGTCGCGTCGGAAAAATCGGCGTTCGGGTAGAGCGTACGAAATCGTTCAAAATAATTTACCGGCAGGACGTCAAGCTCCAAACCGATACGTTTTGGCTCAGGGTACCCATACTTGGCCAGAACAGCTGAATATTCCTTCATAGAGTTGAAGGGTATCACTTCTTTGAGACCGGACTCCATTCGAGCCCGCCCGGCTTCCTTGCGAACCATGAAGATAGGCTGACCTGATGCCGGAACATACAGGTTCCCGCTCTGGACCGTACCGGTAAAATAAAACAGATCGGCATTCTGGACGACAATAACCGCATCAAGTGATGCCGATATCATATATTCCTGAAGTTTTTTACAGCGGTATTCAAGCTCTGTAGCGGGTGTCAGACGCATCCAAATTCTCCCGTTTGGCATTTGAGATACAATAAAACCTGTACCAGCTCCCCGTTCCAAAATGCTTTATCATGTTCGGCCGGCTCGGAGTGAGCGGATTATAAATCAGTTTTTACAGAATGCAAGCTATGGTCGGTATTTATCATCATTAGCAAACGGTTGACCAGCAACATCAAATTGTCTAGTATCATCACTCGACTTTTAATGGTCAATCCTAACTCCTGATTCCGGCGGTACCATATTCCATGAATGCATATCCTTATACTATTACTATTTCATCCGAAAAGGGGGGCGTCGGCAAGACAACCCTCGCAACCAATCTGGCAATCTATCTGAAAGCAATGCGCGAGGATCTGCCGGTAACTCTATTCTCCTTTGACAATCACTTCACGATTGACAAGATGTTCGAACTGAAAAAACGTGATGATCATGATCCGGATGTCCATGCCCTTTTGATGGGGGCAAAAGCCGGTGAGGTCGTTCAGACCGGCCAGTATGGAGTGGGCTATATTCGCTCATCAACCGAGCTCGGGGATATCCACGAACGCTTCAAAGGGCCGATGACCCTGACACGGATGCTGGCTGAATCAGGCATCTCCGGAATCGTCATCATAGATACGCGGCCGGATCTTAACATCCTGACCCAGAATGCCCTTTACGCTGCCGACCGGGTGCTGATTCCGGTCAAGGATCTGCCAAGTCTTGAAAACTGCAAGAACATCTTCGCACTGTTCGACCAGCGCGGCATCGACAAAAAATCATTGGCTCTGATCCCCTGTCTGATTGACTCCCGTATCAAATTTGACGGGATCTTCAAGGATCAGAAAACGCTCCTGCGGGCAATTGCCGTCAATCGGGGTTACCGTTGCCTGGACACATATATTTCAAAAAGCCCCAAAGTCGAAAGCCTGAATACCAATCCTGACGGTAAAATTTATCCGATACTGACTCACGCCCGTGGCACTGAGGTCCACACCCAGTTCATGGAAATAACCCGTGACATCCTCAGAAGTGTCGATATAACCAAAGAAACAAGAGCATGCCTGTATCACACCTGGCTACTTGAAAAGGAGGCTCACAAGAAAGAGTCATATCTGGCACGGCTTGAAGGCCTTGCGGAACACTGCCTGATCTGTGGTAATCTGCTTGAAGAGCACCAAGGTGACCGTAGTTTCTATTTTGAATCGTCCGATCGTTCCGCCCGCGGTTTCCTCCATGGTAATTGCGTCAGCAACATGCTCTGCTCGGCACTCTACGGCCTGCAGGATAATGACCCGACATTCGATGCGGCAAGAGCCATTGTTGCCGAAAAGGTTACAAGAGCCGTATCACTTCTGTTGCCACGGATCACTCCTGAAACATCCCGGCTTGATTATCACCAGTTCAACATGGCCGGAGAACAGCTGCTGAAGAAGAATGTTGACATGCCGGGGTTTGACGCCGGGGAATTCAACGGCGTACATGACCGTTTATATCTGTTGTTAAACGAGGCCCTGGCGGGTTTTGAAGGCGCATTGCGGAAGGAGAGCTGGCTGTCGATTTATCCGGTTGATCCGGCTAATCCGGAGGCCGTTCTGCACGAAGAATCGTATAAGACCATCCACCGGTTGCAGAAGCACTTTGCAGAAGTGATCAATCTTATCTAGCCCTGATAAACAGGATAAGTGCGATAACGAAGTTGTTTTCTGCCCTAAGAGCGCAGAAAACATCTTCTAACTTACTAATTGACGAGCTGTGATGCCGGGACCAGCTTCACACCCTGCCCGGCAAGTTCAGGCAGAGCCGCAGCAAGGGCTGCAATCGTGGCAGGATGCGGGTGGCAAATTGCAATCGCAGATCCGTTTTTCCTGGCCAATTTGGCCGCCTGGTTAAGCTGGCCAAGAATGTAGCCACGCTCCTGTTCGTTATCAAGGAACACATTCCGCCGAGCAGATCTGACACCCAGTTGCTGTGCCACCCTCAAGCCCGCACTTTCCGGCGAAGTTAAGCTGTCGATAAAGAACAGGTTATTCTTTTTCAGAATTTGAAGCACAGCAGCCATCTTTTCCACATGTTCAGTAAATTCCGAACCCATATGATTATTGGCGCCGACAGCTCCGGGAAACTGCTGCACAAATCTGGTTACACGCTCCTGCAACTCGTCAGAATCCATTGACACAAGAAGGCCATTAGCTTCCAGGCGGCGCGCCGGCCATCCCTTGGACTGCATCGGAATATGGATCATCGTTTCAATGTTGTTGGATGCCGCATAGGCTGCCACGTCCTTGTCGACGCGGAGACCGGGAATTATCGAAAATGTCAGAGGGACTTTGATTGCACCGAGTGAACGGGCTTCTGACAAGCTGCTTCCCATATCGTCGATAATAACCGCCAAACGTCCGGTAGTTTTGACAGCAGGCCCAAGATTTCCCGGTTCAGGAATCGCTGCTGTCTGAGGATTGACTTTCTCTTCTTTTGGCGGGGGTTGGGGAACGGCTGTTTGCCCGGTGCCGGAATATGGCGGAATGGCATCGCCAGGCATACCCGGCTTGACAGTAGAAGATTGCGGCTTCTGGAGAGTAACCCCTGATTTCCCGGGCGAAGTAAGCAGATAATAGCCGGTGACTGTTCCAAAGATCAGGAGCAGAATCACCAAAGCCACTACCCGCGAGCCTGACGTCTTCTTTCGAGACTTTTTTCTGACTGGAGCTGCCATTTAATTACCGACAGCAATCGTTTCCGTTCTGCTGTCGCCTCCCAGGATTAGAAGGCGACAAACAGAACGGTCAGAAACAGTATTGATTCGTATTACATCATCCAAGTACATTGTGCTTCAGTGCATTCATAAGTTATTTATCGCTGCCCATCGACTTTATAAGCTCCCATCCCTTAAGCAAGTCCAGAGCCCTGAGTACCTGGTAATCATTTTTCAGGTTATCTTCCAGCTTTGACGGCACTTTTTCAGTTTTCTCGTCCTTCTTTTCAATCTTCTTCTCATCCTTGCTTGCATCGTCAGCACCTGACTTGTCCGTACTCTCAAAATGGTTCTCAAGATCTTTTTCACGCAGATGCATGGTATCTTTCTTGACTGTTGTTTTCGGCAGTTCAATCGCCTCGACTGCAATATCGGGCGTTATCCCTTTGGCCTGGATTGAACGCCCCTTGGGAGTATAGTAGCGGGCGGTCGTCAAACGGAGCCCGGAATCATCCGACAACGGAATGATGGTCTGTACCGACCCCTTGCCGAAGCTCTGAGTTCCAAGTATTATGGCGCGTTTGTGGTCCTGCAGGGCTCCGGCAACAATCTCCGAAGCACTGGCACTGCCGCCGTTTATTACGACTACGATAGGATAATTGGGCTCCTTGCCCCCCTTCTTGGAGGGAAACTTCATTTTAGAGTCTTTTTCGCGCCCTTCGGTATAGACAATCAACTGTCCTTCAGGAACAAAATGTTCGGCAACCTTGACCGCCTGATCAAGCAATCCGCCCGGATCGTTGCGCATATCAAGTACCAGCCCCTTAAGTTCACCCTTGTATTCTTCCTTCATGGTCTTAAGGGCCTTCGACAGGTCATCATCGGTTTTTTCCTGAAACTGGGCAATGCGTACATAGCCAAAACCACCATCCATCAGCTGGAACCGAACGCTCTTGACCTGAATAATATCACGGATGAGCGGGAACTCTTTCGGCTTGTCAAATCCCTCACGCATAATAGTCAGGATCACCTTGGACCCCTTTTGACCCCGCATGCGCTTGACGGCATCATTAATATTCAGATCCTTGGTAAATTTGTCGTCAATTTTGAGAATCATGTCACCGGACTTGATCCCGGCCTTAAATGCAGGTGTATCCTCAATTGGTGAAATTACTGTCAGGACGCCGTCCTTGATGGAAATTTCAATTCCCAACCCGCCAAACGCCCCTTTGGTGTCAACTTTCATTTCCTTATAGGTATCCGGTGGCATGAACGAGCTATGCGGATCAAGAGATGAAAGCATCCCGTTGACAGCGCCGTAGACGAGTTTTTTGGTGTCAACTTCTTCTACGTAGCTCTTCTTGATTATTGACATGACATCCGTGAATAGTTCTATAGATTCGTAATCGCTACCCTTCCCCTCTGCGGAACTATGCCGTTGAGAGCTGATGATAAAGATAGACAAAAATGCCACGATAACTGCAAGCCCAGCTATCATCCTCGTTTT
This sequence comes from Dongiaceae bacterium, assembly GCA_035571735.1. Lineage (GTDB taxonomy): Bacteria > Desulfobacterota > Desulfuromonadia > Geobacterales > Pseudopelobacteraceae > JACRCG01. The sequence continues at coordinate 8,874 of DATNCC010000103.1, read as the reverse complement.
TTTACTGCTGGTTACACTCATTCTTTTCCTCCAGATAATTAGATACACCTTGTACTTTTATCAGCGAACCCAACCGGCAGGATCGACCGGTTTGCCCTGATGTCGGATTTCGAAATACAGCATACTCCCCTTGCTTGAATCAACATCACCCACCGCACCGATAGTTTCGTTCCGTGCCACCTCGGCGCCAACTTTTTTTGCCAGCCGGGATGCATGGGCATACAGGGTGAAATAACCACCCCCATGATCAACAATGATCATATTACCAAATCCTTTGAAATAATCGGCAAAAATAACGGTACCTTCATAAATTACCTTGATATCACTTCCGGATGATGCAGAAATCGACACCCCCTTGCTGAAGGTATACGAATTGAATTCAGGATGCTTGTGTCTGCCATAAGACTCAAGAATTTCGCCCCGAACCGGAAGTGACATGCGTCCCTTTTGCGAACCAAAGCCACGATCCGGAACCGGCGGCAATTCTGCAAGCGGTTTCAATCTGGCTCCCGGTTTTTCGTGACGAGATGAGAGTTTGCGGCGACTTAAAGCATCCAGCCGGGAAATCATAGCCTGCAGACGGGCAGCATTAGCCTGTAATTCCTTTAAAGATTTTTCATAACTCTTGCGATCCTGACGTACCTTGCCAAGATAGGCTGCTTTCTTCCTTTTTTCATCTTCAATCTCAAGTTTTTTCTGTTCAATACCGGTCCTGATACGCTCTTTTTTTAACGCATCACGTTCCAGATCTGCCTTGAGCGTCTTGAGCAGTTCAATTTTCTGATTATATTCCAGAAATATTCGCTTGTCATTTTCAAGAATCGATCTCATGTATCGAATATTTTCGGAAAGTTGCGGAAACGACTCCGCTGAAAAGAACATTCGCAGCGTTCCAAGTTCACCAGCTTTATATAATGACGACAACCGTCGTTCAATTTCTACCATCTTACGGTTTGCTTCCTCCGTTACAATTTGAATCTCGCGCCTGGTATGGTCAATGCTTGACTCAATACCTCGAAGGTCACGACTCATTCGGCCAAGGTCAGACTCCTTCTTCTGAAGATTCAGCAGAATTTCCTGTAGCTCGGTGGAAATAACCGCTTCGACTTTGCGGGTTTTGGTAATAAGCTGTTTTTGGGCTTTAATCTCCTGTTTGACTCCACTTAGCTCTTCTTTGGGGTTTTGTGCAATTGCCAAAGCTGGAATCACTAACAATAGTACAATTATACCTGCAAACCGCTTCATAGAGTTACACATTGATAAAACGTTTTATGGATGTAAGACTCCCGATAAAACCAAGCATGGCACCAGCCAGCAACAACCCGAAGATGAACTCTAACGGAAGGAAATTCAATCCGGATGTGACGGTATTAAAGGCAAGAAAATTTCCGGCATTATGCAAAAAACCTTCATACAGACAAAATAGAAGAGCAATGGCGAGAACGGAGCCGGCAAACCCCTGCAACAATCCTTCAAGAAGAAACGGAGCCTTGATAAAAAAGCGCGTTGCACCGACTAGTGACATAACCTCCAATTCGTCACGGCGGGAGTAAATGGTGAGCTTTATCGTATTGGAGACTATGAAAACAACCGCAATTACCAGGAATCCCCCCAGAAGGGCGCCGAGTAGTCTCATAAAATTCAGGAAGGAGTTAAACCGGCGAACCCATTCCTCGCCATACTGAACTTCCGTAATACCCTGAATTCTCTTAAGTGCAGTGACAAAGTTTTCGACTGAAACCGTATCACGATGGGAGCGCTTCAAAGCTATTTCAAACGAAGTAGGGAGCACTTCGGGCCGCACCCCCTCCAGCAGGGTTTCCTGTCCACGCAGGCGGCTTTTAAAGCGCTTCAGGGCTTCAGCACGGGAAACATAACTGACTCTGGATACTCCGGAGAGCGCAAAGATTTTTTCACGAATAGCGATCTGTTCCTGGGGGGCCAATTCCTTATCAAAATAAACGGTTACCTGCACCCGCTCACTCCAGTTTTCTGCGGCGCTTTCCAGATTCACGAAAACAAGAAGAAACAGAGAGACAATCAGCAGCGCCAGCGTGATCGTACCAATTGTTACGACATTAACAAAAATGTTTTGACGAATATTGGTTACCGCCCGCGAGAGATAGAACCTTGCTCGGCCGCCAAAACCATCACCTGCGAGCGTCGGACGTTTAAAAAGCTTGATCGTCTCCGGCTGTTTCTTTTTCCACTTGTTCAACGATTTCCCCTTTATTTAACATGACAATACGCTTATGACCCTGTTCGATGAGGCGACGGTCATGTGTCGCAACTACTACCGTTGTGCCGCGTATGTTTGCCTCTTTGAATATGGTGAGAATCTGGTTTTTGTTTGCATCATCAAGGTTTCCGGTCGGCTCGTCCGCCAGCAGTATTTTCGGGTCATTAACCAAAGCCCGGGCAAGGGCAACCCGCTGTTGTTCACCACCTGAAAGGCGCTGGGTTGAAAGATTGTACTTGGATTCAATCCCCATCTGTTTGAGCATGTGCATGGTTTTCTTGCCTATATCCCCCCTGCCCCATCCAAGCACTTCCAATGATATGGCAACATTTTCAAATACAGTACGATTTTGCAGCAGCTTGAAGTCCTGAAAGACCACTCCGATCGAGCGGCGCAGCAACGGAATCTGAGAAGCCGACAAGCGGGTAATATTCTGTCCATCAATCAGAACCTGTCCGCTATTAGGAATAATAGCTCCGTATAACAGGCGCAGCAGAGATGTTTTTCCAGCACCCGATGGACCGGTCAGAAAAACAAACTCACCCTTGCCAATTTTGAGATTGATATTGTTCAACGCCGAAGCATCTTTTTGGTACGTGAGCGACACGTTATGCAGCTGGATCATAGATCACCATTCATTGTATGGAGTTCCGCCGGAACTAACCTTGTTGGAACCGCTATGAACGTCATAAACATTTCCGGGTGAGGCTCCGGATGGTGCAGAGGCTGGATCAGGAGGAGGCGCAACAACTACCCAGGAGTCGGACATACCGGTAAAGGGATCTTTGGGAATATCCCGCATATAATTTTTATCCTTTAATTCGGCAATCGAATCAGGATATTTGCCCTGGTCTGCGTGGAACTGATCAATGACGGACCTGAAATTATACAGATCCTCACGCAAAACGGCTTCTCTCGCTTTTATGACGCCCCATTGATAATTCGGGACAGCGATGGCTGCCAGAATACCGATGATCGTAATAACGATCATCAGCTCTATCAGGGTAAAACCACGCCGGCCAAGGTTCCGTTTTCGCCAGGAAAAGAGTGCCAGGACAGCCCGAGCCAACTTGTTACCACTCACTATATTTAGTTTTACCATCAAGTGCGGTTCCTTCACTCATCGAGTACACATCAAAGACATCCTCTTTGCCCCAGGTAGTTGAATCGGGCTTATCTACAGAAGAGCGTAAATTCCAACCCCACATATCGTCGTTGTTTCTTTCAGGCGGATGGAACGGATCGTATATTTTTCTTCGTAAAAATTTTATTTTCCCCGCTTTTGCATCACCAAAATCGCGTCCGTCCAGCAATTCCTGCAAATCCTTAGGATAGCCGAATCCGGTTTTTAGCGGCCCTTCCGGCATCTTGTCGAATTTTTTTTTATAATTATCAATAGCCATTCGAATTGTGCGAAGATTTCTGCGCAACTCTATCTCCTTCGTACGCTGGGAAGTCATGCGGGATAACGGTATAACTCCGGCCGCCAGAATACCCAGGATCGTCATGGCCACGACCAGTTCTATAAGTGAAAGCCCTCTGCAGACTTTTAGCGCACCAAACATATCATCTCTTCGGATTCTGAATCGGGTTTTGAGGTAAGGGCTGCTGCTGTTGTTTTAATTCCCACGTAAATGACCAATCATTATACGTCGGCCTGTCATTAAGCAATTCCGAGTCATAAATATCCTTGAAATTCCTTTTAAATGGTACTTTCTTGCTTTCACTCCTTACACCATAAAAGTGGGTCAAATCACCAACAGGCGTGACAATCTGCCACGGTTTGTTTGTCATGGGATCAATGGCTACAGAAGCCCTGAGACGAAATTTCCTGATTGCCCCGCTTGCACAGCGTTCTTCCTTGCCAATTACAAGATCGTCGATAACTGTTCCCTTGGGAGAATTGACAAGCCATAAATTCAGGTTCACTGCAGGCTGGTTTACCGCGGGCTGGTTCAACACAGGTTGATTTACCGCAGGTTGGTTCACCGCAGTCAGCGGGAGAGCGGCATTTTTACAGAGCAATCCCTGGTAAACAATCTCGGCAACCTGGTCACCACGATAGATCAATTCCTCTTCAAGTTCACGCTGTTTGATGGTTTCCCACGATTGGCCCACCATACCGAGCATAATTCCCATAATTATTACAACTGTCAGAGCCAAAATGTAGGTAAAACCATTTTGATTCGATATGATTTTCATCAACGAATATCCACCGCCGTACTGAAAGAGAGAATATTCAGGGGTGAACCGCTTGACGTTGTGAATGCGGAACTTTTGAAAGCAAAGCTTGCCGGCCCCTGATTTTTTGCTCTGAATAATGCAGTCGCAAGTTTTCCGCCGCCTGATACGCCACCTTTGCCAGTAGTCAGCCCTGACATGACTGATACCGTGCCACTGGCAGCATTAAACACACTACTGAACTTGGTCGGGTTGCCATCCTTTTTCATAACGTCACCCTCTCTCATCTCCACATAATCGACAAAAATCGGATCGTATGTGAGAACAAACGGGGCATTGGCAAGATCTTTTACATTGCTGACCATTATATCCAAACTGAACACTTGGCCAACGGTTACAGACGATGGAGCAGCAATCTGCAAGAGGCTACGCTGGGCTGAAGCAGGATTCAGTTCAGGTGAAGCTGGTACTTGTGCGGACTTGGCAACAACTTGGGCCGGCTTATTCTGGCCGGTTTGCGCAGGGACTGATTGAGTTCCAGGCGCCACCAAACCAGGCTTGACTGGACCAGTTTTCCCTTCTGTAGCCGGAGAAGTAACGCTTTTCTTTTCAACCCCTTTCGTCCCGGCTTCCCCTTCAAAGACCGGTTCCAGATCAAACGATGACATTGGCCTGGCAAGTGAAGGATGATCCTCTTTGCCGGAAGTAAACGAAGCGAGACCGGGGAGCGGGACGGATATTCCCCGCACAAGCCGCGGTGTAATCGCCAGCATCAGTTCCGTCTTGTCTTTGGATGAATTTGAGTTGGTGAACAGAGGCCCGATCAGCGGTATATCACTCAACAAATACAGCTTGTTTTTACTGTTGCTATCGTTTCGTTGTATGAGACCACCGATGATGCTTGTTTCATTATCCTTCAGGCTGAGTATGGTTTCAATATTCCGGGTGCCGATTGTAACTACGGTCGTTAAACCGTCTGCACCAACTTTATCTTTGGTTAATATTGAGCTGACCTCAAGACTGAGCTTGATGGAGATTTCGTTATTCAGTTGAATGGTCGGTTCGGCATTGACCTTTACACCGACATCGACGTACTGGACGTTTACCTGGGACTGCACACCGTTCAATGTTGTGGTAGTAATCGGCACCCTTGTGCCGACATTGAATTTAGATTTCTCCTTGTTCTTTACCCGAATTTTCGGATTAGAAAGCACCTCTCCCTTGGCAAGGGTTTTTCCGAGATTGAAGGTAGCATTCGGCACGGTGACAAAGCCGCCGATACCCTTCATGGTGAAGGCGCGAACCAGATTTGATGGGTCTCCTCCACCCGATGTTACAGTGGTAGTCCCGGCTGTAAGTGTCGTTTGAGCACCGGTGAGAGTAGTTGCCATCAGTTTGTCGCCTGAAAAGGCTCCCAGCTGCACATTGTAATTACTCAGCAGCAACCCGACGTTTTCGGCATTATTATCACTGACCTCAATTACTTCGACATCCAGCACGACCTCCGCCTCAGGCAGATCATTGGCATCAAGAATCTTTTCAACCACCGCAACAACATCTTCCGTATCCCGCACGATAATCGAATTTGATTCTTCGTTCACATACACCTTGCGCACCTGGATCATGGTTCGGATCAGGTTAATTGCTTTTTTTGCATCCATGTAGTTGAGATGAAAGGTGCGCAGCACCATATCATCGTACTGTTTGCTCTTCTCAGGCGAATTCATATATAACAGCACGGTCGTTTCGTTGAGATTCTTTGTGCTGAGTTTGTTCATGTTGGTAAGAAGATCAAGTGCCTGCTGGAACGAGGCATTTCCTAAAAAGATGGAAACCGGCGTATCCTTTATGCCTTCATCGAAAACAAAATTAATTCCCGAAAGCTGAGTAAGGATATTAAACACATCTTTTATCTTGGCTTCTTTGAATTTGAGGGTAATAGGCTTGCTGGACTTAGGGCGCAACTCATACCCTTCAAGCTTGCTTTTGCGTAGTTGGATAATTCGCTCAAGAGCAGCCTGATATTCAGAGTTATTGGGAAACAGCTCTGCGGCCCTGATATACTGGCGATGAGCATCCTTTAGTTTGCTCCCCTTCTCAAAGTCCCGCCCCTCTTGAAACGCCAGTTGTGCAGCCTTGTACCGTGTCGCAATATCGATCTGCTGTTTAAAGCGGTCCTGAGTCGAATCAATTCCCTGGGCTGCCTGGAATTCGGATAGGGCATCAACATAGTTCCCCTTTTCCGCTAAAGCCATCCCTTGTTTGAAATGCTGATCGGCCGCTTTCTGGCGAGTTTTCAAAAATTCGATTCTGGGTTTGTTGTCCGTCGGATCGCTCTTAAAGGACTCGGCGTAGCTATACATTGCTTCTTCATATTTCCCCTCAGATTCAAGTTTCTGCGCAGCGTGGAAAGTTCGCGAAGCTGTGGAAGCACAGGCAGAAAGCAGGCTTAGAGCAAGTAATGCGGCAATATGTGAGGACAGGTTCAGGTAGCGCATTGAGTGCGTCTCCTCGGAATAAAGTCGTTATTTAACAATTGTCAGCGGCTTGGTTTCAACCAAAGGGATTACAATTTCACCACCGGTATCAGTAACCGTCATCTTTAATGCCTGATCTGAAATTTCTGTTACCTCATAACGTCCGGCAACTTTGTCCCCTTTTTTGACCAGCAGAATATCATTATCTTTCGCCAGAAATACTGTTCTAACCAGGCCTTTTTTTAAAAACCCCAAAAAAGTGAAGCGGGCCAGCGGAGGAGGTTCAGGTTTTACTATCACCGGCGGTGCTGGGGCCTGAACAATAGGGGGTGGCTTGATCGCTTCGGCCTTTTTTTTGACAACATTCAGGTCAATGCCAAAAATCGGCTTGAAAATATTGCGGCGATAACCCTTGAATCCGTGCGGTTCATTATCAAGAAGGCTGATTTTCAGCCTGGTGCCGTCATCCTCATCGGGAACTGTTTTGTTCACAGGGGCAGACGCTGGTTTTGCCGCCTGTCCCGGTTTATAGGTCAACGTACTGACCGTTTTGGGACGAGGCATCGTGCTGTAGCTCCATAGTGCGGCAATGCCAAATAGTATCACCAGGATGAACAGAATCAAACGTTGGCGATTCATGCACCCTCCCGGAGATAGACGGTAATATTCAGATTCATGACGACATTCTCGACAAGCGGGTCACTGTTGGTAAAAACCGTGGGTTCAACTACAAGCAGTTCCTGAATATTCTGAAGATCAGACAGGTAGCTCTTAACTTCAGCGTAACTGCCGCTGACCGATAACGACAATTGGTAGGAGAGCAGCGCTTCTTCCTTGATCTTTTCCGGTTTATAATTGATTGTATCAACTTTGACATTACTGCCTGCTGCTGCTTCAAGCAAGTCACTCAATATCCTGGCGAATTCACGCTTTTCAGGTATACGCGCCTTCAATGTTTCGAGGTCAGTGGAACCCTGCTGATAGAGTGTAGCAGCATCAACCTGTACGGTAAGAGCAGCCTGTCGGCGCAGGCTGCTCCATTTCGCTTGAAGCTCTTCAAGTGAAGGGAGTTGATAATTGGAAACCACGATAACGAGCGTCATATTCAGCAACAGCAGAAACAGAATGATACTCAAAAAACGCCATTTTTGACGGACTATTTCCAAAACAAGCTGTTTCATCAATTTACCACCTTGCAAGAGATCGTAAATTGTACGCCACGTACATTTTCGCCTGAAGCTATATTTTGATGCGACAGCAGCAGAACATTTGAAAAGCTTTTAGACGTATCCAGTTTTTCAAGATACCGCTGTACAGCTTTAAAGGACCTGGCGCGCCCCTCCAGCTTCCACTCTCCCGTTTTTTTATCCGGCGTGAGTGATGACAGAGATACCCCTTCCGGTGTGACATCCTCAAACAGCTCAAGCTTGCCAAGCCAGTTTATGCTCTTACTCTCGATAATTTTATTATAGAAGCGAATACGAGCTTTCTGACGACTGGATTCAGTCTCGGAAATACCTTTCGTTTTTGCTACGATTCTGCTTTCGATGGCGGCGATTTCGCTTTTCAGCCGGCTCTGTTCACCCATAATTGATGCTAAGCGGCTGACATTCCACACTGCCATAACGAGAAGTACCGCAATAGCGCAATATCCAATCCTGTTGAGTACGCGATGATCAAGATAGGTGCGAGTCGCAAGATTAATGGTGAAACGCATCAAAGACTCCTCAAAGTTGCGCCAATGGCAGCGGAGCAGGGGAATAGACGTGCCTGGTCGCCAGGCGCATAATCCCCCGGGGTTACCGAACTTTTGGTCTCAAGCAGAACCGGCGTTAATCCGGTTGCTTCTGCGACCATCTCCAGAAAATTTTGAGCAACGTCCGGTGATGATACACAGAATACTGTAGCCACCGGTCGCTCCGGAAACCGTTCATTATAGACCAGAAGAGAACTGTTTATTTCCATATAAACCCGACT
>DATNCC010000102.1:0-27260 GCA_035571735.1 Dongiaceae bacterium | reverse complement strand
ACTCCCGCTTCTCAAAGCAGGCTACCTGGTGCTCTGCGACCGCTACATCTATACAGCCTTTGCCCGCGATGCCGTCCGGGGCTGCTCCAGTTCCTGGCTGCACAATCTTTACGGCTTCGCCTGCCACCCGGACATCACCCTCTTTTTCAACACTCCCCTGCAGGTTGCGCTTGGCAGGATACTGGGCGGGAGGCCGCAGCTCAAATACCATGAAGCGGGGATGGATCTGAGGTTGTCTGCCGATCCTTACGAGAGCTTCCGTATTTTCCAGGGTAAAATCTTTGATGAGTATCTTGCCATGAAGGAACGATTCAGATTCATCGAGATCGATGGCACTGACCCCATCGAAGCCCAGCAGCAGAAAGTCCGGGAGCTCATAGCCGCTGAAATCGATCTGCCCCGGTATCGTTCTCGAACAATAGGATAGTTTCCGGCCGGAAAGGGTTCTTTTCCGCCCTGGCGGTGTCAATCTGCGGGATTACTTGTGCGGCGTACAGGAGTACGCCTCCGCGCAATCCCTTGATTTCCTGGCCATGACGAAAAATTCCTCCTTTCCGATTCGGAAACCATCACTTTCTCATCCGGGGATACCGGATGGAAACTTGATAGGATAAAATCTATGCAATTTTACGGAGATGGAATTCCCGGGGTTCATCCGGAGCAGTTGACCGGACGCCTGATAGTCATGGAAGGCGCCGACGGCTCCGGCCGTTCAACCCAGATGGAGATTCTGCGTGACTCCCTGGAAAACAAGGGCCATGCCACGGTGAACGTGGGACTGCGCCGCTCGACCCTCGTTTCGGATGAGCTGAAAGAGGCCAAACAGGGAAATGTTCTGGGGGAGATAACCCGCAGCCTCTTCTATGCTACCGATTTTGCCGATCAACTGGAGAACCGGATTATCCCGGCACTCAAGGCCGGCTTTATCGTCCTGGCGGACAGATACATCTACACCCTCATGGCAAGGGACATAGCCCGGGGTGCCGACCGGAGCTGGGTCCGCTCTCTTTACGGTATTGCCCTGGTCCCGGATCTGGTCGTTTATGTAAAGGTCAGCCCGGCCCAACTGATCGAAAGGAATCTACGCAAGAACGCCACGCTGGACTACTGGGAGTCCGGAATGGATCTTGGTCTGTCCCGCGACAGCTTTGACAGCTTCATCAGCTACCAGCGTCTCATTCAGAAAGAGTTTGCCCTGATGCAGGCGGAGTACGGTTTTTCTACGGTCAACGGCAACCTGACTGTGAGATCGGTAGCCAGAGAGATCAGCAGCCGGGTCGTGGATATTCTGGGGGTTTAGGCATGGATAAGGTCAAGGCGTCCCGGAGTGAAGAGTTGCAGCATGAACTGGTTAACGAACTCAAGGTCCTCCGCATGGCGATACGGGAGATTGCCGAGGGCTTTATCCTCCGCAAGGAGGGGGAGATAGAGACCCTGCAGGATTATTTGCTGAATATGCCGCCGGGCAGACTGAAGGCTGTAGTCCGTCCCTGGATGCGGGAAACACGTGCTCTGAAACTCAAGCCTGCCAAGGGACGGATCAAGGATCTGAAAAAAATCGACAACCTGCTAACTGACCTTCTCAACTACGTTATTGAGGCCGATGACCAGGAGCAAAAGCCGAAAGCCGCCAGGAAAAAACCGATAGCCGGCAAGAGGAAAGGCGGGACTTCACCCGAGAAGGATGCCTTATGAGAAGCCTGACTGCTGATACTCACACCTGGCTTGCTGCAAGGGGTTTCCTTCTGGACCGCAGCGATGACTTTTTTCTCCAGTTGACACGAGCCCGGGAGGCTTTCGACCCGGAAGCCATCCATGACCTGCGGGTCGCATCGCGCCGTCTGCGTGAAGGTATAGCCCTCTTTGGCCACTGCTTCAGGAAGCGGCAGCTTGCCCCGCTCCGCAAAGAGCTGAAGGATCTGACCACCATGCTCGGCTCGATCCGCAACACCGATGAAGCCATCCTGTTTTTTTCAAATCTGCCGGAAAACCGCGATTCGGCTTCTGCCGGCGCAGCCATGAAAATCGTTGCGACACTCCAGACGAAAAGAGGAGAAGAGCAACGGGAGCTCAAACGGGAACTTAAAAAAATTGATCCAGGCGCTCTTCTGGGCAGAATCGATGGCTTCTGCAGTAATCCGCGAATTTTCAATCCTGACGCCCGCGGTCTTTTCCAGCCGATCGCCGACTGTCTCCTCGAAGCGATGGCAGTCAGGGAAAAAGCCATTCTGGAGCTGCTTCCGGAGGCTCTGGTGGAGGAGAATGTCTCTGCCCAGCACCGTCTACGCATTGCGGTAAAGCACTTCAGATACCGCCTGGAATTCATGTCCCCTCTGGCTTCCGACGATTACAAGAAGATTTACAGTGCGCTCAAGGAGTATCAGGAGGTACTGGGGCATATGCATGATCTGGATGTTTTCATCGGCATGACCGGAGAAATAACTGCCGAACAGAGCGGTACCATGCTCCTGCATAAGATTATCAACGACCGGCGCCGGATACTTTTTTCCGAATTTCTGCAGCACCAGGCAACAAACCCGCTTGATGAAATGGGCAACCGGGTGCGGAGCCTGCTGTGACCAATAATCGCCTCGCCGCCATAGACATCGGCACCAACTCCATTCGCAGTATTGTTGTTGAAACCGAAAGTTCCGGCAAGTTCCGGGTACTTGATGATGAAAAGGCCACCGTCCGTCTCGGCGAGGGGCTGAACGAGACCGGACAGCTGTCCGGCGAAGCCTGTGAACGGGCGATAACGGCGCTGCTGCTCCAGAAAAAGATCATCGACGGTTACGGTGTCCGGTCGATCGAGGCGGTAGCCACCAGCGCCGTGCGCAAGGCCGCCAACGGCAAGGCTTTTATAGCCGCCGTCAGGAAACGGGTGGGACTTGCCATTTCCGTCATCAGTGGCGAGGAGGAAGCCGAGCTTGCAGCCCTCAGCGCCTTCAACAACTTCGATATGGAGGGGGTCAGACACCTGCTGGTCGATATCGGCGGCGGCAGCCTGGAACTGGTGACCACTGTCGGGCGGCTTGTGGAAGAGATTTATTCCCTGGACCTCGGGGCGGTGTACCTGTCGGAAACCTTTCTCAAGGGGGAAACGCCGGGGGCGCAGGCCCATAAACGGCTGCGCCGCCATATCAGAAAAACCCTCAAGGAGACCTTTCCCGGGGGAAACCCGACTGTAACTGCCGTCATCGGCTCCGGGGGCACAGTCACCTCCATTGCCGCCATGATCCTGGCAGGCCGCAAGGAGGGGTACGGCTCGGCCCATGGTTACGAAATCCTCCGCAGCGACATAGTGCACCTGCTGGCTATGCTGCAGCGCAAAAGCCTCAAGGAACTCCGCTCCGTCCCCGGACTCAACCCTGACCGCGCCGATATCATAGTTGCCGGGGTTATGGTCATCGATGAACTGCTTGAGTTCTGCCAGACGAACCTTCTCATGGTAAATGAGCGGGGGATCAGGGAGGGACTGATTCTGCGCGGCCTGAGGAAGCACGGCATGCTGCCGCCGGAGCATGCTCCCCGCACCTGGCGCGAGTCTGTTCTAGGGTTTGCCGACTCCTGTCATATCGAAAGAGACCATAGCATGCAGGTGGCCCGGCTCTCCCTGGAGATATTCCACGCGCTTGCCCGGCCATACAAACTGGACGAGAGAGAGCGCCGCATTCTTGAGGCGGCGGCTATCCTGCACGACGTCGGCTACTTTATCAACTACTCCGGTCATCACAAACACTCCTACCATCTGATTCGCCACGCCGACCTCTTCGGCTTCACCCCACGCGAACGGGAGCTGATCGCCAATGTTGCCCGCTACCATCGCAAGGCTCTGCCCAAAAGGAAGCATGAACAGTTCATGCGCCTCAGCGTCGCGGACCGTCAGATTGTCTCCCGGCTGGGCGGCATCCTGCGCCTGGCCGACGGTCTCGACAGGAGCCGGACCGGTATGGTGACCATTACCGAGCCGATTCTTTCTCCCTCCCGGCTCGTGCTTCGCCTCAAGGGGAGCGGCGATCTTTCCGTCGAAGTCTTCGGTGGAACCTCCAAAAGCGATCTTTTCTGCACAGCGTTCGGCCTGAAACTGGTGTTGGAACCTATCGCCTCTGCGTGAGGCAGGTTTTGCTCGACAGTTTGCATTTGACCTATTGGCGGGCTACAATTTAATCATAGGTACAGCCATGAGTGAAAAGACCCGCATAGTTTCCGCCCTCGGTGAACAACGCCTGCTCCTGCCGTTTCTTCTCAACGAAGCGCTTGCCGCCAACGATCGGGCAAAGTATCGCCTGACCCTCCTGCAAACCGCCAGGGCTCGTGCGGATTCTCCCGACGGCGCTTTTTCCGATCTGCGCACGGAACGTCTGGCCTGCGGCATCGCCGATGCAGCGTATGACGATGTCGTTAGCGGGAGTGTCAGGCGCGATGCCGATACCTATCTGCTCCCCGACGCAAGCGAACTCTGCGCGGGGCTCCATGCCGATGTGGCGGCGATGCTGGCCCCTCTGGAGGCGGCCAGGGTACCCGAAATGCGACTATTGCAGAAACGGCTGGAAGAATTGTCGCTGACACCATGGCACGGAGCCGACAACAGCATCACGGGAAACACCATCAGCAGGCTTGCAGCGGGAGACCGGGCTCAAGGCGACAGCCTCCATCTGCTGATCATGGATACGCACAAGCTGCTCAACAGGCTGCAGGCCGGGATTGCAACCGAAGGGATTGACGGTGCGCAGACGTACGGTTTGCGTGCCGACGGCCGCCCATTGGTCAGTGCCTTCATGAAAGGGGTCAACCGGACACGGGCTCTCAAATTCGATCATCCCGGCCTGGACACCACCGCAACCAGGGTCGACTCAAAGCTGGTCATCCAGAACGACCTCGGCACGACGGATGCTCATGTGCTGGTGGTCCATGTCGAGGGAATGTGCGTTACGACGACGTACACCGACAACCATCTTCCGCGGCTGCTCTTCTTTCAGGCGATGTTCTCCGGATGGAAGGTTGCCTGGGGGGATGTCCATTCCCGCACTGACCAGACGTTCGCGGATGGGGTTTACCACCTCTGCGTCGGCACTTACACCGCGAGTGACAAGGCCGACCTCAAGGCGTATCTGACTCATCTCGGTTCCCGCCTGGTGTTTCTCATCGACTGGAACCGGGCGCGCAAGCGTCTGCAACTACTGGTGCCCAGAACGGAGGCGCTTTCTCTCTTGACCTGGGCCGCAGAGAACGACCTCGGGCACATGGCCTTTCTGAAGGCGGGGGGCGAACGGATGATTTTCGATGCCCTGCAGTTCGTGGCAGGGGGGAGACTCACCTACGGCGTCACCCTGGCAGAACTCCTCGGCATTGAGGCGGCAGTTTCCTACCTCCGCTTCATCCTCAGGGCCTGCACCCAGGGACTTCTCGGAAAACGGCCGCTGGCCCTCATCCGGGACGAGGCGCGGGTGGAGCTGTATACATACTACCACAGCGCCCAGCAAAGCCTCCTCGACCTCGCCAGTGATCACGGGGCACTGGCGGTAGAGATAGCAACCAGCATCCGCGACGGCCTCCTCACCTCATCCCGGCCCGAGACCTTCCCGCGTTTCGAACGGATCGGCCGGCGTGCCAAGGAGTGGGAGCGCAAGGCCGATGAACTCGTCATCCGCGCCCGGGAACTCGCCGAACAATCGGAACAGGCCGAGGCCATCCAGCAATTGCTGGAGACTGCCGACGACATAGTAGATGAGCTTGAGGAAGCGGCCTTCCATCTCACGCTGCTCAAACCGGAAAGCATGGCGGAGGAGATTCGCCTGCCCCTGGCCACCCTTGCCCGCCTCCTCGTCGAGGGGACGCAGGAATACCTGAAAGCGATCGAGAATACCAGGGGGATACATCGCAGCGGCTCACCGGACGACATGCGCGATTTTCTGGCCTCCGTTCACCGCATCGTCGCCATCGAGCAGCAGAGCGATACTGCCGAGCGTGCGGTACGCAAGGCGCTGGTTGACTCCGCAGAAGATTTCCGGCAGGCCTTTGTCATTGCCGAAGCAGCCAAGAAGATGGAATCGGCCGCCGATGCGCTGATGCATACCGGCATGATCCTGCGCGATCAGATTCTCGGCAAGGTAACAGGGAGCTGAAGAGTCATATGAAGCATGACAGCGTTTTCAAGATCGCTCCCCGGGGCATGGGCTCCGCAAGAGGTGACGCGGCGGTCATGGGGATGAAGGCCTTTGACCTGGCACGCATGGCGCGCCTCGGACTCCCCGTCCCGCCGGCCTTCGTCCTGGGGACTCCTCACTGCCGCCGCTGCCACAATGAGCCGGAGCGCTACCGGAAAAACCTCACCATCCTCCTCGAAGAGCAGATCCGCTGGCTCCAGTCCGTTACCGGCCTCGGGTTCGGCGATCCCCGCAAACCGCTTCTCGTTTCCGTCCGTTCCGGTGCGCCGGTTTCCATGCCAGGCATGATGGACACACTCCTCAACATCGGTCTCTGCGATGCGACGATCAGCGGCCTGTTGCGCACTACAGGCAATCCCCGGCTGGTATGGGATTCATATCGTCGGCTCGTTCACGGTTTTGCCGAGATCGTCTTTGCTGCCGATCCGGAGCCGTTCGCCTCTGCCATCGAAGCGCTTCTCGCTCGTGAGCAGGTGGACCGCATCCAGGAGCTGGACCACCTGTCCCTTGCCGAACTCACACAGACCTATCTGCAGCTTTTTCAGGATCTCGCGGGAAAACCGTTCCCCCAGAACCCGTTCGACCAGCTCGGGCTTGCGGTGCGGGCTGTAGTTGCCTCCTGGGATTCGCCCCGCGCAGTCGAGTAC
Source organism: Dongiaceae bacterium (assembly GCA_035571735.1). Classification (GTDB taxonomy): domain Bacteria; phylum Desulfobacterota; class Desulfuromonadia; order Geobacterales; family Pseudopelobacteraceae; genus JACRCG01. The sequence goes on along the minus strand of DATNCC010000102.1, from coordinate 20,446 downwards.
CGCCGCCTCTACGGTGTGGCTGATGATCTCTGTACGGCGGTCACGGTCCAGCAGATGGTGTTCGGCAACTGGGGAGGGACGTCAGGGGCCGGGGTTGGGTTCACCCGTGATCCTGATACGGGAGAAAAGAAGCTTTACGTCGATTTCCTTTTCAACAGCCAGGGTGAAGATATCGTTTCCGGCCGTGCTGACGGTTCCGATGCGGAGCGGCTCTTTTGGGCACTGCCGGAAATCGGACAGGAACTGCACCGCATCAGCGCCATTCTCGAAGAGGAGTACGGCGACGCCCAGGAGTTCGAGTTCACCGTCCAGGAGGAGGTATTCTACCTGCTGCAGACGCGAACGGCCAAGAGGTCGCCGTGGGCGGTGCTCAGGATTGCGGTCGAACTGGTCAAGGAAGGTCTCATTGGCAAGGATGAGGCGCTTGCCCGCCTCCACGGGATCGATCTGGGGCAGATCCGGCGGCAGCGATTGTCAGTGGAGGGGAATGAGCCGTTGTGCCGCGGGCAATCGGCCGGCGGCGGAGTGGCCACGGGTCCACTTGCATTCGACATCGAAGCTGTCCGCAGGTTTGCCGCCGAGGGGCGACCCGCCGTGCTCGTCCGTGAAGAGATGTCCACTGCAGATATCGCCGCCATTGCCCTTTCCACCGGGGTGCTGACCGTGCGGGGGAATCGTACCTCCCATGCCGCCGTGGTGGCGCGGCAGCTAGGCAAGGCTTGCATCACGGGATGCACTCCCCTGCAGCTCGATTCTTCAAGAGGGCTCGCCTCGTTTGGTGACAGTTCTCTTGCGGAAGGGGAGATGGTTACCGTTGACGCCAGCACCGGCCGGGTTTTTGCCGGCGCGGCAGAGGTAGTCAGTGAACGGCCAACGGAGTGGCTTGCCGAAATCGCCAAATGGTCAAAGGGAGCTCCATGCTGATTGAGATGCATTGCCATACTGCGGAACATTCACCCTGCAGTTCCATAGCTGCGGTCGATCTCGTGCGCCAGGTCTTTGGCAAGGGACTGCAGGCGATCGTACTGACGGATCATCACTATCTCTGGCCTGCGCATGAGCTCGCAGCCCTGCGGGAGGAGGCGGGCGTTCCCGACCACTTCCGGATCATGAGCGGCCAGGAGGTCAGAACCGCCGAGCTCGGCGATGTGCTGGTTTACGGGGCAAGCGAGTCCCTGGGGTCGGGAACAGCGCTGGACGATATCCGCCGGCGCTTTCCAGGCGCGGCGCTGGTCCTGGCCCATCCCTACCGGAAGAGCCGGGTGCCGGCTCTTGCCGAGTTGATGAACCCCTTCCTCGACGGGGTGGAAATATTCAACACGAATCACACGGTGCTCGGAAACAGCAGGGGACTGCAGGACTGGCACCGGCACCACTTCACTGCCATTGCCGGCACCGATACCCACGGTTCGGGTTACGCGGGAATCTACCCGACGATATTCGATCACCCGACAGACGATGTGCAGGAGCTTGCCGGAGAGATCAGGCATGGCCGCTGCCGTCCGTTTCTGAAGGAAATTCCCCGTTCCGGTGCACACGCACTGGTGACGGAGGTTACCATCGGTACCAAGGGGCGGGACGAACAGCGGGAAAGGATCATCATCCGCACCATTGACAGCAAAGTTCGCTGGCACGGCGCCAAACGGGCCTTTCAGGTCATGCAGGCCCTGGCGGCCAACGGCTTCGACGCCGGGCGTTATCGGGTTCCCCGGCCGATCGACGAAGATCGGGATTCAAGAACCTTCATCGAGCAGGGAATCCGGGGCAAATCGCTGTTCGACAAGCTGGTCTCTTCCCCGCCCGAGTCCCGGCAGGAGTATCTTGAGCTGGCTGCCCGCTGGGTGGCGAGGTTTCACCGTTTGCATCTTCGCCTGACACCGGAAAAAGAGTTTCTGGGAAAAGAAGAGCAGAGGATCGGCCGCTATCTTCAGCGCTTCGAAAACATCGATCACCCTCATAGCGGCAAGGCGCGTGACATGGCAGCCCGCCTGCTGGCAGAGGAGCGCGGGATGGCGGCCGGATCAGCGGCTCTGGTCGTCCAGGGGCATGGCGATTACCATCCCAAGAACATCATTATCGGTCAGGACAGCCTGGAGGACCGGGCTACGATGTTCGTCGCTGCGATAGATTTTGCCAGTTCGCTCATGCTGCCGCCGGCCTTCGATGTCGGCTGTTTTCTCGCACAGTTTCGCAACCAGCTCTTCCCGTATCCGGAAATTATCTCCAGCCTGCCGGATGACATCTTCCTGCAGGCATACGTGGATGAGGCCGGCGGGGTAGCCGAAGAATTTCACCGCCAGGTGGAGATATTTCGCGCCCGCACCAATCTTTCCATCGCGGCCTATCTGATCAAGGTCGGGATGGGAGACAGCCCGGATCTCTGGAGGGTTCTCGTAGAGGCGGAACAATTTCTGACAAACTGAAACGGATGTTATCTCCTCATTCCATCTTCACCTGATTTTATCCTTAACGAGACCTCCGTGTAACATAGCGGTGCTAGATTGGTTCCAGTCTGGATCTCAGGGAGAACTGCCTTTCTCTGAAATCAATCCACGGGGACCAGTATGGGTCATCTGCATCATGTCATCCCGACGCTGAAAGATATAATGCGCACTGCTCCGGAGATTGCTTCCGCCACATTGGTGAAGGATGTCATGGAGCTGTTCCAGAAGGAGCAATCCCTCCTTGCCCTGCCGGTCAGCGAAGAGGGGATGTTCATCGGTGCGATCAACCGCAGGGTTCTCTTTTTCGAACACCTGGGTCGCCCGTTCGCCGTTGACCTTTATGGGAGAAAAGCGATCCGGGCGCTGCTGCCTGAAAATCAACTGGCTCTTGAACCGGAGCTGGATATCAATGCAGCTCTTGTCCGGCTGCTGGAAGTTGATCCAGGATTGGCCATTGATTCATTTCCGGTGGTAGCCGGTAACAGCTGTCTGGGGATAGTGGCTGTGTCAGATCTGATGATGAAAATATCTGAAAATCAGGCAATGCTGCTCAATACCCTGCAAATGCTCAGTGCAAGAATTACCGAAGAGGTTGACAAGGCAAGCAAGATCCAGCGTGACCTTCTCCCCCCGTCGGAGTTCCTTGGAAGCGACATCAGTATCAGCGCCGAGGTGATTACTTCATCGGAAATCGGCGGCGATTTTTACGATTATTTCCCGCTTGGCGAAGGGCGAATGGGGCTGTTAGTTGCCGATGTCAGCGGCCATGGCGTCCAGGCAGGCATGGTGACCACCGCGGCCAAGGCCAGTCTGCACTCACTCATCGGGAAAGGGGTGACAACCCCGGCCGAACTGCTTTACGGGATGAACAACGCCATCCTGGCAACCGCCCGTCAGAGCCTGCTGATGACCTGCCTGATCATAATCATCGATCCAATCGATAACAAATTGACCCTGGCCAATGCCGGACACAATTTCCCCTACATTATCCGTGGGAAGACTGCTGCTCCGGAAATGATCCAGGATGTGGCAGGGTATCCGCTCGGGTTCGAGGCGAACTGCGACTATCCGGAATTCACCTGCACGTTCATTCCCGGAGACACGCTTTTTCTTTATACCGACGGAATTGTGGAGTGTATTGACCGGCACGGTGAAGAGTTCGGCTACGAAAGACTGAAGAGGATTCTGGCCAAAGCAGGGGGTTACTCTCCTCTTGAGCTGCGTAATCTGCTGAGGCAGTCTGCGGAACTGTTCACCTGTTCCTCGACTTTCGAAGACGATGTAACCCTGCTGATCGCCGCTTCCGTGGCAAAGAATTAGAAAAAGGAGATGTCATGATGGCTGCTGCCGATCCTCCCGTCATACTCGCATTATTCAACAACGGAGCCGATACGGAAGCTTTCCGTCCTTTACTTAACGACCTTCCCGGCCTGCTAAGCATAGAAAATCCTCCGGCGAAAGAGCGGTTTGCCGAAAAAATGGTTTCGCTGCGGCTGAATCCCGCGCTGGTGATCCTCTCCAGCAGGCTTTATCCGGAGTCGCGCCCGGAACTGGTTGCCGGGCTCAAGGCGATCTTTCCCGTGGCCGAGATCCTGCTGATTACCCTGGCAACAGATCCGCTGCCTCCTCTGGAACAGCTTGCAGTCGATCGGATACGGCACCTGCTCGTTACCCCTGCTGATGACGAACAGGAGGGGATTGTTTCGCTGCAGGAGGCCATACTGAGGCTCCTGGTGAGAACTCCCTGGAAGCTGCAGGACTATGTCAGACCAGGCAGCCGGATTCATGAATTTCCGCTGATCTCTTCAAATCAGAAAGAGGCTCTTATAGCGTACCTTGAAGGCGCTATCATCGGCGATTCCCAGGAGATGGAGCTGCTCCGGCAGAGAGCTGCGCTGCTGGCAGACGAAATGGTGGAAAATGCTCTTTACGGGGCTCCGCAGGGCAAAGACGGCAGGAAGCTCTACTGCAAGGGTGAGGAGAGAATCATCAATGTAGACGAGAAGATTTTCTTCCGCTTTGCTTTTGACGGCGAAACCCTTGCCATGGAGGTTGTCGACGGCTGGGGAACCCTGGCGCCCGAGATGGTGGTCGACTTCCTGGCACGCAACCAGTCCGGCATGGACGAGGTGTCAGATGAAGTCGGCGGGCGCGGACTTTTCATCATCTGGAGATTCATGGACCACCTGCATGTGAATATCCGGCCCGGCATGCAGACCGTGCTCGGCGGCCATCTGAAAGCCGTTTCGACCCATGACTGTGAAAGTCCCAGGGGATTTTCCATTTCGACCGATTACCAGAGTGCATAAGGAGGAGACATGAGCAGTTCATTCAGAGTCATCGCCCGCAGTACCGAAAGCGCTGATTACATTGCCTTGCTCGGGAATATCGATGCATCTGCCGAGCAGCAGCTTCAGAAACTTCCCGGCATGGTGGACAACCAGCTAGTTCACTTTGATTTCAACCAGGCAGGAAGGATCAATTCCATGGGAATTGCCCTGCTGCTCCGCTGCTTCAAACAGATTCGCGAAGAGAAGAAGGCGAAGATCGTCCTGCGTGAACTGAACCCGACTAATACGTTACTCTTCAAGATGACCGGTGTTTTTATGCTGGCAAGCCATGAAAAATAGGGACTGGAGGACGACAATGAGGATACTGTTTTTAGACATCAAAATGCCCACATTCGGGGAGATCTCCGGTATCAACGCCCTTGATTCTTCGATCAGCAAGTTTCGTGATCTGCGGGACGCATACCGTGATGCCAACAGGGAATATTACGGCGAGTATCTCTTCTCGATACTGGATGAAAAATGACGGCAATGCAGATGGATTATCCCGGAAAAAACAGGTCTGTTCCGGACTCTCTGTTGCTGAACCCGGTTGGCCCAACGCGTCAGCAGCGACTGGACGACTCTATCGACAACTGTTCCCACCTGTTCGCGACATTCAAACTGACTCTCGAGAAGAGCGGCAAGGCGGGTATAGTGGCGATTCATCTCGATTACGGAGAGTTTCTGCCGGAAACGCTCATGAGTGCGGTAGCGGTCCTGCTTCGTATTCTGGGAAGGAAGCTGGCAGGCAGAGTCGGAGGTATGTACAAATCCGGCACGCAGGATTTTTTCCTCCTGCTCGTTCCGTACGGAGTATACGACGACAGGCTGTTCAGGCAGGACCTCACCCTGATCCAGGCAGAACTCACACGCCTTGACGGTCATGCGCTCATGAACCGGCAGATTCTCCCCCTTGGCAGCGACCGGGATGTGTCCCTCAAGGTCGAAGGGGTCTATCTTACCAACCGGATCGGGGAGAGTTCCGACAACGCGCTGTTCAGGGCGTTCCAGGAGCTTTTCGGCGCTCCGCTGCAGACCGGCAGTCCTCGGACGGCCGAACTGGCAGCTATCGAGGAGATAATCAACAAAGGCTTGATCACGCCGGTATACCAGCCGGTTGTTCACCTGCAAAACGGAACAATCTACGGATACGAAGCGCTGAGCCGCATCAGTCGGCCCAGCATCATCCGGAATTCCGAGGAGCTGTTTGCCAAATCGGGATCATACGGCCTTGCCTCGTCACTGGAGTTGCTCTGCCGGAAAAAAGCGCTCAGCAAGGTCAGGGAACTGGCCATTTCAGGAAAGATATTTCTCAATGTCAGTCCGGCGCTCTTCCAGTCCAGCGATCATGAACGCGGCATAACGGCAACGCTGCTCGAAGAGCTGAACATTGAACGATCCAGGGTTGTCTTTGAATTGACGGAAAGAACGATCATCGAAGATTACGATCTTTTTCTGCGGGGGGTAGACCACTACCGCGAGCAGGGATATTCCATAGCTATCGATGATCTCGGCTCCGGTTATGCAGGACTGCAGAGCCTGTCCAGACTCGAACCCGAATATGTGAAGCTGGCCAGATTCCTGATCGATGCCATCGATCTTTCCAGCACCAAGCAGGCACTAGTCGAATCATTGGTCACCTTCTGCAGCAAAATAGGCGCACTGGTCATAGCAGAGGGGATTGAACGCCCCGAAGAGCTGGAATATCTGCGCTCAATCGGCGTTCATTTCGGGCAGGGATACCTGCTTGGGAAACCATCGGAATCGGTTGCTCTTTAAGCCTTGGAGCATCATGATGTTCGACAGATTTGCTCCTGGTCTAGGTGAGCGTATGCCGGATATCCTTCCCCTTGACCATGAAGATCACCATCTCGGCCACGTTGGTTGCATGGTCGGCGATGCGCTCCAGGCATTTCGAGATGTAGGTGATCTTCATTGAACGGCTTATCGTGCTGGCGTCTTCGATCATGAAAGTCAGCAGCTCCCGCTGGATCTGCTCGTTGAGTTTATCGACAAAGTCGTCATCACGGCATACCTTGAGAGCCAGTTCGTCGTCGCCGCGGACAAAGGCATCGAGTGCCTCTTTCACCATGATGCCGGCCCAGTGTGCCATTCTGGGAAGATCGATGTATGGTTTCAGCGGCGGTTCCTCGTTCAGTTCCTTGGCTCTTTTGCCGATGTTGCGGCATTGGTCGCCGATCCGTTCCAGGTCGGTCACGATCTTCAGCGCCAGCGTGATGAAGCGAAGATCCCGCGCAGCGGGCTGCCGCAAGGCCAGCACCTCCAGGCACTTTTCATCGATCAGCATCTCGAGCCGGTTGATCTCGTGGTCGTAGGCGATGACCTTGTCCGCCAGGACCGAATCGCGCTCCACAAGGGCCTTGAGGGAGTCGTTTATCATCAGTTCGACCTTCCCCCCCATCTCCAGGAGCTTTTCCCGGATGTTGTTCAACTCGGCATCGTACTGTTTGCTGAAATGTTCTCTTTCCATTTATTGAACCTCGTGAATAGTGAATAGTGAAAAAGTGAACAAGTGAAAAGGGAACTAAGCATAGCCTCTTGCAAAAGTCGAAGAAATCGTCATTCCGGCAGGCTTTAAGCCGGAATCCAGATTCTAACTGTCTGAAAAAACTGGATCCCCGATAGTGGCACTCGGGGATGACAAATCATTTTGCAAAAGCCTCAGCAGAATCGCTTTTTTTCACCATACACGCTTCACTTTTCACTGATTTTAGCCGAATCTGCCGGTGATGTAGTCTTCAGTCTGCTTCTTTTCCGGTGTCGTGAATATCTTCTTCGTCGGGCCACTTTCGATCATTTCCCCCATGTACATGAAGGCGGTGGAGTCGGATACTCTGGCTGCCTGCTGCATGTTGTGGGTCACGATGATGATGGTGTAGCGCTCCTTCAGCTCTTCCACCAGCTCTTCGATCTTGAGGGTAGCTATGGGGTCAAGGGCCGAGCAGGGCTCGTCCATCAGGATCACTTCCGGCTGCACGGCAATGGTCCTGGCGATGCAGAGCCGCTGCTGCTGCCCGCCGGAGAGATCCATGGCGCTTGTCCTGAGCCGGTCCTTTACCTCGTCCCAGAGAGCGACCCGCTTCAGGGAGGTTTCGACGATCCCGTCGGAGTCGCTCCGCTTCATCCGGTTGTTCAGTTTGTAGCCGGCAACGACATTATCATAGATGTTCATGGCAGGGAAAGGGTTCGGTTTCTGGAACACCATGCCGATCTTTCGTCTGATGGCCACCGGATCGACGGAGCGGTCATAGAGGTCGCTGCCGTCGAACATGATCCTTCCGGTGACTCTTGCCGAAGGGACGAGATCGTGCATCCGGTTTATCGAACGGAGAAGCGTCGACTTGCCGCACCCTGACGGTCCGATGATCGCGGTCACGGTATTCTCGATGAAGGCGAGTGAGACCGATTTTACCGCATGGTTGGGGCCGAAGTGAACATTCATGTTTTCCAGCGTTACTTTTGCGTTGTTCATAATTCCTCGTAAAACGTTTGTGTAGGGGCTACCCATGGGTCGCCCGGATCGGGCGAGGCATGCCTCGCCCCTACGAGTATTTCTTCTGCCTCCCCAGGAGTCTTGCGCCGAGGTTCAGGCCAAACATGATCACGACCAGGACCAGGGCCCCTGCCCAGGCAAGCTTGTGCCAGTCCTCGTAAGGGGCTATGGCGAAGCTGAAGATCTGCAGCGGCAGCGCGGCGATCGGTTCGGTCAGTTTCCGGCTCCAGAACTGGTTCCCGAGGGCGGTGAAGAGCAGCGGCGCAGTTTCGCCGGCAACCCGTGCGATGGCGAGGAGTATGCCGGTGACGACCCCTTTGCCGGCGCTCTTCAGGATTACCTTAAGGCTGGTTCTCCAGAGGGGCACTCCGAGTGCCAGCGAAGCTTCGCGAAGCGTTCCGGGCACCATCTTGAGCTGCTCTTCCGTGGTCCGGAGGACGATCGGGATCATGATGAGAGAAAGAGCCACCGCCCCGGCCAGGGTCGAAAATCCCTTCATCGGGAGGACCAGCAGCGTGTAGGCGACCATCCCGGTGATGATCGAAGGGATTCCCGCCAGGACATCGGCACTGAAGCGGATCGCTGTAGCCAGCCGGCCGCCGCCGAATTCGGTCAGGTAGACAGCGCCCAATACCCCTATCGGGAGGCCGAGGCAGGAGGCGAGCAGTATCAGCAGGGCCGAGCCGAAGAGGCCGTTGGCCATGCCGCCGCCGCTTTCGCCGGTCGGTTTGGGGATCTGGGTGAAAAAATCGAGCGACAGGGAGCTGAATCCCATCTTCAGGATGTGAATGAAAATGAGACAGAGAGGGGTCAGGACGATGAGCGTGGCGAGCAGCATCAAAGCTGTTGCCGTGTAGCTCTTGAAGTGGCGCAAGTGAAGGTTCTGCATGTTAAGCCGTCCCCCCTTTGTGCCCCTTGGTTACTTTCCAGATAAGAAGCCTTGCCAGGGCATTAATTATCAGAGTCACCACCAGCAGCATCAGGCCGATCTCCATGAGGGCCGATGAGTGCAGGGCATTGGTGGCTTCGGCAAACTCGTTGGCAATGACGCTCGGCATAGTATAGGCAGGAGAGAGGAGCGACAGCGATATCTGCGGCGTGTTGCCGATTACCATGGTTACCGCCATGGTCTCGCCGATTGCCCTCCCGAGGCCGAGAATCACCCCTCCGAGAACCCCCGAACGGCCGTAGGGGAGAACTGCCATTCTGATCGTCTCCCACTTTGTCGCTCCGAGCGCAACAGCAGCCTCGCGCTGACTCTGGGGTACGGCTAGCAGCACTTCCCGGCTTATGGCCGTGATGATCGGGATGATCATGATCGCCAGAATCAGTACGCCGGCCATCATGCTCACACCGTAAGGCGCTCCGCTGAAAAAGGGGAGAAAGCCCAGATGCTCGACAAACCAGGGCTGAACTGTCTGCTGCAGCCATGGCGCCATGACCAGGACTCCCCAGAGGCCGTAGATGACACTCGGTATCGCAGCAAGAAGCTCGATTAGGGACGCTGCCATCCCCCCGATTCTTTTCGGCGCGACCTCTGTTATGAAGAGCGCCGTCGCAACGCTTAACGGTGTTGCCAGAAGGATCGCCAGGATTGAGGAGACTATCGAGCCGTACAGAAAGGGTAACGAGGCAAAATCCCCCTGAACCGCATCCCAGTTGCTTCCGGTAACAAAGCCCCAGCCGAACCTGGTGATTGCAGGGAGACTCTCCTTGGTCATCTCGAAGATCATCAGCCCGAGAATAAGCAGAACAGCCGCGGCAAAAGAAAAGGTAAGCCAGCGGAAAACCCGGTCACCGTCAGCACCATTGCGCCTTGTGCACGATGTGTCCGCCTCAGTAGCCATAATCTTTTTCAGAACCGCCGAATCATGCTGTTGCATGGTTGTAACACTCCGCTATGCGCAATAAAGCCCGGACTAACACAAGGGTTTGTCCGGGCTTGACTGCTCTTGATGTTTCTAGTTGATGCTCTTGATAGTCTTTTCCACCATCTTCAGCACGCTTTCGGGAAGCGGCGCATAGAGCATCGGCGCAGCCATCTTTTGCCCCTTGTGCAGGCTCCAGTTCAGAAACTCTGCCACTTTCTTCCCCTTCAGCTTGTCCTTCTGGTCCTGATAGACGAGCAGCCAGGTGAAGCCGACGATCGGGTAGGCATCCTTTGCCGGCTGGTTCACCAGGGAGATCCGGTAGTCGGCAGGCATATGCTTGATTGCGGCATTTGCAGCGGCGCTGGTGCTCTGGATGGACGGCTCTACCCAGCTGCCGGCCTTGTTCTTCAGGGTGGCAAACGGAAGCTTGTTCTCGAATGCGTAGGCCAGTTCCACATACCCTATGGTGTACTGTGTCGTCTTGATCTGTCCGGCAACTCCTTCGTTCCCCTTGCCGCCAAGACCGACGGGCCACTTGACCGAGGCTCCCTTGCCGACTTTCTGCGCCCATTCGCCGTTCACACCCGAAAGGTAGTCGGTGAAGATGCTGGTCGTGCCGCTGCCGTCGGAGCGGTGGACAACCATGATCGCCTTGTCCGGAAGGTTCACACCGGGGTTGTCATCGGCGATCCGCTTGTCGTTCCACTTGGTTATCTTGCCGAGAAAGATGTTCGCGACATCCTCGGAGTTGAGTTTGAGCCCTTTGGGCACGCCGGGAAGATTGTAGGTAACGACAACTGCCCCCATGACCGTCGGGATGTGCAGCAGTTTGCCCGGCGCGGCTTTCAGCTCGTCATCGGAAAGGAACTTGTCGGACGCGCCGAAATCAACGGTCTGGGCGGTGATCTGCTTGATGCCGCCGCCGCTGCCTATGGACTGGTAGTTGAATTTTACGCTGGGGTCGATCTTGGCGTATTCGCTGAACCACTTCGAGTAGAGGGGGTAGGGGAAAGTGGCGCCGGCGCCGTTGATGAGCGTTTCGGCGTTTACGAGGCAGGCTGTTGCCATGAGGCAGGCAATGGCGAATATAGTGATTTTCTTGAGCATCTCTCTTCTCCTTGAGTTGACTTATTATCCGGCCTCAAGGTAGCAGGGTGTTGTTACAATTGCGTTACAGCTCTGCTAAAGTTCTGCAATTCTTTACAACTCTTCCCGGACACGGCGCGGCGAGTAGCGTACTGCAATAATTCTGACGCCGGCCAGTGAGAGGACCAGTGCGATCACCATCCCTATCCGCTGCCACTCCATCTCCCGGTACCAGAACGCCATGACCTCAGTGAGAACCGTAACGATGACCGTATCGATGATGTAGGTGACCTTGACTCTCCCTTCGGTGAAGTAGGCAAGGGCGGTACGCAGAACTTCGACCATGGCCAGCACTGTCAGGGCATCGACCAGTATTTTCCTGAAAAAATCGTGAAACTCGATCTGAAGGACCAGCCTGAGATCGTAGAATGTAAAACCTATGCCGATAAGTATGGCGCAAAAAATCGCCGTGATAAGAAGCGAAAGAAGCACCCGGGCCGAGGTCTCGAAAAAACGTGTGATCTTCAGATCTTCAACATCGCTATTGAACATGTGATCTCCAAAAAAGCCGCTGAAGCCTAAAGGCTGCAGTGGCCACCGTCGCCCATGCCGATACGCACTGGGCTGAAAACGGGACTGCTGTCATCGGTCAGGGGAGAGACATGGTGATGACAGGCTGAGCAGGAAAGACTGTCGCGATCCATGCGGGTCCAGATAGTGTAGTTGGTGCTGTCGCACCAGTCGCAGTGCCAGACGTAGTAGTCGCCCATCGGCATGATTTTCATGGTGATCTCCTTATCTATTCTTTTTTAGTTACAGTCAGGATAACGGAGATCTGTTGCAGAAATGTTACGGTCGGGAAATTTCTGGGTGAAGATTGCGGGGGGATGAAACCCCTCTAAATCTCCCCTTGTCAGGGGAGACTTCAAAGCTTCCCCCTTTATGCCCCAGAGGGTACTGACAAGGGGGGACTGAGGGGGGTTGGTCTAGGCAGTTATTCCGGTGTCCTCGGACTCATGGCCGCGGTGGTAGTAGTGAAGCGCGACCAGGATCAGTGAGGCCATCAGGTAGGCAAGCGCATACGATCTCGACGCACCGAAACCGAACCTGTTCTGGACGCCGGCCGGAGTCAGGACATATGCGTGGATGAAGCCGAAGAAAGAGAGAATCGATGCGGCTGCGGTCCAGAGCGCGGCCTTGTGGAACTGCCGTTCAACTACGAACACCATCATCGCCGAAAGGATCATGCAGGTCAGCATGAAACCCTGGCTCAAAGATATGATGCCGTAGATGTACAGGTCGCTGCCGAATTTCGGCGCCGCTTCGAAGAGGCTGACGCCGGCCTTGCGCAGGGTCGTCTCGACCAGCAGGAGCGCCCAGGCCGCGAGGGCCGGCATCAGCCCGAGCGCCACCGCTGCACTATGCTTCCTCGGCACCTCCTGGAATGCCTGGGCCGTGATGATCAGCCCGATCCAGAGAAGGATGCCGATCATCGCTTCCAGCGGCACTATCTTCAGCACCAGGGTGACTCCGCCGATCAGGCAGAGGAGCGTGATCACGGCGCCGTTCAGGATCGAGTAGCCCCACCTGGCCCCCATGGCCTTCCACCCCGGATGGCCGATGTAGATCGTGGTCGGGAAAGGGTTCCCCAGGCACGCCGCCACGATCGAGCCGAAGCCGTTGACCAGCAGGGACGACTTTGTGTCATACCGGTCGCCGGCTGCTTCGGCGCTTTCGAGGTTCTGGAGCGAGCCGATCACGTTGAACAGTGCCATCGGGAAGATGACGGAGAAGTACTTCCATCCCTGCCCGTTGGTCAGGAAGGCGAGCATGTCGGAAAAGGCGGTTCGGGGAAGATAGAGGGCGAACTTGTACGGTTCAGCGAGCGGCTGAAAAAACGGATAGCCGGCCCATCTGAGAACCCATCCCAGGGCCACCCCCAGGAGTACGGCGATGAAGCCGCCCGGAACTCCCAGCGGCAGCTTGAGCCGGCCGCCATAGACGAAGATCACGAACAGTGCCGGGACGAGCGCAATCGCCGGCATGGCGAAGATCTGGAACACGAAGCCCATGGAGATGAAGGTGATGGCGATGCCGGCCAGGGACGACAGTAGCGCGGCCCGCGGTGTATGACAACGGAGCCAGTCGCCGACGAATGCCCCGGCAATCTCCAGCACGGCACTGGCAAGACAGGCGAACAGGCCGGCCTGCCAGGCAAGATTCGGATCTTTCGTTTCGAAATAGATCGGGGCGATGATCAGGAAGACGAAGGCGATGAGGCTGACGGTGTTGATGCCGTAGGGCAGGGCGGTGACATCGGTCCGGCCGGTCCGGATGGCCAGTTTTCTGGCCTGCCAGGCGTAGAACAGGTTGCCGAACAGGATCGACAGCGCTGCGCCCGGAAGGATCCGGCCGTACACCAGCTCCGGCGGCATACCGCAGACATTCCCGCAGAGTACCGCGATCAGCATCAACTGCAGCAGGTTGTCGACGAACAGGCCGAAAAATCCGTCAATATCTCCCCGTACAAACCAGCCTACTTTCATGGACATGTGACCCCTTTCTCCTGTAACACCTCGATTTAGCTTTCCCGTTTACTTCCTGTCATATGCCCCTTGCAGCGCAGCGAGATCGAATTTCTTCATCTTGAGAAATGCCCGGGTAACCCGATCCAATCTCTCTCGATCCTGATCCTGCAGCATTTTGTCTATAACAGCAGGCACGATCTGCCATGAGAAACCGTACCTGTCTTTAAGCCAGCCGCACTGTTCCGCTTCAGGCACAGCAGAAAGCCTGTCCCAATAATAGTCGATTTCTTCCTGGGTGTCGCAGTGCACCATGAATGAGACAGCTTCATTAAAGGCAAAGTCATGCATGCGGGCGCTGTCCATTGCCGCAAACCACTGACCAAGGAGCATGAAGTCGGTGAACATGATCGTTCCTTCCTTGTCAGGTTCCATGCCATCAGGGTAACGGGCAGTAATTCCCCGTTTTGCATTCCCGAATACCGAGAGGTAGAAGTCGCTTGCTTCCTCCGCCTTGCCGCACACCGCTCCGACAAACATGAGCGACGGAGTGATAAACGGCCGTTCCTCGCCCGATGCGTTGGACAAAATGAGCTGCCAGGAGAGGCCGTATTTGTCCTGCACCCACCCATAGCACTCGCTGAAAGGATATTGCTGCAGCGGCATGAGCGCTGTTCCGCCCTGCGACAGTTTGGCCCAGAGCGCATCGAGATTCTCCCGTGCCTGTTTGTCTTTTGACGGGTCGAAGTTGAGGATGAATGACACCGACGGATTAAATTTGAAAAACGGTCCGGCGCTGATAGCCGCAAAGGGCTGGCCGGAAAGTGTAAACGAGACAACATCGCAGTCGCCCGACGGCGTGTCGTGCAATGTCATGCTGCTCGTGATCCTTGCCTCGGGAAAGACAGAGCAATAGAAGCTTGCCGCTTCTTTCGCTTCCTTGTCGAACCACAGGTGCGGAACGATCTTTTGATTGATCACAGCCATTGTGTTTCTCCTTATAAGGCTGACGGCTCGGCCGGTGACCCGACGCAGGTTTATCGCGACCGGGTCCACTGGTCTCGTTGGGAATCTATTTTTCCACTTTCAAGGGCTGCCCCCTAAACCTGTCTTCTTTCGGGAAGGGGTGAAGGTGAACGGGCGACTGGAAAAAGACTCGTCTGTGGTAAAACCTGGTGTCTAGTTATACCCTGACGGCACGATGCCTGCGTCGACTGCAGCTGCCGGATCAGACGGTGAGAAGCTAAAGTGTGAAGTAGAAGGTTGCACCCTCATTCACCATACTCTCTGCCCAGACACTGCCGCCGTGACACTGGATGATCCTCTGAACGGTAGCCAGTCCGATTCCCGTCCCTTCATATTCGTTCGCGCTGTGCAGCCGCTGAAACGGCGCGAAGAGCTTGTCCGCATGGAGCATGTCGAAACCGGCGCCGTTATCCTGCACGTATATGGCACGCATGCCGTTGATTTCCTTTTCCCCGAAACGGATGAAGGGCTTTTCCTTCTTGGCCGTATACTTCCAGGCATTATCCATGAGATTCGCCAACGCGATCTTCAACAGCCGCACATCACCGTTTACGACCACATTGCCGGCCAACTCGAATTCAACGTTACGCCCGGGGTGACTCTCGGCAAGTTCGGCGGCCAGCGAGCCGGCCATCCGGCTGAGATCTACCGGCTCCCGGCAGACAGCATGGCGGCTTACCCGGGAGAGTTCCAGAAGATCGTCGATGAGCGCACCCATCCGGATGGAGGCATTCCTTATCCGCCCGAGGTAATCATTCCCCTGGTCGTTGAGCTGTCCGGCGCAATCCTCCTGGAGAGCGCTGCTGAAACCGACGATATGCCGCAGAGGTGCCTGCAGATCGTGGGATACCGAGTAGCTGAACGACTCCAGTTCCCGGTTGACATTTTCCAGCTGGGCGGTCCGCTCTGCAACCCGCTGCTCAAGCTCGGTGTTGAGCAGCCGGATCTCTTCTTCGGCCTCGATTATCGCCCGAAACGGCAGGAGACGCAGCGTGGCAAATACCGCAATTCCGAGGGAAATACCCAGAAGGCTCAGAAGACCGGTGCGCCTTATGAGGGGCTGAAGCGAACGGCTGATATCGATTCTCCCGACCGGCGAGCCGGAATCCAGCAGATCGTAGGAACGAGTCAGAAGCGGCCCTGGCAATGGGTGGACATGCTCGGCCACAATATTGCTATTTATGTCGAAAATTCGGCGCGTCTCCAACTCGTTTCCCCAGAGGCGACGTGTCAGCAACTCTTCCAGCCTGTGTTGTTCAAAAGCCCATAGTTCAGGATTGGCGTTGATCAGGTTGGTGATGAGACGGGCATTTATCTGTGCCTCGCTTTGCAGCCCTCCCACCTGGTATTGGTAGGAAGTGACAAAATAGACCGCCGGCAGGGCGAGTGCAACCACTATCGCCAACACCCAGGCGACCCGGGAGGTTATGCGGGCTGTTCTGTTCTTGCCGGAAGACATGGTTTAGCGCCCCACTCCACCGGCGACAGCCAGGTTTCCCGAGTTGGCGAGTATCTTTCTGCCGGCAGGAGAGAGAATGAATTCGACGAACTGCCGTGCGGCAGCCGAGGTGTTCGGCACAGTCACAAAGGAGAGAGTTTTAAACAAGGGGTAGGAACCGTCGTCAATGGCCTTCAGAGTGGGCTTTACGCCGTTGAAAGAGAGTGTTTTCAGCGGAAATTTTCCTGTCACCAACTGCGTCAACGTGGAAGAACCCAAGGCCCCGGGAATCTTTGCCACAGATTCGTCGCTCTCCAGGTCGGTTGAGGCCAGGATCATCCCTTCCCGGGCGAGGGCGGCATCGACCGCCTTTTCCATGGCTGGTGAGATGCTCTTTACGATCTTGGTATCCTGATCGGTATCCGGTCGAAGCACCAGCCGAATCCTGCTGCCGTCGGGCCAGTTCGGCATTTTCCCGGCATAGATCTGCTCCAGTTCCTGAGTGGTCAAGCCGCTCAGGCCAACCTTGCGGTGGGCAACGAAAAAGAAGGGGGTCCTGGCATAGTCCATCGCGCTCGCCCCGGCCTTCATTTCGCTTTCCGTCAACGGGCGCGAACTGATTGCAAGATCCAGCGCCCCTTGCAGCACCGACTTGATCCCGCCCCCACTCCCAAGGCTCGGAACTACCTGCACCCGCACTCCGGGATGTTTTTTCTCATAAGCCTCGCCCAACAGCCGCATGGACCCCAGGCCTGATCCGGTGCCGCCGACCTTCAGCACGTTTTCCGCAGTTGCGGCAGCGGGCAGGAACGTGAGCATGAGCAGAGCGATGAACACCCCGGTGAGCAACACCCGTTTTGTGACTTTGTAATGCATGTTTTCTCCTTCACGCAGGCGAAAAATCCCGCCACTCGATGGTTATCTCTTCTCGCTGTTTTCCCGGGTTTTTAAGTCTTGCATCCTGAAGCTGATCCTAGCGGTATCCTTATATGAGGAACCGCTATGGTTACTTTTCTTGCTACCGGAATATATCACGCACTCTTTGCCTGCTCCAATTAAAATTACTTCTGATACGAATGGTGCAGAGCGCTTTGCTGCGTGCGAAACAGAAAAGGCATGCCGCTTTTGCGACATGCCTTTTTCTGTTCACTTGATATGAGCGTCCAGGGAGTGGCTGACTACCCCTTCTTCAAGGTGAAACTGAAGGTCGCGCCCAGTCCGTCGGCATTGTTTTTCCTGGGCCGAAAAAACTACCAGGTAAAAGGGGGCAGGCTGCTTTAACGTCAAAGCAGCTGCCCCCATCTTTGGATCACCAAACTGCAGGAATTATGACAGGGTTGCTACGGATCGACCTTGTAGCGGGCGAGCATGCCGGCCTTGATGTGGTCGTTGACATGGCAATGGAACAGCCAGGTCCCGATGTTGTCCGGCACCATGTCGGCCATCACCATCTGGGCCGGCAGAACGTCGACCACGTCGGTCCGCATCCCCCCCATGGTGAGCAGGGTATTGCCGTGCCAGTGCGGCGTGTGCAGGTCGACCTCGGTCCCCATGGACATCAGGTACCAGCGGACGTTCTCTCCCTTTTTCATGGTCATGGTGGAGAGCGGCAGGTTTCCGTAGATGTAGCCGTTCATGGTGTGCTTCAGGTTCGGCTCCGGATTGAAACCGACCCCCAGGACGACTGCGTCGATGTCCGCCTGGGCGAGCTTGGCGGAGAGAAGATTGTCGTTGAAGTGGAAACTGTCGTTCTCGTCGAAGACCTTGAACAGCACCACGAACTCCCGGTCGATCCCCTTTGCCCCGACCGGCTTCATTGCTCCCTTCTGGTAGACGATCATCGGTGCGATCAGGCCGGTGTTCTCGTCCTGGGGCTCGTTCACGTGGGAGTGGTACATCCACATGACCGACGTGCCGTCGGCCGGACCGGGGCCGGCGCGCTCGGGCACTTCCCAGGTGTAGGTGAAGCTGCTGCCGGGTGCGACGCTGTTGCCTTGGGCAAAATCGCTGGGGGCGCCGCTCACGTAGGCAGCCCCCTCGCTCGGCTTGTCATAGAAAACGCCGTGGGGATGCACGGTGTAACTGCGCCCCGTGTTGGTCTTGTTCTTGAAAACGACCTTGATGGTGTCCCCCACCTCGGCCCGGATGATTGGCCCCAGGGAACCCAGGTGCTGCCATTCGGGCGCGACAGGCTTCCTGGTGGTGAAGGTGGCGTCAGTGTATTCCACGTAGAGGGTCTTCCTGTACCTGGTGCCGATCTGAACTGCCGCCGGATCGGCGGTAAAGTCGAGTGGATTGCCGGCCGACGAGGCATTGTCGAAGGCGATGCGCCGGGTCATGATCGGAACTTCCGGCTCTTCGGCGGCCAACGCTCCGGTGTAGTTGGCAAAGGTGGTGCCGCTGATCTGGTTCACTCCGCTCGGGGCGAAGTCCCATGTCACATCTTCGGCAGCGATGAAAAAGGTCCGGGTAACGCCGGGAGCGGGGGTGCTGCTGTTCTTGCTGCCGCACCCGGCCAGCGAGCCGGCCAGGAGCAAAAGACCCACGGCCAGAAAGCTCTTTAATATTCGTGTCATGCCGATTTCCTCCAAGTTCTGTTTTAATTTGTAACCATGAATTAGGCTTCATCAGCACAGATTGTGCCATATCGCCTGCACAATTTATTCGTCGTAATTTCAAGTTGTTATAGATTTTGATGCAGTTGACGGCAGAGCGAATGCCTGTCGCGAATATTTCAACTTTATTAAAATATTGCATTAACAGGCAGGAATAAGAAGGCTTAGGGAGTGTGACAGATTGATAACTACGGTCAATCAGGGCTATCCCGGGGGGACGCGCCGGCCTGATCCGCAGGGGGGCAGCGGTAAAGGGCCGGAAGTGCGGTGCATACGGCGGGAAAGAAAAAGGCATGTCACTTTTGCGACATGCCTTTAAACTGAACTACTGAGTTACGGTCAAGCGTTCCCCTTCTTCAGGGTGAAACTGAAGGTCGCGCCGGGACCGTCGGCATTGTTCTCCGCCGCTACCGTTCCACCGTGGAGCTGGACGATATGCTTGACAATGGCCAGCCCGAGTCCGGTGCCCCCTTCCTTGCGGCTCCTGCCGGAATCGACCCGGTAGAAGCGCTCGAAAAGCCTCGGAATACTGGCGGCAGGGATGCCCGGACCGGTGTCCCGGACTGAGATGCGGATGAAATCGTCCTCTTCAACTGCCTGGATAGAGACAGTCCCGCCATCCGAAGAGTACTTGACGGCATTGTCCAGAAGATTGACCAGCACTTGCTCAAGCCTCCCCTGGTCGGCCATGACAGGAGGCAGCGTCAACAGATCGGCTGTCCTTATGCTGATACTTTTGGCATCCGCCTTGGCTTGCAGGAGATTGCAGACCTTGCGGACCGTGCTTTCAATGGTAATCTGGTTCATCTGAAACGAAAAGGCAGGAGACTCCATTTCGGACAGGCTCAGCAGGTCGTTCAGCAGGGATGTGAGTCTTTCGGAGTGGCTGAGGATGATTTTTACAAACTCGACGGCTTTCTCGGGATTTTCGACAATCAGGTCATCGAGCAGCGTCTCGGAATACCCCTTTATGACCGTAACCGGTGTCCGGAGTTCGTGGGAGACATTGGCGACAAAATCCCGGCGGATGTTTTCGAGCCGTTTCAGATCGGTTACATCGTGAAATACCGCAACAACACCCTCCATGCCGGTCTTGTTCAGAAGCGGAACCCAGTGGGCGCTGAGGAATTGCTCTTCAGGAGTCTGGACGATCATCTCGTTCTGCAGTTCCAGCTTGTCATGACTTACTTGATTGTAGGATTCCAGCAGCGCCGGGTGACGCGAAATATGGCTTAACGGATTGCCGATCAGCCCGTCGTATACCCTGAAAAGTCTGCAGAACGCCGGATTGACAAGGGTTATCCTCCCTTCCCTGTCGGTTACCATCAGGCCTTCGCCCATTCCCGAGAGGATGGCGTCAAGCCGGTTGCGCTCTGCGGTGAGGCGAGAGAGCTGGTCATCGAGCCTGGCTGCCATTTCGTTCATTATTGCTGCCAGGTCCCCCAGTTCGTCGTGCCACTCTGCGGGCAGGCGGAGGTTGAAATTTCCCCGGCCGATCTCGGCGGCAATTGCCGCAACCTGTTGCAGGGGGCGTGAGGTCAGGCGGGAAAGAATATAACTGAAGATCAGGGTGAGCAGGAAAGAGACAAGCAGGGCA
>DATNCC010000101.1:0-12572 GCA_035571735.1 Dongiaceae bacterium | reverse complement strand
AGACACGCGCAATCGTCATAACCGGCAACGGCACCAACTGTGAGATGGAGGCCGCCCATGCCTGCCGCCTCGGGGGCTTCGATGAAGCAGTTATCGCCCATATCGCCGAGATCCTCTCCGGCGAGATCCGCCTTGATGACTTTCATTTTCTCAATCTTACCGGCGGATTTCTCGACGGCGACGACCTGGGAAGCGCCAAGGCCCAGGCAAACCGCCTGAAGAATGCCCAGGTCACCGGCGGCGATGAAAAACTGGTTGACCAGTTTACCCGCTTTATTGACAGCGGCAAGCTGATCCTCGGAGTCTGCAACGGCTTTCAGCTGATGGTCAAGATGGGGATGCTACCCGGATTTGACGGCGAGTACCTGCACCAGACGGCCACGCTGACGCATAACGATTGCGGCCGCTTTCAGGATCGCTGGACCTATCTGAAAGTAGATCCCGCCTCCCCGAGCGTATTCACCCGTGGAATCGACAAGGGCATATACCTGCCGGTGCGCCACGGTGAAGGCAAGTTTCTCTGTGACTCCGAGGCGACGCTGGCACGGATCGAAGACGAACACCTGGCGGTGCTGCGCTATAGCGATGCCGGGTACGCCCAGGCAACCATGGAGTTCCCGGCCAATCCCAACGGCTCGACAGGCGCCATAGCCTCCCTGTGCGACCCGACCGGTCGTCTGATGGGGCTTATGCCGCACCCCGAGGCGTTTGTCCATTACACCCAGCATCCCCGCTGGACGCGGGAAACCTTGCCGGAAGAGGGTGACGGGTTGAACCTGTATAAAAATGCCGCCGAGTATGTTAGAAATAATCTGGTCTGATTCAATACAGTGGAGCCATTACCTATGAAGCTATCCCGTCCCCAAGAAGAATGCGGTGTTTTTGGTATTTACAATCATTCCGAGGCATCAAACCTGACCTACCTCGGTCTCTATGCCCTGCAGCATCGGGGTCAGGAAAGCTGCGGCATCGTCTCCTCGGATGGTTCTTCCCTGCACGCCCACAAGCGTATGGGGCTGGTTGCGGATGTGTTCAGCAATCCCGACGTCTTCAGGAAACTGCCGGGTAAATCGGCCATCGGGCATGTTCGCTATTCGACCGCCGGAGCCTCGGTGGAAAAGAACGTCCAGCCGATCATGGTCGATTATTCACGCGGCTCGATTGCGGTCGCCCACAACGGCAACCTGGTCAATGCGCAGTTGCTGAAGGCCGAACTGGAAGCCTACGGCTCGATCTTCCAGACGACCATGGATACGGAAATAATCATCCATCTTATTGCCGCGTCAAAGACCAACTCGCTGGTCGACCGAATCGTGGATGCGCTGAAGCGTATCCAGGGTGCCTACTGCCTGGTCTTTCTGACCGAGAGCCGGATGATAGCGGTGCGCGACCCGAACGGCTTCCGCCCGTTATGTCTCGGCAAGCTGGGCAACGCCTGGGTCGTAGCCTCCGAAAGCTGTGCGCTGGATCTGATCGAGGCGGAATTCGTCCGTGAGATCGAACCGGGTGAAATGGTGGTCTGCACCAAGGATGGCGGCATCAAATCGCTCTTCCCGTTCAAGAAAATCGATCCGACCCCCTGCATCTTCGAATTCGTTTATTTTGCCCGTCCCGATTCGTACATCTTCGGCAGGAATGTCTATCTGGCCCGCAAGGAGCTGGGGCGGCAATTGGCGCGCGAGTACCCGGTGGATGCCGATGTCGTCATTGCCGTGCCCGACTCGGGCGTGCCGGCCGCCATGGGGTACGCCGAGGAATCGGGCATCCCGTTCGAGCTTGGGTTGATCCGCAACCATTATGTCGGGCGGACGTTTATTGAACCGGCCCAGTCCATCCGGCACTTCGGAGTCAAGATCAAGCTCAATCCGGTGCGCGAGCTGCTGAACGGCAAGCGGGTCGTCGTGATTGACGACTCGATCGTACGCGGCACCACCTCGCGCAAGATCATCAAGATGGTGCGCAACGCCGGAGCCAAGGAAGTTCACCTGCGGATTTCCTCACCTCCTACCAGCTATCCCTGCTACTACGGTATCGATACGCCGAACCGCAAGGAACTGATTTCCTCGTCGCATACGATCGACGAAATCTGCCGCTACGTTACCGCCGATACTCTCGGGTATCTGTCCGAAGAAGGGCTGCTCTCTTCGATCGGCCAGGGTGACACCCGCTATTGCAAAGCCTGTTTTGCCGGGCAATACCCGGTTGCATTCCCCAAACCTGTGGAAAATCCGCAGAAGGGACTATTCGAAGAGGAGCAGACGGACCATGAGTGATCGCGAACAACTGAAGAACATCATCCTGGAATTGTCATACGAAAAGCGCCTGGTGACCCTGGCTTCCGGTCGTCAGAGCGATTTTTACTTCGATGGCAAGCAGACCACGCTGCATGCTGAAGGGGGCTTTCTGGTCGGCAAGCTGTTCTATGAGGCCATCAAGGATGTCGAAGGGGTCCAGGCGGTCGGCGGCATTACCCTGGGCGCCGATCCGATCGCCACGGCAACATCGATTGCCGCCCATCTGGACGGCAGGAGCATGCACGCCTTCATCATCCGCAAGGAGCCGAAAGGGCACGGAACCGGCCAGTGGCTGGAAGGGCGCAAGAATCTTCCTCCCGGAACGAGGGTCGTCATCGTGGAAGATGTCGTCACTACCGGCGGCTCCTCGATGAAGGCGGTGCGCCGGGCCGAGGAAGAGGGGCTGAAGGTGCTCGGTATCGTGACGCTGGTCGATCGCGAAGAGGGTGGCCGCGAAAATATAGAGGCGGAAGGGTACTGGCTGAAGGCGCTCTTCACCAAGAGCCAGCTGGTTGGCGAGTAATGTACATTGAAAAAGTCCCGCTGAGAACAGCGGGACTTTTTTGTATTGAATATGTTATTTAGGTTTGATTCCCATGCATGTATATCCTGTTGTTACAGCGAACCTTCAATGACCAAACAACGCCTCGACAAACTGATATTAGAACGTGGCCTGGCTCCCTCGATCGGGAAGGCTCAGGCCCTGATCATGGCCGGCCAGGTGGTCGTCGGCGACCACACGGTCGACAAGGCCGGCCAGCAGGTTGCAGTTGATGCGGATATCCGCCTCAAGGGGGATGTTCTCCCCTATGTAAGCCGTGGCGGGCTCAAGCTGCGCAAGGCGCTGGACGTGTTTGGTATTGACGTGGCGGGGCTGGTCGCCGTCGATGTCGGCTCCTCCACCGGCGGCTTTACCGATTGCCTGCTGCAGGCGGGAGCGGCCAGGGTCTTTGCAGTTGATGTCGGCTATGGCCAGCTGGCCTGGAAGCTGCAACAGGACCCGCGCGTCGTCAGCATGGAGAGGACCAATATCCGTACCGTTACGCCTGATCGGCTCGATGATGAACCGTCGCTGGCGGTCATTGACGCCTCGTTCATTGCGCTGGCCAAGGTGCTTCCCGCTACGGTAGGTCTATTGAAACCGGGCGGCCGGATCATCGCCCTGATCAAGCCGCAGTTCGAGGTCGGCAAGGGAGAGGTAGGGAAGGGGGGGGTCGTGCGCGACCCGGCCGCCCATGAAAAAGTTATCGAAGACGTCAGGCAAGCCGCGGCCGATCTGGGGTTGACGGTAGAAGGTCTGTGCGAATCACCGATAACCGGAGCGGACGGCAACCGTGAATTTCTGATACTGCTGCAATTACCTAAACCGGATTAGTCTTAACCAAAATCTTTAGTTTCACGCAACGACGCGACGACGCACCAAAGTAGGCGCCTCTAGGCGACGTTTAATAAAGAATCAAAAAGCTTGAAGCCTTTCGTCGCGTCGTTGCGGCGTCGCGTGAGTAAGTCTTGCTTTACAGATTCTGCTTTTAAACTTATTCGAAAAAGTCTAAAGGGGGGTAGCATGGAAAACTGCATTTTCTGCAAGATCATTCGCGGCGACATACCGTCGAAGAAGGTGTTCGAGGACGAGCGGCTGCTCGTTGTCGAGGATGTTAATCCGCAGGCGCCGCTGCACCTGCTGCTGCTGCCGAAAAAACATTTCGTCAACTGCCTGGATATGACCCCGGTGGAAGATGAACTGGTCGGCTATGCCTTCCGGAAGGGAGGAGAGATTGCCAGAGACAAGGGGTATGCCGATTCAGGTTTCCGCATCGTCCAGAACAACGGGGCGGGGGCGGGACAGTCGGTCTTCCACATCCACTTTCATCTGCTGGCGGGACGGGGATTTGGTTGGCCTCCGGGGTAACCGCTCTCCCATTTGGAACAAAAAAAAATGCCCGCCGGATATCCGGTGGGCATTTTTGCGTCTGTGACGGCAGGCATTCAAAATGCCATCAGCCGCTTGATCAATCCTGGAAACGCCATATCGATAGTCATGACTATCGTGAGAACGATCATTATCACGACGGTAAACCAGGCGATGATGTTGAATGCCGGTCCGTTGACATAGGTTCCCATCAGGTTTTTATCGTTGATCAGCTTGATCATGAACATCAGCACAAACGGCAGCACGGCACCGTTGACAACCTGCGAGATGAACATGATCGCCATCAGCGGGGCATTCGGGATCAGGATCAGGCCGGCGCTTATGATGATGATGATCGTGAACAGCCAGAAAAACTGCGGGGCCTGCTCGAAGTCTTTATCGACCCCGGATTCCCACCCCATCCCCTCGCAAATATAGTAGGCCGTGGATAGAGGCAGGATACACGCGGCAAATAGCGAGGCGTTGAAAAGCCCGAAAGCGAACAGCGCCGAGGCGTGTTGGCCGACCAGAGGTTTCAGCGCCAGTGCCGCGTCGGCGGCGGTTTCGATCTTCAGCCCATGCAGGTGGATGGTCGAGGCGCAGGCTACCATCATGAAGAACGCCACCACGATCGCCATGATGCAGCCGAAGATGACGTCTATCCGCGAAAAATTGTACTGATCGGCGGTGATCCCCTTTTCAACGACTGCCGCCTGCTGATAGAACTGCATCCAGGGGGCTATGGTCGTGCCGACGATGCCGATCAGGGTCATCAGGTAGGCGCTGTCTGTTTTGAATGTCGGGGTGACGGTTGCTTTCATGACGATGGTCCAGTTCGGCCCGGCCATGAAGGCGGCGATCGGGTAGGCGATATAGACCAGGCACGCAACCAGAAACACCTTTTCAACGACCTTGTATGATCCCTTGACGATCAGCAGCCAGACCAGAACAGCGCATATCGGCACGGAAACATATTTGCTTATGCCGAAGATCTCGAGGCTGGCGGCGATGCCGGCGAACTCGGAGATGGAATTGCCCATATTGGTCAGCAGCAGGGCGATCATGACGTAAAAGGTGACCTTGACTCCGAAGGATTCGCGGATCAGGTCCGACAAGCCTTTACCTGTGACGGCCCCCATACGGGCGCACATCTCCTGGATCACAACAAGCGCAATCGTCGTGGGGATCATCATCCAGAGGATTGAATAGCCGTAGTTTGCTGCGGCCAGTGAATACGTGGTGATGCCGCCGGCATCGTTATCGACATTGGCGGTGATGATGCCCGGCCCGAGGATAGCCAGAAAGATCATGACATTCCGGGGGCTGAAGCTCTTGAGCGGCTTCAAGAATCTGAATTGTGAAATATAGCTGAACATAAAGACTCGGGGTTCTAGCGCCGTTTGATTTTAACGATCTGCGGCAGGTAATGCGCCAGCACATCGTCAACGGTGACGATGCCGGCCATTTTATCTTCGGAATCAAGTACCGGGATGGCAATCAGGTCGTACTTGGCAAGCGTTTCCAGCATGTCCTCCGGCTCCGCATCGATATGCACGAACTTGATATTTTCTTCCATGATATCGGTGATATGCGTTTCAGGTGGGTTCATGATCAACCCCTTGAGGGAGACGACACCTTCGAGTCGGTCATCCGCAGTGACGACATAGCCGTAGAAGATGGTTTCTACCTCATCGGCGCACTCCTTGAGGACTTCCAACGCCCGGCCGACGGTGATATCCGACGTGAGCCTCAGGTAGTCCGGATTCATCAGGCCGCCTGCCGAATCCTCTTCGTGTTCCAGCAGTTCCTGGATGTCTTCGGCATCTTCCTGATCCATCATGTGCAGCAGCTCCTGCGCTTTTTGCTCCGGCAGGTCACTCAGCACGTCAGCGGCTTCGTCCGGTTCCATCTCTTCCAGAATGTCGGTCATCTGTTCATTGTCCAGTTGACTGATGACAAGGTTTCGCATGTCCGCTTCAAGTTCGTAAATGGTGTCGCCGGTAGTCTCTGCATCGATCGAATCGAGCACTGTACGGATACTCTGGATCGGAATGTTTTCTATGATATCGGCCAGGTCGGCAGGATGCATCTCGTTCATCTGGTCGCGGGCAATTTTAAGCGCAAGTTTCGATGAGTTGGCTTCCAGCGGCTGGACATATTCCCAGCTGATCTCGCCGTGAGGTATGTCGCGCTTGATCGCCCGGGCGAAACGCTCTCCAAAACGCTCATAGCCGAGGCGCCTGAGCAGACCGCGAAAGCCGATATCTACCGAGAATATACAAAGTTTATGATTCAGCTTGCCGAGCTTTATGTCGTTAACCCGAACAACTTTGGCCCCGTCCACATCAACGATCTGTTTGTCAAGCAGGTCGCGCTTGACGAGGATATCCCCATCACCGGGCAGATACGTATCCAGACCGTGTGGTTTGATGCTTCCGGTTGAAATCACCACGTGCGTAAAGAGCGAAACCTCACTCCAGGGAAGGGTTTTTATCCCCTTGCGCGATTTGATCACAATATGGGAAACCTCCGGGAACACTTCACCCGGAATCATGATCAGATCGCGCAAGATCCCGATCTGATCGCCCTTGCTGTTGATCACAGAGCGGCCCATGACCGAACTGAGATAAATTTCGTTTATTTCAATTGTCATAATCTGAACCTTTGCAAAAACAAAAAAGACCCGTTCGGGAAGAAAAGGGCCTTTACAATAGATGCTGCCAAACCATTTCCCCCCTGGTTGACTTTCGGCAGTGCACAACGTAGGACTTTTTCCAGCTACATTAAGTTAAGCCTTAATCCGACAAAACCTGGTGACCGCATTGGCGTCTTTCGACGTTTCTGGGTAGTAGCATCTGTTTGTGCAAACGCCTCATTCTAACGAGGAACTATTTAAAGAATTATAAAAACTGAAATTAAGGGGGTGTTATTCCTGTTTATTTTTACCTGAATACTACCGGCTTCTATACCACGATTACGCGCAGTGTGCAATTATATAACGGTCAGGATTTGTTACGGGAATGTAAATGTTGTTCACCGAAAAACACCTTTTGAGGCGTCGTGTCGAATCCTGATGCGCACAAAATAAAACGGCCAGATCGTATTCCTTTGTCCTGAAACGCAGATTCAACCAGACATCCAATCCATTATTCCCCACTGTTTTGCAGCTTTGCAAATATTGTCCGACGCTGTTTTTGCATTTATGCAAATCAATTTCACAGTCCCTGAAATAACCTGTAATAACTGTAACTATTCAATATGACAGTAATTTATATATGATTTTACTTTTGGTGATTCTCTGGCTCACGCCGGGGCAATCCTGAAAGGATGAGAACCATTTTGCAATAATGCAAAAAAATATTAATCCTGGACTGCAATGTTTACGGCTAAAACACTTCAATTATGCGATATCATTACAGTATCCGTGATCAATAACAATTTGGCACGGGTAATGCTGTATACAATTTGAACACGTTACGAGAGGACATAAATGGGGAACCAAAACATCTGTCCATTCTATGGAAAGAACGATGATTACTGCGATGTGGGATGCGAGTACATATCACCACACGATGTGAACATGATTATACAGTACTGCAGCGGGAAACATGCCCAGTGCATCAAGTACCTGGAACTGCTAGATCGTTTTCACGGTGAGCTGCCGCAAATGGCCAAGTGCTGAAAGCAAACACAAGCCACAATGGAAGGGGAAAGCAATGTTGTACAATCTCACGTTAAACCTTAATAATTTTCAACTTGTGCTGGCTCTGACAGTTTCGATGCTGTTTTTAGTTATCATGTTAAGAAAGGAGAAGAGGGATGAGCGAAAGAGAGCTTGAGCTGCTTAATAGAATCGAAGAACTGGAGCGTCACACCTGGCGGAACAGCGCCATCTTGCGTTCGGTTGCCATGGTGGCCTTCACGTCGATCATCGGCTTCGTGATCGCTTCCGGTGTGGTAGGTGGAGGTCACGGCAGTCACTGGTCCGGCCCGGCCTGGAATACAATGTGGCTGTACGGGCTGTTTGCCGCCAACGCGGTGTCGATGTTCTGGACCACACATAAAGAATAGGGGGAATACAGCCATGCCAATGAAAATTACTCATGCAATCATGCTCCTGGCGGTCTGCGTTATCTGCGCCGCCTTTAATATGCAGCTCTTCGGCGGTCTGGACGAGATGATGGGGGACCAGTACTGGGTTGTAGATACCACTCAGGGTGACCATGGCTGGTACGCCATGGGGCTTTTGCCGCACCTCAACAAGGTGCCCAAAGATGTCGTAAAAGCCGCAAATACCGATCCGAGCGTCAAGGATAAATACATCATCTATGCACAGAACGGAGACTTCGCCGGCAAATCGGTCTACGGCATCTGCTTCGGAATTCCGCTGATCATGTACCTGATCTGGTTCGCATTCATTATCGGCTTCCCGGACCGTGTCGATCCATATCTGCTGCCGCGCAAGATCTTCACCATTGCGGTCATAATCGCCTGCTCCGTGATTGCCAATCTCTTCTTGATGCGCATCGCCGGAGACTTTGCCCGCGAGCCGATGTCCCGCATCGCCAACGTAGCCGGCAACCATGCTTCACTTCTGTTCCATAATGCCGGTATCTGGTTCGCCATTCTCTTCTCGGCACTGGGCACCCACAGCCACTCCTTCGATGAGGTCAAGGCGCCCGACAGCCGCAACTGGCAGACCCAGGCTAACGAGAAATTCAACTGGATGTTTACCCTGCTGGGAGTAGTGACCATTCTTGAAGTCGTGCTGGTCAAAAACAAGCTGGCCCTGCCGGATGCCGCCGTGGACTACTCGGTCTGGCTCATCTGGGTGGTGATTTTCATGCGCATGTACGGATTCTCCCCCAAGTACTGGATCAAACGTCCCACCGGTCTTGCCATCATGGTGGTCGGTACCCTCTTGACCCTGCCGGTGTTCTATCTGCTTGAGCGGGTGACCGGCACCCTGGGGGCAGGATTCGCCTCGCCGATCCTGGCCAAGGCATTGGGAGCTGAAAACCAGAATATAGGCCTTTCGCTGATGGTTTCGATCTACCTGGTTTTCTGGATGGAGTTTGCGACCGCCATCCGTATGAACGGCCCGGACAAAAAAACCGCGGTTCAGAAACTTTAGTAAGTTAGAAGTTGTTTTCTGCGCTGGCAGGAAATAACTTAGTTAACGCACTTATCCTGTTTATCAGGGCTAGATCAGGGGGATAGAACAATGACTGATATCAAGAACAAGGGCTGGACCGTAGTATCCGCAGGTCTTGCCATCAACCTGGCCCTCGGGGTGTTGTATGCCTGGAGTATCTTCAAGGGGGCCATCAAGGCATCCATCGAAAAGGGCGGCCCGGACGCATTCCAGTGGGATATTGCCTCCATAAACGACCCCTACGCGGTCTGCTGTCTCGCCTTCGCTTTTTCCATGATCGTGGCCGGCAAGTGCCAGGACAAGATCGGTCCTGCCCGCACGGCCCTGATCGGCGGCGTTCTGGTTGGTGCAGGTTTTACAATGATGGGCTTTTCAAACAGCTACCTGGCCTGGGTCTTCGGCTTTGGCGTACTGGCAGGCTCCGGGTTCGGTTTCGGCTATTCGGCCGCCACCCCGCCGGCGCTGAAATGGTTCTCTCCCTCCAAAACCGGCCTGATCGCCGGCATCGTCGTAGCCGGTTTCGGCATAGCACCGGTCTATATCGCTCCGCTGGCGTCGTATCTGATCGGTGCTTTCGGAATTCCGAAAGCCATGATGTTCCTCGGAATAGGCTTCACGGTCTTAGTCTGTGGTCTTTCCTTTCTGCTGGTCAATCCGCCGAAGGGGTATGTACCTGCCGAACCCGCTGATCCAGGTCCACTGGCCAAACTGAATGCCTCCAAGCCGGTCGTAAATGCGACCGTCAGCGAGATGCTGCGCAACTACAAGTTCTATGTCCTGTGGGCTGCCTTCTTCATTGGCTCCGGCGCCGGACTGATGGTTATCGGCAGCGTGGCCGGACTGGCCAAGAAAAGCATGGGGCCGATGGCATTCGTGGCCGTTGCCATCATGGCGATCGGCAATGCCGGTGGCCGCGTGGTGGCCGGTGTGCTTTCCGACAAGATCGGTCGCCGCGCCACCCTGTTTATCATGTTGACGATGCAGGCCGTGATGATGTTTATCGCCATGGCGGTTGTAAACTCCGGCAGTGCCGTGCTGCTGGTTCTTATGGCTTCTTTCATCGGTTTTAACTACGGATCCAACCTCTGTCTTTTCCCTTCTTTTGCCAAGGACTACTGGGGAACCAAAAACTATGGCCTGAACTACGGTGCGCTCTTCACTGCGTGGGGCGTAGGCGGGTTTGTCATGGGCAAGGTGTCCGAGATGCTGAATGCCCAAGCCGGCGGTCTCGGCAAGTCATTTGCTCTCGCTGGTACGTTATGCATAGTCGGGGCTGCAATGACCATCTTCCTTGCTGAACTCAAACCTGCTACCAGCAGTGATGAAGAACCTTCCCAGTGGAAAGAATTCTGGGCGGAGTTCACGCTTGGCGCCAGGGTATTCGTTGGATTCGAACAGGCCCGAATTCGCGTGCCCCGCCAAATCATGTAATCGGTTTTCCCCTGCTGTACCCCGACATAGCCAATCGGCACTGTTTACTGCCATTAACAGGAAAGCCCCAAGGGAAACCGAGGGGCTTTCGAAATTGACCAGCTTTTCTGGTCGGGCCGAATGGACAAAATTTCATCTCAATGAGCTGATGTTCCACCTCTCAGAAGCAAATTGTATTGCAGATATGCATTTAATCGTTCCGGTGTATTGAACATCTTCTTGAACAGAAGATTGCCCATTTCATCGGCCTCGCCCTGTGTAAGTCCTCGAACTGCCTTTAACATTATTGAAGCATCTTTGAATGACTGTTCCAGATGCCGCGCCTCTTCCGTGGTTTTCGGGGTTTTTGCCATTACGTCCTGAAGAGTCTTGGCCATAGTCATGAGTATTGTGCGTTTGATGGTTGTTGTATAATTCTCATATATCCAGATATAGACATCGTCACGAATACCCATTCCGGTAGTATCAATTCCTGCAAGAGTGGAATTGTTGGCTTTTAAGTCAGGCATCGGCGGAAGTTGTTTATCTGTTTCTGTACCGGGAGTTGCGAGCTTTTGTTTTTTCTCAGGTCGGTAGATAAGAGCGCCTGTACAGCCGGCAAAAGAACACCAGATCGCAGCGCCGAAAACCAGTCTTATGATCGTTGTACTGCATTTGACTATTGCTGCCACCTGTCACTCCCTGTCCGTACGATAATTCAACCGGCGGATTTGTGCAAAAGATTAATTAAGGTGTCGGTGATTTATTTGTCTGCCGTAAATATCTGGTATACTTTCCGAAAAACACTCTCTGCTGGTGAGGTTACATATGCAGATAGAATGGTGGTACTGGATTATTGCCGGTTTTTGCCTGATCGGTCTGGAGTTGATAATTCCATCATTTACGATTATCTGGTTCGGTCTGGGGGCGCTGGTTGTCGGTGCGCTCAGCGGTTTTTGGCCTGACTTTCCTCTGGCGGGACAGGTTGTGCTCTGGCCGGTAGTATCGATCTGTTTTACGGCTATGTGGTTCAAGTATTTGAAACCCAAGGGTACCCGCAATCACGTCAGGATATCGAAGGAGGGGATAGTCGGTGAGACCGGCGTCATAATACGTGGTACCGAAGACGGCCATGAACGAGGAATCGTCAAATTTCCCGGTGCCGTTCTCGGTGCCGAAGAGTGGTGTTGCAATTCTGGAGAGAGGCTGCGTGCGGGAGACCGCGTGAGGGTAGTCGATATCGAAGGGGAAATTTTGAATGTTGAAATAATTTAGTAAGTCGTTAACGCACTTATCCTGTTATCAGGGCTGGGTGGGTATCATGCCGGAACATACAAAGCCCCGCTTCCAATCGGAAAGCGGGGCTTTTGTACGACCAGGTCAGAACATGAAGCGCCGCATGCTGATGCTCTGCAGCAGACCGATTCCGACCATGGAAGTGATCATTGAGGTGCCGCCGTAGGAAAAAAACGGCAGCGGAACACCGACCACCGGGAACAGGCCGATCACCATTCCCATATTGATGACTATATGCCAGAAGAGCATTGCCGTAACGCCAACCGCGAGCAGGCCGCCCAAACGGTCGTTACAGTGGCGGGCGATATTGAGTCCCCACAGCACCAGCGAGAGGTAGATGATGATCAGTAGCAGGCAACCTATAAAACCCCACTCCTCGGCAAAGACGGAGAATGCGAAATCGGTATGCTGCTCGGGAAGAAAACGGAGCTGCGACTGAGTCCCCTTGACAAAACCCTTGCCAAAGACACCGCCCGAACCGACAGCAATTTTACTTTGAATGATGTGA
>DATNCC010000100.1:0-15363 GCA_035571735.1 Dongiaceae bacterium | reverse complement strand
TTACCCTGTTCGGAATTTCCTATCTCCCCCCGTTCCACCTGGAAGCGCTGAGGCTGCTTTCGGCCTATTGCGAGGTCACCTGCTATCTGCTCAATCCCTGCGGAGAGTACTGGGGAACGATCATTTCCGAGAAGAGCAAATCCCGGTTGGCGCTGCGGTCGGTCCTTCCCGCGGAAGCGGAAGAGTATTACGAAACCGGCAATCCGCTCCTTTCGTCACTCGGCACCCTGGGCCAGGAATTTTTCGAGACCCTGCTGGAGTACGGGTTCGAAGCAGAAGAGCTGGACAGTGTGCCGGAAATGGCGCTCCGACCCGGTGCCGCCACCGCCGGGACCCTTTTGTCCGCCATCCAGCACGATATCCTCACCCTTCACAACCGCCCCGCAGACGGCATTAAGAGTGCCGTATCCCCGGATGACTTTTCAGTCCGGATCCACTCATGTCACGGTCCGCTGCGCGAGATGGAGATCCTGTACGACAACCTCCTGGCACAGTTCGACGAACTCTCCGATCTGGAGCCGCGCCAGATCGTGGTGATGATCCCGGATATTGAAACCTACGCACCCTATATCAGCTCCGTTTTCGGCAGCCGTTCAACCGGCCGGCCGCCGCTCCCCTTCACCATTGCCGACCGGAGCGTCCGCCGGGAAAGCCTTTTTGTCGATGCGTTCCTGAAGGTTCTGGGCACGGCGCCCGGCCGGTTTGCCCTCCATGAAATGCTCGATCTCCTGGAAACTCCCGCCGTTATGAGCCGCTTTGATCTCGACGACGATGAACTCATGGACATCAGGAACTGGCTTACCGGTTGCAACGTACGCTGGGGGCTCGACGCCGGTCATCGTGCAGATCTCGGGTTTCCCCGATACACCGAGTTCAGCTGGCAGGCCGGGCTGGACCGACTGTTTCTCGGCTACGCGATGGCGCCGGACGATTCCGCAACATTTGACGGTATCCTCCCCTACCCCGCCTGCTCGGGGCGCCAGGCGGAGGCGCTGGGCAAACTTGCCGAATTCATCGCCATTGTCCGGGAGAACAGTTCCCGCTTCAGCGCACATCATACCCTGTCCGAATGGGCGGATATCTTCACCGCAACCGTTGCCCGGATGCTGGAGCCTGACGAAAGTGATCCCTCCGGTCCCCTCGCTGTTGCCAAAGCGCTCAATTCACTCCGCGAGGCCTCGACAATCCATGGTTTTACCCAGCCGATAACGCTCGACGCCGTGCGAGATCACCTGACCGAGCTTCTGACAAAAAGTGGCGGCGGCTACGGCTTCATGGGGGGCTCGATTACTTTTTGCGCAATGCTGCCTATGCGGAGCATTCCGATGCGGGTTATCTGGCTGGCCGGCATGAATGACGGGCAGTTTCCGCGCACCGAGAGGCCGCCAGGATTCAGCCTGATGAACGGCGCCAGAAGGCGCGGCGACCGTTCGTTGCGGGATGAGGACCGCTACCTGTTCCTGGAAGCGTTCATGGCGGCGGAAGAGCGCTTCTGCATCAGCTACAACGGCCGGAACGATCGCGACAACAGCAGCATGCCGCCGTCCGTTCTCGTCGCCGAACTGAGCGACTATATTGCAAACGGTTTCGCAGGACCGGATGGCGTAACGCCGGCGTCGGTTCTTACCACGCACCGCCTCCAGGGGTTCAGTCCCCGCTACTTTGACGGTCACGACCCGGTACACCTGTTCAGCTACGATCGGGAGAGCTGCCAGGCGCTTGAGGCCAGGCGCCTGTCGGGGCGCTCCCACCTTGAGTTTATCAGGGAGCCGCTGCCGCCTGGCGACGCAGCAGTTCTGGAGATTGATCTTCCGCAGTTGCGGCGCTTCCTGGCATACCCTGCCGCCACCTTCCTTGAGAGACGCCTGCGTGTAAGACCATTCAACCCGGCTGAAGAGGCCGATGACACGGAACCGTTTTCGCTGGACCCGCTTGCGCGCTACTCCCTTTCACAGGAGCTTGTCAGCCGGCTTTTGCAGGGAGCAGGGTACGACGAGTGCCTGGCGGCGGCAAGATCACGCGGAGTCCTGCCACCGCTGGCAGCCGGCAAGGCGGCTTTTGATGCCGTCTGGGAGAAGAGCCGCCGGTTTGCCTCAGCGCTCGAACCGCAGCTCGGGGCAAAGCTGGAGCCGCTTGCCTTTACGTTTGCCCGCGACAGGGTGCAACTGCATGCCGTTCTCGAAAACTGCCAGGGGGGCACCCATACCCGCTGGCGCTGTGCACGCCTGAAGGGGAAGGATCGGCTAGCCATCTGGCTCGATCACCTGCTGCTCAACGTCGCCGGGACGGAAGGCTACCCGCGGCAGAGCAGGATGATCGCATCCGACACGATTCTGGAGTTGCCGCCTGTTGACAACGCGGCTGAAATTCTGTCCGGTCTGCTCGACCTGTATTGCGAAGGGATGACGCGGCCGCTCCGGTTTTTTCCGGAAACGTCATGGACCTTTTTGAAGTTGGGGCAGCACAAGGCGGAAACCTGCTGGCGGGGAGATCAGTGGAGAGGAATCCCCGGAGAACGTGATAATCAGGCGGTAGCGCTCTGTTTTGGCGGCGAGGAGCCGTGGGGAGAAGAGTTCAGCGCGCTGGCGGCACGGATATACGGGCCGCTTATTGAAGCCATAAAGTAATATCCTGAACCGTGACGTCTCCGTGCCTCCACTTGCCCGGAACGCCTAACGCTTCAGAATATAGTGATTAATTGACCGGGAAGCGGAGGCCTCTGGCAATGCAGGTTTGTTCCGGCACAAGCGACGGGCTGCTCCGGCATTCCGCGCATTCCGGCACTCCACCGTCACGGATTCAGGTAATATGCCATTTCCTGTCTATTTGCGCACCCGGCCATTCCGGTCCAGTCTGTTGCCGACCTCGACCACACCGGACCTGTAATCGCCAAGGTGCAGGAGCGGCCGATTCTTCGGAGACAGAGAGAGGACATGGTTTATCAGTGCCCACCTGTCCCTTTCAACCGAAAGCACGTCAAGATACGAAGGCATGTTGGAGCCATTGAAACCGCCGAACAGGGTGCGGTACAGGTCTTCCGGGCTATGGCCGTTTTTGAATGTCCATTTGTACGTCAGGTCCGTAACCGGGACCGGATTGCCGCCCCTGTCGACCAGCGCCGGCACGGGCTGTTTATTTGCGGCCCCGTCCAGTCCATGGCAATGGGCGCACTTCACCTTCTCGAACAATTCCCTCCCGCGCGCTGTCAGGGCCTCGTAATCGGCCGGTTTTTGCGGAATGGTGAATTTTTCGGGGATCTTCCCCTCCTTTTGAGACCGGACGAATCGCTCGGAAAAGATGACCAGATAGCCGCCGAGATCTTTAATCTCCTGCGAGGTCAGGAACTGGGCCCAGGCCGGCATGACCGTGTTTGCCACGCCGTTGCGTATGGTGTGCTCGATATCGCTTATGGCGGGCAATTCCCCCGCCCTGGTCGAACGGAACTTGTAGGCCCCCCTGGTAAAATCATTCGGCCTGGTCTCGAAGCTCGCCGCAAGAAACCCCTTGCCGTCACCGGCCACGCCATGGCATGGCGCACACTGCTTCTTGTAGAGACCCTCCCCCCGCCTGACCGACTCGACATCTGGAAGCCCGTCCGGAATGCGCGGCGAGGACTGGTGCGGCGCAAACTTTACCTGCTTGGCCTGGCCCGGCCTGGTCCGCCACTTATCCATGTTGTCAACGAGATAGATGCCTCTCAGGGAAGCGGATAACCGGTTTTTAGCCCACCCTCCAAGGGAAGCGAAGCCGGGACCGTACATGTCGTACATCTGGAAGAACTGGTACACTTTCGCATCGGTGAGCAGCATGCCCAGTTCATGGTAATAACGTTCGAAGGAGTACTCAAAACCCAGCCCCTGGCCGGCGGTCAGGTAGACCCGCTCCCGGATGGGATCGATTACCGCCTCCTGATGGAAAAGGTAGCGATAATGGGGACTGTTGGCCCCGCCGATGTATTCCAGGAAATCCGCCCACGGCTTGGGCGAGGCGGGGTCGATCTCCGCAAGCCGGTCCTTGATGTTGATCCCGTACACTCCGCCATGCTTTTCGAAGAAGTCGGGAAAATCCGTGTCCATCCACTTGTGTTCACCGGTAACGTGGCCGATGGTGGCGCCGAAGCCGGCCAGGGTGTGCGTTTCCCAGCGCGAACCGGGCGCCCAGTGGAAGATGATGCCGCCGGTCGGCCCTTTCCACTCGGTCCCCCCGTACGCCTCAACCTGGTGCTCGGCCACCTTGTTGTCCACGCACCAGAAAACGAAATCGAGCCAGCGCTCGTCGCCCGGAACGAGGGTCAATTCCGTGGTGCTCAGGTCATGATCCCGATTGAAGCTTGTACGGACCCCCTTGGAGCGTTGCGCCCATTCCCCGTCACTCCAGGCGAAGCCGCTGATATGGTGGTAGCGATCTTCCCCGGACTGCTTGCCCAGAAGGAACGCGACGGCCCCGCATACCAGCAGGACCAGGATATTGAGCACGCTCGGCTTCATACAAAGGTCTCTCCTTTCGCTACACAACTCTAGGGTTTGACAGCCCCATCAATTATCTCGCGAATTTTATCCATGATAGTCAACGGGTCGATAGGTTTTTCAAAATAGCTGTTGCAGCCTGAGGCGATAATCTTTTCCCGGTCGCCGCACATGGCATGTGACGTTATGGCGATGATGGGGACACTCCTGAAGATTTCGGATTGCCTGATGCGCCGAGTCACCTCAAACCCATCGATCCCCGGAAGATTGATATCCACAACGATAAAGGAAGGCCTCTCCTTGTGCGCCAGTTCAATTCCCGACTCCCCGGTCTCAGCCGAGATCACATCGTAACCGCCTCTTTTGAGCGCATACGTGATAAGCCGAAGATTGTCGAGGTTATCTTCGATTACAAGTGCAAGTTTCATGGTCCTCCCCCTGATACGGCTCTTCATTCCGCCATCATGGTGTGTGGTCATTTTCATTACCCTTGCAGTAAACGACAAGCACCGTCAGGTCATCAGGCGGTGGACCATCCAGGGCAGGCAAGGCTACCAGCCGGTCTACCATCTCCTGAGCGCTTACCGCGCCGCGGAGTTGGTCAGCCAATATTCGGCTGTTGAATTCCAGCTCCGGCCGGGCGTCTATCAATCCGTCACTGTACAGAACAAGGACATCTCCCCTCCCAAAGGTTAGCATTCCTTCCTGGAAGCATTCTTTGACCGGTATCCCCAGCGGAAGGCCGCGCGGCAGCAGTTCTTCGACCTTGCCGTCGCAGCGTCGTAAAAAAACGAAGCCATGTCCGCAATCGACATAGGTCAGGGTGCGGTCTGCCACGTTGAGTAGCGCATGGAAGATGGTTACGAAGCTGTCGGAATTATCCAGATCCAGCCGAAGCGCGCGTTCGGCCAACTGCAATGCCGCTGCCGGTCGATTCTGCTGGGTCACCGCATGAACGGCAGCCCTGACCGTTGCCATGAGCATGGCCGCCGCCATCCCGTTCCCCATGACATCGCCAAGGGTCACACTCAGTATTCCGGGAGCCATTTCCTGCCAGTCGTAGAAATCACCTCCCACCTGGTGGGCCGGCACACAGCGGGCGGCAATTTCAAATCCGGGAAGATCAGGTGTTGATCGGGGGAGAAGCTTGGCCTGCACCGCCGCTGCACATGTCAGTTCCGCCTGAAGTATACAGCGGCGCTCCTCGCTTTCGCGCAGCGCCTGGTCCGCGCGTTTTCTTGCGGAAATATCCCTCATGACGCCGATGTTTCCCGTTGGATTTCCATGTTCATCGAGAAGCTTGAGAGCAAAGATCTCGCCCGAAAATATCTCGCCGTTTTTCTTCCGCAATGCTACTTCTATGATCTTGCCCTGGACATACCCTTTCTGGTTATAGATCTCCCTCCCAGATAGATTATATCCGTCGTCTTCCGCATAGAGGAAGCGGGCATTTTTCCCTGTCACTTCGTCCAGTTCGTAACCGAAAACTTCACGCAGCGCCGGCTGATTGGCGTCAATGATCGTCCGTTCGAGGTCGGAGACGAAGATCACATCGCGCATGCTGGTGAAGAGATTCCTGAATCTTCTCTCGCTCTGTTCCAGTTGAAACCTGGCCTGTTCCAAAGCCCTGATCTTTTCCTCGATTTTCATCGTCACAATATGGGAATATTCGTTAAGGTACTGTTCTTCCTCCTCTAACAGGCCGGTATTGATCGACACCTCACGCGTCTTGCCCCGTTCCAGCACGGTGCTGATCTGCGCCCACAACTCCTCGGGCTCCTTGGGCTTGACAACAAAAGCGTCGGCACCCAGCGACATGGCGAGCTTTTCGTCCCTGCTGCCGGTATAGACCGAAGAATAGAAAATGAAGGGGATGCTGCGAAGCACCGGATCGATCTTGACCTTGCGCAGGAATTGAAAACCGTCCATCTTCGGCATGAGCGCATCGGAGATGATCAGGGCTGGTCCATGGATCGCGGCCATTGACAACCCTTCCTCGCCATCCACCGCCTCGATGACCTCCCACCCGTGTCGTTCCAGGAGATAGCGCAAGATCTTCCTGTCGGCTGCATTATCGTCGACTACCAGGCTTTTCATTATCGCTCCAAATTCAGTATGGGCAGATGCAGCACAAACCTGCTGCCACTGCCGTATTCACTGGTAAAGGTTATGTCCCCTTTGAGGGTCTCCATGGCAAGTTTCCGGGCCAGATAGAGTCCCAGGCCGGTACCGAGGACACCCGGCAGCCGCTTGGAATCCAGACGCACAAATGGTTCGAAGATCTTCGGCCGGTCCTCCTCCCTGATTCCGATGCCGGTGTCTTGCACGGAGATTTCAACCAAGCCGCTTCCAAGGCCCGGGCGGGGTTCATCCGGCGGCCCGCCTGCCACGCCGTCTTTAAGGTTAACCTCGATAGAAACGGTACCCTCTTCCGTATATTTTACCGCATTGCTCAACAGGTTGAGCACACATTGTAAAAGCCTGCGCCGATCGGTATGCATTTTCAAATAAACACTGCCGACCTGAAGCTCCAATCCCTTGTCTTCAATCTCTTTTTTCAGTGAGGTCGCCGCCTCGCTGATAAGATCATGGAGTTCGAATTCTTCCGGATTAATCTCAATCAGACCTGCCTCGATCTTCGACACATCGATGACGTCGTTGATGAGGGCGAGCAGGTGTTTTCCAGCCCTGAGAACGATAGCGAGATTCTCTTTCTGCTCATCATTCATGGGACCGACCCACTCATTGAGGAGGATACTGGAAAATCCGATGACAGAGTTGAGCGGGGTCCTGAGCTCATGGCTCATGGAGGCGATGAACATCGACTTGAGGCGGTCGATCTCCCGGAGTTTGCAATTGGCTTCTTCCAGTTCGCCAGTTCGTTCCTGAACCTTCTTTTCGAGAGTTATTGCATGCTGCAGCGTCTCTTCATAAAGACGCGCGTTTTCGATCAGAAGCGCTACCGGGGCCAGGATGGTTTCCAAAAGACGCAAGCTTCTTGGCGACGGTTTTTGGTCCGTTCCGGTAAATACACACAAAACACCGACGCACTTTCGCCTGCCGGTAACCAGTGGGAAGGCGGCATGGAAACGGATATTCGCCTCTTCGATCGACTTGCCGGCTGCAAATCGACGCACCGATTCCGGATCCTCCAGAATCAGCGGTTTGAGCTCTGTGAGACAGTTACCGTAAAGGCAATCCTTCATCAACAGCCGGTGAGAGGTGAGATCGTTAATGGTTGATTCGCACGCTCCCCGATGAGCTATCAGTCCAAGGGTATCGTCAGGCCCCAGAAGACATAGGCTTCCCTCTTCAAGAGCGACAATCCGCATACTTTCCTCGAGGACCCGGTTGAGAATATCCCTCAAATCGGCGATGTTCGTACAGGCGGTCACCACCCGGTTGATTGTCAGAAGTTCCTCGTTGTATCTGTGGATCTCCTCTTCGGCCTGCCTGTGCTCGGCTATTTCCAGCGACAGTTGAGCGGTCCGTTCCGCGACGCGTTCTTCCAGGAATTTGGTGAGCCTGTGCATTTCGATTAAGGTCTGCTGGTATACGTGGACCATATAGTAGAGGATATGGAGGAAAGCCGTCAGTCTCAGCAGGTGCCAGAACCAGTAACCGGCGAACCAGAGCTTGGCGATGCCGAACGTTATGCCGGTAATTCCGAACAGGAGAGAGAGGCTGGCGAACAGAAACAGGTCAAAGCCGCCAAAAGCCAGATAACGGTTGATAAAGCGAGGTGAAGCGGCAAGGAATAACAATCCTCCCAGAGCGGATAAGAGCTTGGCTATGAGGGTGTAACCTTCCGGAGATGTCATTGCCGGAAGGAACCGGGAAAATTCGATTGAAAACAGTCCGAAAATCAAAACGGTAATCGCTGTCACTACCGGCGCCAGATCGGCTGTACGTGAACGGGCGAAGCGGTCCGGCAGCCACACCAGCGCAAACAGGAAGCCGCCGACAATGGTTGCAGTGCAACGCAGCCAAACGAACGGGCCCTCCGGCGGGACCATGGCATGAAGGCCGTCGAGAATCCCCGTGGCGAGCAGACCGCATGCCAGCCAGACATGGCTGGCCAGGGTCATGTCATGCTTGCGCATGAAGAGCAGGAGCGTGGCAAGTGACAAGGCGGCAAAACTTCCAAATGCCTCCATCGCCGAATGCAGCAGATGATGAGACATATTCCATTCCGGCAGGAGGAAATTGGTGATGGTAATTCCGATGGCCGGAATAATCACTCCCAGGAGGAACATGCCGAACATGCCGAAAGTTTTGCGTTCTTTGATGTTTAATTTGCTCTGCATTCGGAGTACCCCGTTGTTTCCATCGGGCTTTATGCGTTATTTGCCGAATATAATTATTTAGAATGATATCAAAGAAAAGGTGTTATTCAATCAACTGTAAAAGCCTCTCCTCCCAGCCCTTTTCCTGTGAGGGAAAGAAGCAAAAAAGCCCCACATACTGATGTACATGGGGCTTCCGTTCGGCTGATTGTATGTACCTACTAGCCTAGCTTGATCAAGACGGCCCCACCCATGATGAACAGGGCCGAAAACAGCCGGATTCTGCCAAAGGACTCCCTGAGAAAGATGATGCCGATCAGGACGCCGAAGACGATGCTAACCTGCCTGACCGGCACGGCATAGCTTACCGGCGACAGGTTCAGGCCGTAGCGGAAGGTCAGAAAGGATGCCATCATGATCGGGCCGCTGCAGAGGATCAGGGGCCAGTGTTCGCGCAACTCCTCCCCGATCAGGGGGCGGTACTTGGCGCGGAGTATGTTGAAGGACATCAGGAAGAACATGATCATGACGAGCAGATAGGTGAAGTAGAGCGGTGAATAGTTCCTGACGCCGCTCTTCTCGGCGACTGAACCAATCGAGTAGATGAAACCCGCCGCCAGGGCGGCCCGCACCGACTGAGACCGCAGATTGCGGAACGGGCGCACCAGTTCGCCCAGGGAAAGGCGCTGCATCTGGATAGAGTAGGTGCCGAACACCACCAGAAGGATGCCGCAGACACCCGGTAGAGAGAGACGCTCCCCCAGCAGGGCCATCCCCCAGATCGGAACATAGATCATCGAGGTCTGGCAGAGCGGATAGACCACTGACAGGTCGCCACCGCGGTAGGCCCGGCCGTTCAAGAGGTGATACAGCACGAAACAGACCGCACCGAGAGAGACCATCAGCATGGTATGCGCATCGGGGTGCCGGAACGGCTCCGGCAAAAAAGGAATGGTGAGAGTGAAGAGCCCCCCCGAGGCGACGAACATCCACCAGATGAAGACCGTCTTGTGGCGGCTCCGCTTTACCAGCAGATTCCAGAGGGCATGCATGATGGCGGAAATGATGATCAGGGTAAAGGCGAGAGGAGACATGGGGGCATTATAGCCGAGGATGGTCGGAAAGTCCCGGCAAGTTTTTTGTCCGGCGCTCCGCCGGAACAAATAAAGCCCCGCATGCACAGGCACGCGGGGCTTCCGATCCAGGTAATATGTAACCTACTACAGGCCGAGCTGTTTGAAGAAGTCGGTCCCCTTGTCGTCAACAAGGATGAAGGCCGGGAAGTTCTCCACCTCGATCTTCCAGACCGCTTCCATCCCCAACTCTGGGAAGTCGATGCATTCGACCTTCTTGATGTTC
Organism: Dongiaceae bacterium; assembly: GCA_035571735.1. Classification (GTDB taxonomy): domain Bacteria; phylum Desulfobacterota; class Desulfuromonadia; order Geobacterales; family Pseudopelobacteraceae; genus JACRCG01. The sequence continues at coordinate 5,252 of DATNCC010000100.1, read as the reverse complement.
TCCTCGGCCAGGACTGCGGCCGGGCCGCCGATCGAACCCAGGTAGAAGCCGCCGTATTTCTTGCAGGCGTCCGTCACCTGCTGGCTCCGGTTCCCCTTGGCGATCATGATCAATGAGCCCCCCTTGGACTGGAGTTCATCTACGTACGAATCCATCCGGCCGGCGGTTGTGGGACCGAAGGAGCCTGATGCCTTGCCCGGCGGGGTCTTGGCCGGACCGGCGTAGTAGATCGGATGATTGAGCAGGTATTCCGGCAGCGGCTTGCCTGCGTCCATGATCTCCTTGAATTTGGCGTGGGCAATGTCGCGGCCGACCACGATGGTGCCGGTTAGGAGCAGCGGTGTCGAAACCGGATGCTTGGAGAGTTCGGCCAGAATTTCCTTCATAGGCCTGTTCAGGTCGATCTTGACGCCATGCTCATGCTTGCCGCGATACTGTTCGGGGATCAGACGCCCCGGATTGCGGTCCATCTCCTCGACAAACAGGCCATGCTTGGTGATCTTGGCCTTGATGTTGCGGTCGGCGGAACATGATACGGCCATGCCGACCGGGCAGGAAGCGCCGTGGCGAGGCAGGCGGATGACCCGCACGTCGTGAGCGAAATATTTGCCGCCGAACTGGGCGCCGATACCGAGCTTCTGGGCGGCTTCCAGCAGTCTGTCCTCCAGATCGATATCGCGGAAGGCCTGGCCATGTTCGTTGCCCTTGGTCGGCAGTCCGTCCAACTCCTTGGCGGTAGCCAGCTTGACCGTCTTCATGCAGGCATCGGCGGAAGTGCCGCCGATAACAAAGGCGATGTGATAGGGGGGGCAGGCGGCCGTGCCGAGATACTTCATCTTTTCGACCAGGTATTTGAACAGTTTGTCCGGCGTCAGCAGCGCCTTGGTTTCCTGGTACAGCATGGTCTTGTTGGCGGAACCGCCCCCCTTGGCCATGAAAAGGAACTTGTAGTAATCGCCGTCGGTGGCCAGGATATCGATCTGGGCCGGCAGGTTGGTGCCGGTGTTGATCTCTTCGTACATATCGAGCGCCACGGTCTGCGAGTAGCGCAGGTTTTCTTCCGTATAGGTCTTGTAGATCCCCTTGGCAAGCCACTCCTCGTCCTTGACGCCGGTCCAGACCTGCTGGCCCTTTTTGGCTGCCACGGTTGCGGTGCCGGTATCCTGGCAGACCGGGAGATCAAACTGGGAGGCGATCTCGGCGTTGCGCAGGAACGCCAGCGCGACCCCCTTGTCGTTCATCGATGCTTCCGGATCGCTCAGGATCTTGGCGACCTGTTCGTTGTGAGCCGGACGGAGCAGGAAGGAGACATCACGCATGGCTTCATTGGCGAGGATAGAGAGCGCCTCGGGGCAGATTCTCACGACTTCCGTGTCGGCAAACTTCTCTACCAGTATATACTTTTCTGAACCATCAATTTTGCGGTATTTAGTTTCATCTTTCGCAAGCGGGAACGGATCCTGATAAACAAACGGTTTGACAGACATCGGCACTCTCCTTTTTAGTAAGTTAGAAGTTATTTTCTGCGTTTTTTTCTGGCAGAAAACAACTTACGTTAACGCACTTATCCTGTGGACTAGATGGTGGGTTGTCGAAATGTGGCACGGAGCTATAGTGTATACACTCACGGAAAGTAATTTAGTAATGCAAACTGCCCTGGAAATCAAGGCAAAATTATAAATTTACAGGTTCTGGCAGCGAAGCAGCTTGATCCCGTCCTTGAAGAGTACCTGCATCTTGTTCGGGACGATGACCGCTTTCACGACGCCAAGGCCGAATGAGGGGTGAAGTATCAATCGCTTGACATTGAACCTGGAATTCATGTCGTATGAGAGCGCTTTATCAATATCGAATGTCGGATGGAGTGACGCCCACTCCTCACGCTCGACTTCGGCGGGATCTTTCTTCGATGCACGGGGAACAGCAGGGGTTGAGCGGGGTTTGCTTGCAGCAGCTCGTGGGGCTTTGGCCTCTTTTGCAGATGGAGGTGCATGATAGTTGTGTACGCCGTTACAGGTGTTACATTCGACCCGTACGACTTTTCCTTCCACCATGGCAACAATTCTGTGATTCAGCACTTCGCGACACTTGGTACAACGGGCTTCAATAATGTCGCCTGCCGACAGTTTTCTGGTAGTCATTTGTTTCCTTCTTTTGAGCGGGTTATTTCTTGTTAGTATAACACGATTGGTACAAAAAAATCAGAAAAAAGCCGCTCGTCAGCATCACTGCTGGCAAGCGGCTTCACATGTGAATGAAAAAATTGGCGGGAATCAGACCTGTCGTTTGTCGATAACTCTTTGTGCCTTTCCCTCATGCCGCGGGATACTGTTCGGTTCCACCAGCTTCACCGTCACGCCGACGCCGAGGACGGAGTCAATTCTTTTCCCGACCATATCGAGGAAGGCGCACTGCTTTTTCATTTCATCGAAGAAGATATTCTCCCTGACCTCGATGCATACCTCCAGCACATCCAGCGCACCTTTACGATCCACAACCAGCTGATAGTGTGGTTCGCACCCTTCTATCGCAACAAGCACCTCCTCGATCTGGGAAGGGAACACGTTAACCCCCTTGATGATCAGCATGTCATCGGAGCGCCCCATGGTTTTCTTCATTCTGGCCATGGTTCGACCACAGGCGCAGACGGCCTGGTCAAGAGTGGTGATATCCCTGGTACGATAGCGGATCATCGGGAACGCTTCCTTGCTGATCGTCGTCAGCACCAGTTCGCCAACACTTCCGGGAGGAAGCACCTTGCAGGTCTCCGGATCGATTATTTCCGCAATGAACGCATCTTCGGCGATATGCATGCCGTTCTTAAACCGGCATTCACCCGCGACGCCGGGGCCGATAATCTCGGAGAGGCCGTAATTGTCGGTGGCGCTGATCATAAGGCGGGATTCGATTTCGGCACGCATCGCTTCCGACCATGGCTCACCACCAAAAAGACCAAACTTGAGAGAGAGCGTTTGGGGATCTATCCCCTGTTTTTCCATCATATCCGCGAGGGTGATGGCATAACTCGGCGTACAGACAAGCGCGGTGGACTTGTAATCCTGCATGATCATGATCTGCTTGTCGCTGTTCCCCCCGCTCATCGGAATAACAGCCGCCCCGATCGCCTCCGAGCCGTAGTGGAGGCCGAAGGCCCCGGTAAACATGCCATACCCGAACGCAATCTGCACGACGTCGTCGTGAGTAACGCCGGCCGCCGTCATGATGCGTGCCACCAGGTTGGACCACATTTTCAGATCGTTCTTGGTGTAGCCGACAACGGTCGGCTTGCCGGTGGTGCCGGAAGATGAGTGGATCCGGACCACCTCGCGCAGCGGTACCGCAAACATCCCGTAGGGGTAATTGAGCCGCAGATCCTCCTTGGTCGTAAAGGGGAGCTTCGACAGATCGGACAAAGAGGCAACATCCTCGGGAACAATACCCAGTTCGGTGAATTTGGTGCGATAACAGGGAACGTTTTTGTAGACACGATTCAAGGTCGCCTGAAGCCGCTCCAGCTGGAGCTGCTCTAGCTCTTCACGTGGCATGCATTCGTGCGTGGAATCCCAAATCAGGCTTGACTGCATAAAAAAACCCCTTGCGCTGAACTAGTTAAGCGTGTGCCAATGCCGCATCTATCATCTGTTTGACGGTAGTCGCCACTTCCTCAAGCGAAAGCGACAGGACTTCCCCGGTCGAGCGGATCTTCACCTCGACCTTCCCTTCGACCAGTCCCTTGCTGCCGACAACGATCCGGATCGGAATGCCGATCAGATCGTTATCCTTGAACTTCACGCCTGGGCGTTCGTCGCGATCGTCAAACAGCACCTCGACCCCGAGTTTTTCGAGTTTGAGATATATATCTTCGGCAGCGGCCATGACACCTGTGTCCTTGGTGTTGACGGCCACGACCGAACAGTGAAATGGAGCGATCGGGATCGGGAAGATGATGCCGTTTTCGTCATGGTTCTGCTCGATCGCCGCGGCCACGGTGCGGCCGATGCCGATGCCGTAACATCCCATGAAGATGATCTGCTCCCTGCCGTTGGCATCGAGGTAGGTGGCACCCAGCGCCTTTGAATATTTCGTTCCGAGCTTGAATACATGCCCGACTTCTATGCCGCGCCACATCTCAAGCTTTCCCGAATCACAGCGTGGGCAGGCATCGCCGGCCTGGGCGGTACGGATGTCGACATACCCGGTAACCTCGAAATCCCGGCCGCGATTGGCATTGATGTAATGCTGGTCCTTTTCATTGGCGCCCATGACGACATCGATCATTCCCTGTATCGCCCTGTCGGCGATGACCGGAATGTCCTTCTTGACGCCGATCGGACCCAGAAAGCCGACCGGTGAGCCGGTGCAGGAGAGAATCTGCTCTTCGGTCGCCATCAGGATCTCTTCCCACCCGAGATGATTCTTCAGCTTGAGTTCGTTCAGTTCATGATCGCCGCGCAGCAGCGCCATGACCAGTTCACCGGTGTCGGAGGCATAGACAAGCGTTTTTACGGTCTGATCCGGCGCAACCTTCAGAAATGCGGCAACGTCTGCAATCGTCTTCATTTCCGGAGTTGAAACCTTCTGTAACGGTTTAGAACCGGCATCGCATGGTGCTGTAAATGAAGGAGATTCCGCTTTTTCAACATTCGCGGCGTAGCGGCAGGCGTCGCACGAAACGATGGCATCCTCTCCGGAGTCGGCCAGTACCATGAACTCATGGGAAGAAGATCCGCCGATGCTGCCGGTATCGGCTTCGACCGCTCTGAAGTTGAGGCCGCACCGCTCGAAGATGCGCATATACGCGTTAAACATCTTCTCGTAGGAAAGATCCGCAGCAGAGCTGTCCACGTCGAATGAGTAGGCATCCTTCATGATGAACTCACGGCCGCGCATCAAACCGAAGCGGGGACGAATCTCGTCGCGGAACTTGCTCTGGATCTGATAGAAATTGACCGGCATCTGGCGATAGCTCTTTATCTCGCGCCGCACCATATCGGTAATGACCTCTTCGTGGGTCGGTCCCATGCAGAATTCGGCATCCTTGCGGTCCTTGAAGCGCAGCAGCTCCTTGCCGTAAAAAGCCCAGCGCCCTGACTCCTGCCACAGCTCGGCCGGCTGTACGGCAGGCATCAACATCTCGATGGCGTCGGCCCTGTTCATCTCTTCGCGTACGATGTTCTCGAACTTGCGAATCGAGCGAAGCCCGAGCGGCAGGTAATTATAGATCCCGGAAGCGAGCTTGCGGATCATTCCGG
>DATNCC010000099.1:0-5722 GCA_035571735.1 Dongiaceae bacterium | reverse complement strand
TGATGATGATGGGGCTGCACTTCATGGACGAGGTCCCGTTCACGGATGTCTACATTCACGCCCTGGTGCGCGATGCCCAGGGACAGAAGATGTCCAAATCCAAGGGGAACGTGATCGACCCGCTGACGGTCATCGACCAGTACGGCACCGATGCGTTCCGCTTCACCCTTGCCGCCTTCGCCGCCCAGGGACGCGACATCAAGCTGGCCGAAGAGCGCATCGCCGGATACCGCAACTTCTGCAACAAGGTCTGGAACGCGGCCCGCTTCACGATGATGAATCTTGAAGGGTTCGATCCCGACGGCATCGGCTACGGCGAGCTGGAATTCTCCCAGGGGGACAAGTGGATCCTGCACCGTTTGAACGAGACCGCCCGTACGGTTGATGAAACCCTGACCGGCTACCGCTACAACGAGAGCGCCATGGCGCTCTACCAGTTCACCTGGAGCGAGTTCTGCGACTGGTACCTGGAGCTTTCCAAACAGGACATATACAACGGCACGCCGGAGCGCAAACAGGCGGTCCAGTACGTGCTCTGGCACACGCTGGAGAGCCTGCTGCGGCTGCTGCACCCGTTCATGCCGTTCATAACAGAGGAGATCTGGCAGGCACTGCCGGGGACAAAAGCGACCCCGACCATCATGCGGGCCCCCTACCCCGCCCCCTGCGACCAATGCTCCTTCCCAGAGGACGCCGCCGCCATGGAGCGGATCATGGCGGTCATCGGCGGCATCCGCAACATCAGGGGCGAGATGGAGGTGCCTCCTTCGAAACAGATCGCGGTGATCCTCTCCTGCGACAGCGAAGCAACACAGCGCCTGATGAAGCACAACGAAAGCGCCATCATCAGTCTGGCCAGGGTCTCCGACCTTGCCATCGGCGTGTGCCTCGAAAAGCCGGAAGACGCCTCTATCCAGGTGGCCGGAGATGTGCAAATCTACGTCCCGCTCAAGGGTCTGGTGGACGTGGCAGCCGAAGAAGAGCGACTGCTGAAGGAGATCGGCAAGATCGACAAGGAGATCGAGATGTTCTCCAGAAAACTGGAGAGTCCTGCCTTTGTGGACCGCGCTCCGGCCGAGATCGTTGCCAAAGAGCGCCAGAAACTTGCTGATGTTACCGGGAAGAAGCAGGTGCTTGAAGAGAGTCTGGACAAGATCAGAAAACTGAAGTAGGTGACCACATGCAGCAGTTTCAGAATGTCGCCATATTCGCCAAGGTTCATGACCCCCGCTGTCTCGGTATCGCCAGCGACCTGATCAACTGGCTGGAGGAGAGAGGCTGCACCCCGATGGCCGAGGCGGAGCTGACTCGCCAGCTCGGCTACCCGAAGGCGCTGACGGAAGAAGAGATCCGCGAGCAGGCCGAACTGGTGGTGGTGCTGGGGGGGGACGGCACGCTGATCTCGGTGGCGCGGCTCTTCAGCGGCAAGGAGGTACCGATCCTGGGGGTCAACCTCGGAAGCCTCGGCTTTCTGACGGAGATCACCGTTGAAGAGTTGTACACGCGACTGGAGAAATGCCTGGAGGGTAATCCGCGCGTCTCGGACCGGATGATGCTGGAAGTGACTCTCCACCGCGAAGGACGGGAAATCGAGAAGTGTCACGTCCTGAACGACGTGGTCATAAACAAGGGGGCGCTGGCCCGGATCGTGGACCTGGAGACCAAGGTCAACCGCCATTTTCTGACCACCTACAAGGCCGACGGCCTGATCGTATCGACCCCGACCGGCTCCACCGGCTACTCCCTCTCCGCCGGCGGCCCTATTATCCATCCGCTGATGAGCTGTATCGTGATCACCCCGATCTGTCCGCACACGCTGACCAACCGCCCGATTGTCGTTACTGATGAATCGATCATCTCGATTACCGTCACCTCATCCTTTGATGAGAAAGTGTACCTGACGCTGGACGGACAGGTAGGCTTCGAGCTGCGGGAAGGCGACTCGGTCGAGGTTCGCAAGGCACTGAAGACGACCTCACTGGTCATGTCGCGCAGCCGCGATTATTTCGAAATCCTGCGGACCAAACTGAAGTGGGGAGAACGCTGATGCGTGCCGCTGGTTATTCAATATGCTAACCGACCTGACCATTAAAAACGTCGCCATCATCGATACCCTTCGGATCGCGTTCAAGCCGGGGCTGACCGTGCTGACCGGCGAAACCGGCGCCGGCAAGTCGATCATCATCGATGCGGTCGGACTGATCATGGGGGCGCGCGCGTCCGTCGACCTGATCCGCTCCGGCGAAGAAGAGGCGGTCGTCGAGGCCATGTTTGACATTTCCGCCCTGCCGGAAATCAGGGAGCAACTGTCAGAAGCCGGGTTCGACAGTGCCGATGAGCTGCTGATCAAGCGTTCCCTGTCACGGAGTGGAAGGAACAGGATATTCATCAACGGCGGCATGGCCACCCTGGCCCTCCTGGTGGACATCTCGCCGCAACTGATCAACATCTACGGTCAGCACGATTCCCAGACCCTGCTCAAACCGGACAATCACCTCCGCTTGCTGGACCGGTTCGCCGGCACCACAGACCTGCGACAGAAGTTTACCGGCCTGTTCGGCCGGCTGGCATCGGTACGCGATACGCTTGCCGGGCTGGAGCATGCCGAACGGGAGGCGGAACGGCGTCTCGATCTGCTGTCGTACCAGTCGGCAGAGATCGCACAGGCTGCACTCAAACCGGGTGAAGAGGAGCAGCTTGAAGAGCAGCGCACGCTTCTGGCAAGTGCCGGGAAACTGGGAGGAGTCAGCAGCGAAGCCTTCGATCGGCTGTACGGCGGTGACGGGGCTTTATTGGGACAGCTGAAACGCATCATCGGCTCAATCACCGAATTATCGGCCATTGACCAGTCGCTGCTGGATACGGCCGCCTCGCTTGAGGGCGCCTATCTGCAGCTGGAGGATGCCGCCATAACCCTGCGCGACTACGCCTCCCGCATCGAGTCCGACCCCGCCAGGCTGCAGCAGATCGATGACCGGCTCGACCAGATCGGCAGCTTGAAAAAGAAATATGCTCCGACGGTAGAAGAGATTCTTGTCTACAAGACGGGAATCGACGCCGAGCTGGAACAATTACGCGGCAGGGAGCAGAGCAGGCATGACCTGGAAGCCGAACGGAACGATCTGGAGGAGGAGCTGAATCGGGTGGGTGGAGAACTTACTGCGGCCCGCATCAGCGCAGCCGCAAACTTGAAACATGCCCTGGAACGTGAAGCTCATCAGCTTGCCATGAAGGGCGCCGTCATCGAACCGGCGCTGGAATCGTTGGCGGAACCCCGTTCCAGCGGATTTGAACGGGTTGAGTTTCTCTTCTCCCCCAATCCTGGGGAAATACCGCGGCCACTGGGCCGGATCGCTTCAGGCGGCGAACTCTCCCGGCTGATGCTCGCGATCAAGCAGGTGTTGCCCGACAGCGACGTACCGACCCTGGTATTCGACGAGGTCGATACCGGCATCGGCGGAGCGACCTCTGAACTGGTCGGGAGAAAACTGAAAAACGTTGCAAGCGGTCAGCAGGTCCTCTGTATCACCCATCTGCCGCAAGTAGCGGCCTTTGCCGACCAGCAGCTGCGGGTGGAGAAACTGATCTCGGACGGGCGGACCACCACCCGTGTCCTCGAACTAGGCCAAAATGAGCGTACTCGCGAGGTGGCACGCATGCTGGCCGGTACCACCGTCACCGATTCGGCTCTGAAACACGCCGCCGAAATGCTGGCGGCCTGCACAAAAAACTAGGGGGACCCGGAACAAACATCCCAAATGTCTGTTCCAGGCCCCCCGATAGTTTGCACTTTCCCAACGGCACCATCACAGCACACCGCATCGATCAACTGTCCCCGGGATATCCGTTTTCGTTATTTCTTCGCTCCATGTCCCCCCACGGCAGCAACAACCTTGTTGCGGCCGACGTTCTTGGCGGCATAAAGCGCCACATCAGCCCCTTCGTTAAGGGCAACCGCATCCCCGTAGAGTGAGAGCGGGGCGATACCGCAACTGAAGGTGCAGGTGAAGGATTCGTCTTTTGCCTGGAAAATGACGGCGGCAAAACTCTCCCGCAATTCGTTCATAAGGGTTTCAGCCTCCTTGATGGAGCAACCGGGAAGGACGACGGCAAATTCCTCGCCGCCAAACCGGCCGACGATGTCCGCTTTCCGCACCCGCTGCCTGATGAGGCGTGCAAGGGCAATCAGCACACGGTCGCCGATCGGATGGCCATAGGTGTCGTTCACCGTTTTGAATCTGTCTACATCGATCATGGCGAAGCAGACTTCTTCCCGCTTGCGGTGGGCATCGGCAATGACCGTATCCAGGTGTTCCTTGGTGGCGGTATGGTTGAACAGACCGGTCATGCTGTCCCGTACCATCTGGGAGCGGATGATCTTCATCCTCTCGGCACGCGCAACCACCGAAGAAACCAGGCGCCTGGGCTCGATCGGCTTGGTCAGGAACGCGTCTCCACCGGTCTGCATGGCCTGAAACTGCTTGTCGATATCGGTTTCAGCGGAGAGAAACACGATGGGAACACTGTAATAGGAGCCAATCTGGCGAATGGCCTTCGCCAGTTCCATACCGTTGCAGCCGGGCATATACATGTCCATTAAAATCAGGTCGGGCTTGAATTCAAATAACGGTGTCATGACATGCAGCGGATCGCTTATCGACTGCGTGATCATTCCAGCCTCCTCGAGTATCAGGGCGTGATATTCCGCAAGCTGCGGGTCGTCGTCCACGACCATGATCCGGTACGGTTCCGGCTTTACTGCGGAGGTGAGCTGGCTGAGAGTTGAACAGAGATCGGTCATATTGACCGGCTTTACGAAATAGGCACTGGCACCGGCACGCACGGCCGAAAGACGGCTGGCGAGCGAACCTTGAGAGGAAATAAAGACTGTTGGAACCGGGTTCTCACGATCGGACTGAATGGTTTTCACGACGTCGGCACCCCCGAACGGCCTGTCGGGAAAGATGATATCCATGACGATCGCGTCGGGAGGGGCGCTCCGCACCGCGTTAAGAAACTGTTCCGTTTCGCCGAAGGAAAGAACCTCGAAACCGAAGCATCCTATCTGCGTTGCAAGCGTCAGGCGCTGGTACGAGTCGTCATCGCACAGATAGACGATCTTCCGTTCCCTTTCAGCGGTTTCCCCGGCAGCAGTTGCCAGTTCCTGGATCTGCGACTCCATTCCCTGCATCGGATCGATGATGGAAATTTCGTGTTCAATCCGGGAGAACAGCTCCTGCATTTTCTGATGCCACTGCCTGTCCATGGATGTTGCACCATGCATCGCATCCTGTGCCAGATGTTCTCCGGACGTTGCCATCGAGCTCAACATACTCAACCGAAACGAAGCGCACGCCCCTTTCATGGTGTGAATACGGCGGTGCAGGTCTTCAAGCAGCGCACCCCCCTGTTCTCCCTGGACAAACGCGGAGTAGGATGCCCGGATCCCTTCCAGTTGCACAGGAAGCTGTTTTATGTAAGCCTCGCGGATCTTTTTCAGTTTTGTCTCTACTGCTTTAGTTTGCGGACTCAAGGCAGCACATCCTTTGTGGGGTAGAAACTGAAAATCAGAACTGTATCTGTACCTTCTTTGCTGTTCCCTCTTCCCTGACCCATAAGAGGGTCTTCCTGGCGCGTGAGCACCAGTCGCGAACATCTTTTTCAAACGTAGGACAGTCTGCAACGACTTCAAGGACATCACCCTGTTTCATCTTGACCGACA
>DATNCC010000098.1:0-12078 GCA_035571735.1 Dongiaceae bacterium | reverse complement strand
AGGCGAAACTCTGGATTCCGTATCCCGTTACGGATCGGCATCAGAAGGTCAGCGATATTAAAGTCTCCGGGGATTTTGCCTCGTCAGGTGTTTATACGGATCCAACCTATGGAACTCCGATCCTTTATGCCCAGTGGCCAGCCACCGCAAAAAGCCGCAAGCTCAGCTTCTCCTTTGCCGTCGATCGTCAGGAAATACGCCAAACAAATCTGCCGACCACTGAGCCCAAATGGAATCGTGCGGACTACGCCGAATATCTGAAGCCCACGAGTCTCGGGCCTATCGACGGCGAGGTAAAAAAACTGGCTGATTCCATCACCACAGGGAAGAATACGGTGCTGGAGAAAGCCAGGGCCATCTATGACTGGTGCTGCAGTAACATGTACCGGGACCCGAATACGGTGGGTTGCGGCAAAGGGGACGTCTGTGCCCTGCTGAAAAAACCGGGTGGCAAGTGTACCGACATTTCTTCAGTCTATATTGCCCTCTGCCGGGCGGCGGGTGTTCCGGCTCGTGAAGTGTTCAGCGTCCGTCTCGGCAAAAAGGCCGAAGAAGATATCACTGCCTACCAGCACTGCTGGGCCGAGTTCTTCCTTCCCGGATATGGCTGGGTGACGGCCGACCCGGCCGACGTGCGCAAGGCGATGCTGGTGGAGAAACTGGAACTGAAAGATCCGAAAGCAAAAGAGTATCGGGAGTACTTCTGGGGCGGCATTGATGCGTACCGTGTAGTGCTTGCCGTCGGCAGGGACTTGGTCCTCAATCCACCCCAGAGCGGTGCACCGCTCAACACCTTCGGTTATCCCTACGCCGAAGTTGGCGGCAAGGTTATTGATTTCTATCAGCCGAAAAGTTTTATCTACCGATATGGCTTTAAGGAGAAGTAGCTTACACGAGATTGCTGTACCTGAATTCCAGCCACAGTGGGGGGCGGAGTGACTTCGTTAAGCACAATGTATGTCGAATTTAGATTCCGTATACATTAGTCTACAAAATACATAGATAAGATGAATTTCTTCTTGACAACATAAGTCCAAATTGATATTCCTCTTTTGCAGATAAGTATTGTCAAGATACTGCTGCAGAAAGAGGAAACAATGGAAAAGACTCTCCGTTTTGATTCGCTGCTGGTGCATGGCGGTCTGGAAGCCGGCCCCGCCGGGGCAACAGCCGTGCCGATAGTTCAGTCAAGCTCGTTTGCCTATGAAAGTGCAGAGGGGCTGGAGGATGTTTTTCGCGGCCGGGCAATCGGGTCGGTCTATACCCGCATAGGTAACCCGACTACGGATGCTCTGGAACGAAGGCTGGCCTTGCTTGAGGGTGGCGGGACGGCTATTGCAACTGCGTCCGGCATGGCGGCAATAACCACTGCAGTGCTGACTATCCTGCGTTCAGGCGATGAGATTCTCTCTTCGTCATCCCTGTTCGGCGGTACATTTTCACTCTTCCGGGACACACTCTCCAACTACGGTATCACAGCGACCTTTGTCGATCCCCTGGACCTGGACGGGTTCAGGAACGCGATCAATGAACGCACCCGGCTCCTCTTTGTCGAGACGATAGGCAACCCGAAACTGGATGTACCCGATGTGCCCGCACTTGCCCGGATCGCTCACGAAGCCGGGATTCCCATCATGGTTGATTCTACGGTATCTACGCCATATCTCGCCAGCGGGGCGGAACTTGAAGCCGATATTCTCGCCTATTCAACCAGCAAATATATCAACGGTACCGGCACGACCATCGGCGGAGTCATCATCGACCGGGGAGTATTCGACTGGAACAGCCCAAAATTTCCGCATTTTGAACAGTTTTACAAAAAATATCGCGCTTTTGCCTTTACCGCCCGTGCCCGCAAGCTGGTGCACAAAGATGTGGGTGCCTGCGCTGCTCCTTTCAACTCCTACCTTCTGACCGAAGGTGTCCAAACCCTGGCTCTGCGCATGGAGCGCCACTGCTCAAGTGCCCTGGCACTGGCCCATTTTCTCACTAACCACCCCAAGGTGGCCTGGGTCAGCTATCCAGGTCTGGAAGGTTCGCCGCACTACGCAGTTGCCACAAAACTTTACGGCGGACGTTACGGCGGTCTGCTCACTTTCGGTACCGGCGACAAGTCTTCCGCCTTCAAGCTCATAAACGGCCTCAAGCTGGCAAAGAACCTTGCAAACATCGGCGACGCCAAGACCCTGGTTATCCATCCGGCCAGCACAATCTGCGCTGACTATAATGCGGAGGAGAAAACTCTTATGGGTGTCACAGAAGACCTGATCAGGGTTTCCGTCGGCATCGAGGACTGTCGCGATATTGTCGAAGATTTCAAACAGGCACTTGACGCCATCTGACACGGAGAAGAACCATGACAATAACTATCAACGGAAAAGAAACCACAATTGCCGACAACCCAAACCGCACCATCGATTCACTGCTTGAAGAGCTGGATGTTTCCCAGCGTCTGTATGTCACAGTTGAACTGAACGGGGACATTCTCGACCGCCCCGCCTATGAGGCAACGCCGGTAAGCGAAGGCGATGTCATCGAATTCCTCTACTTCATGGGTGGAGGACGCTGATATGCTGACCGAATCCCAGATAGAGCGCTACTCACGCCATATCATTTTGAAAGAAGTTGGCGGCAAAGGGCAGCAGAAGCTGTTTGACGGTCGCGTATTGATAATCGGCGCCGGCGGTCTCGGCGCACCGATCGCCCTCTACCTGGCAGCTGCCGGAGTGGGTACAATCGGTATTGCCGATGCGGACGATGTTGATCTTTCCAATCTGCAGCGTCAGGTGATCCACTTCACTCCCGATATCGGTAAACCCAAGGTCGAATCGGCCCGGGAAAAAATGATAGCCATTAATCCGGACGTGAAAGTCATCACGTATAAGGAATGGATCTCTGCGGCAAATATCAACGGCATCATCGCCGACTATGACTTCGTCATCGACGGGACCGACAACTTTGCCGCCAAGTTTCTGATCAACGATGCCTGTGTTCTTGCCGGCAAGCCGTACTCCCATGGCGGCATCCTGCAGTTCGATGGCCAGACTATCACGGTCAAGCCGCATGAATCGGCCTGCTACAGATGTATATTCCCCGAACCGCCGCCGAAAGATGCCATTCCCACCTGTTCGCAGGCCGGCGTCATTGGCGTGTTGCCCGGTGTCATCGGTACCATCCAGGCGACCGAAGCGATCAAATTCCTGTTGGGCAAAGGTGATTTGCTGACCAACCGCCTGCTGACATACAGCGCACTGCGGATGAAGTTCCGCGAAGTGCCGCTCAAGCGGAAGGTAACATGTCCGGTCTGTGGTGATAACCCCTCTATCACCGAGGCTCTGGACGAACTGGATGCCCTGACCGTATGCGATCTGAAGGGGCCTTGAGATGATTAAGATACCCCAGGCTATCCATGACGATATGATTGCCCACGCAAAAGAAGGTTTTCCTCTTGAGGTGTGCGGGATATTGGGCGGAAGCGGTGAAACAGTCTCCGAGATGTACCGGATGACCAATACCGATGCGAGTAACGAACATTTCATGATGGCCCCCAAAGAACAGTTCACCGTCATCAAGGACCTTCGGGCGAAGGGTCTCGCCATGCTGGCTATCTATCATTCGCACCCGGAATCCCCGGCCAGGCCTTCGGAAGAGGATATCAAGCTGGCGCTGACGCCGGATGTTTCGTACCTGATTATCTCGCTTGCCGACGCCGATAATCCGGTCATCAAATCGTTTAAGATAAGCTCGGGAAACGTGCAGGCTGAGACGATAGAGTGATTGTATACTAAACCTGTAGATATTATAATATAATTCTTGACAGCCGGATTTGTTCTTGATATTAATCACATCACACTTACTTTGGAGTCATAGCAATGGCCGATGAAAAACAGACAAAGCTGGATCTGGGCAATCTTAAAGCCGGCGGCTTCATCAAGGAGCGCGGCAAAGACCTGTTTACCGTGCGGCTGCGCGTCCCCGGCGGGAGGATGAGTGTCCCCCGCTTGAAAAAGATCGCCGAAGTGGCTGAGAAATTCGGCGGTGAGTTTGTTCATCTGTCTGTTCGGCAATCCATCGAGTTGATCAACATCAACTTCAAGGATTTTGATGCGGTTGTCGAGGAGTTGGGAGAGAAAAGCCAGAAGGTTGCCTCGTGCGGCGCCAGGGTGCGCGTGCCGGTGGCCTGCGGTGGCTGCGAATACAACCCCAACGGGCTTGTTGATACCCAGAAGTCGGCCCTGGAAGTAGACGAAAAACTGTTCGGCACTCCCACCGGCCACCACAAATTCAAGGTTGCCTTTGCCGGTTGTCCTTTTGACTGCCCCAAGTCGGCCACGAACGATATCGGATTTCAGGGTGCAATCTATCCCGCGCTTGACAAGGATGCCTGCATCAGTTGCGGCCTCTGCGCCAAGAGCTGCGTTCCCAAGGCTATCACCATGGGAAATGACAACAAGCCGGTGTTCGGTGATGATCCATGCATCTGGTGCGGTGACTGTGTAAAAGTGTGCCCAACCAGCGCCTGGAGTGAGGCTAAACGCGGTTATACCGTACGCATCGGCGGCAAGTGGGGGCGCAACCCCTTAGTCGGGACTCTGTTCGCTATCTTCCTTCCGGAAGACAAGGCGGTCGATTTTATCGCTGCAGTGCTGGAGTGGTACAAGCTGAAGGCCGAAGGACTCGGGCGGATCAGGCTCGGCGACACGATCATCAAGGAAGGTCCTCAGGAGCTTCTGGACCACCTGCGCAAACAATTTCCGGAGAATACGGTAGCCGAGACCATTCCACCCCAGATCATCGCAACCCAGGTGGGCCGTTAAGACGATTATACAATCCCTTCGCCCTGAGGGAGGACTCACTGCGTCCCCCTCTCCGGCCTTCGGCCACCTTCGCCTTTAGGCCCTGTGGGTCCTGATGGAGAAGGGAAGAGCGGAAAATCTGAACAAATACTCGGAATTACCACTTAGAAAGGAGACCCATTCATGCAGACCATAGACCTGCGTGGCGTCAGTTGTCCCACTAATTTTGTCAAGGCCAAGCTGGCTCTGGAAGAAGTTGATAATGGCACGGTCGTACAGATCCTGCTGGATGACGGCGAGCCCGTTAAGAACGTGCCACGCAGCCTCAAGGCGGATGGCCACAAGCTGCTTGGTCTGAAGCAGACGGACGAAGGTCACTACGTTCTGGAGCTAGAAAAGATGGAAGAATAATTCACGTGTAATTTTTTTACCTATAATATCTATTAAACCTATAGATTGATAAGGGAGGGAAGAATGAAATTCAAGAATATCACAACAACCCTGGCGGCACTGGTGCTGACGCTGTCCACATCAAGTGCAGTCCTTGCCGCTGACGTCACCCTGCTCAATGTGTCCTATGACCCGACCCGCGAGCTGTACACAGACATCAACAGTTCTTTTGCCAGGCAGTGGCAGAAGAAAACCGGTGACAAGGTCACCATCAAGCAGTCTCACGGCGGCTCGGGTAAGCAGGCGCGTGCTGTCATTGACGGCCTTGAGGCTGATGTCGTCACACTGGCGCTGGCCTACGACATTGATGCCATCGCCGAAAAAGGGCTGATCAAGTCGGGGTGGCAGAAGGAACTGCAGCATAACAGCTCGCCATACACCTCAACCATCGTCTTCCTGGTGCGCAAAGGAAACCCCAAAAAAATTAAAAACTGGGACGATCTGGTCAAGCCTGGTGTGTCGGTTATCACTCCCAATCCAAAAACATCAGGAGGAGCGCGCTGGAATTATCTGGCCGCGTGGGCCTACGCCCTGCATCAGCCGGGTGGCAATGACACCAAGGCCAAGGAGTTTGTCACCAAACTTTTGAAGAACGTGCCGGTGCTTGACTCGGGCGCCCGTGGTGCGACAAATACCTTCGTACAGCGAGGGCTGGGTGATGTGCTGCTCGCCTGGGAAAACGAGGCTTTCCTGGCCATCAACGAACTTGGACCTGACAAGTTTGAAGTTGTGACACCGTCTGAAAGTATCCTGGCCGAACCGCCGGTTACCGTGGTGGACAAGGTAGCCGACAAGCGCGGCAGCCGTAAGGTGGCCGAAGCGTATCTGAACTACCTCTACACCGATGAAGGACAGAGAATAGCCGCCAAGCACTACTACCGGCCGATCAACCCCAAAATTCCAACCAAACTGGCCAAGGTTAAATTGTACACAATCGACAAGGCTTTCGGAGGCTGGCAGAAGGCGCAGAAAACGCATTTTGCCGATGGCGGCACGTTCGACCAGATCTATGCACCTGCAAAATAACCACCTGGCGGGGCAGCTCTGGCTGCCCCGCACTTTGATGATGTTTCAGCAGGAACTCCCATGAAATCATTCAAACGCCACAACAATGTCCTGCCCGGTTTCGGCCAGACCCTGGGCTTCACGATCTTCTATCTGAGTGTAATCGTGCTGATCCCATTGTCGGCACTGATCTTCAGGACAGCCGGATTGACCTGGGGAGAGTTTGTCGGCACCGTCACCGCACCTCGGGTTCTGGCATCCTATAAAGTGACCTTTGGAGCAGCCGTGATCGCTGCGGTAATCAACTCGATCTTCGGTGTTCTGGTGGCCTGGGTGCTGGTTCGCTACCGTTTTACCGGTCGACGGATCGTGGATGCACTGGTCGACCTTCCTTTTGCCCTGCCGACCGCTGTGGCCGGTATCACTCTGGCTACGATCTACTCTCCCAACGGCTGGGTGGGGCGCTATCTGGAGCCGCACGGCATCAAGGTCGCCTTCACTCCGCTCGGTATCATACTGGCCATGACCTTTATCGGTCTCCCCTTCGTCGTGCGCACCGTGCAGCCGGTGATAGAAGAGATCGAGGTGGAGCTGGAGGAGGCCGCCGTCTGCCTCGGGGCCAATCGCTTGCAGACACTGCAGCGGGTGATCTTTCCGGTGCTGCTGCCATCAATCACGACCGGTTTTGCCCTGTCATTTGCCCGTGCCGTCGGCGAGTACGGCTCGATCATCTTCGTTGCCGGCAACATGCCGATGGTCTCCGAGATCACTCCACTATTGATCATCACCAAGCTTGAACAGTTCGACTATAAAGGTGCCACGGCCATCGCCTGTGTAATGCTGCTGACATCGTTTTTGATGCTGCTGGTCATCAACCTTCTGCAAAAATGGAGCAGAAGGTATGCGGAATAATGGGAAAAATTATTATCCACGAAAGGCACGAAAGACACGAATAAGACTTTAAGTATAACCTCCAGCCCTTATAAGCGGGACAATGCTTTAATGCAAAAGCTGTTACCTGTTATTTATGTATTTTGTTCTTCGTTCGTGTATTTCGTGGAAAAAAGATTAGATTTTGAGGTTTATATGTCCGCTCCAACCAAAACATACCCCGGAAAAAGCACTTCTGGCCGGGCACAGACCGAACCTGCGCTGGTTCGCTGGGGCCTTATCGCCATTGCCCTGGTCTTTCTGGCACTGTTTCTGCTGCTGCCGCTGGCGGCGGTATTCAGCCAGGCGTTCGAGAAGGGGCTGGTCGTATATCTGGATGCGCTCAAGGAACCGGATACCCTGTCATCCATCAGGCTGACACTTATAACCGCCGCCGTAACCGTGCCGCTCAATCTCTTCTTTGGCGTGACTGCTGCCTGGGCTATCGCCAAATTCACCTTTCCGGGCAAGAACCTGCTCATCACCCTGATCGATCTCCCTTTCTCGGTCTCGCCGGTCATCTCCGGCCTGATCTATGTCCTCATCTTCGGTCTGCAGGGATGGATCGGTCCCTGGCTGCAGGATCACGACATCAAGATCGTCTTTGCCGTACCGGGCATCATACTGGCAACTATCTTTGTCACTTTTCCCTTTGTGGCCCGTGAACTGATCCCGCTCATGGAAGCACAGGGGAAGGAAGAGGAGGAGGCGGCCCTGGTGCTGGGTGCTACCGGTCTGCAGACGTTCTTCCGGGTGACACTGCCCAATATCAAGTGGGGCATCATCTACGGTGTGATCCTCTGTAACGCCCGTGCCATGGGGGAGTTTGGCGCCGTGTCGGTTGTCTCCGGGCATATCCGCGGCATGACCAACACCGTGCCGCTGCACGTGGAGATCCTCTACAACGAATACAACTACACCGCCGCCTTTGCCGTGGCTTCGCTGCTGGCCTTTCTGGCGCTGATAACCTTGATGGTAAAGACCATCGCCGAGTGGAGAGTACGGCAGGCGCTGGACAATAACTAACCGACAGGAATTGTTACAATGAGCATCGAGATTGAAAACATAAGCAAACTGTTTGGCACCTTCTCCGCCCTTGGCAACGTCAGCCTCACCATCCCTTCGGGTGAACTGGTGGCGCTGCTGGGACCGTCCGGTTCGGGCAAGACTACTCTGTTACGCATCATCGCCGGGCTGGAAACCCCAGACAGCGGCCGGATTCTGTTCAACGGTGAAGATACGACGCTCAGCCATGTGCGTGAGCGCAAAGTCGGCTTCGTCTTTCAGCACTATGCACTCTTCAAACATATGACCGTCTACGACAACGTGGCCTTTGGCCTGGATGTTCGACCGAGGGTTACCCGCCCCTCCAAAGGGGAGATCAAGGACAAGGTGACTGGCCTGCTGCGACTGGTGCAGCTGGAAGGGATGGCCAATCGCTATCCGGCCCAGCTCTCCGGCGGCCAGCGCCAGCGTATCGCCCTTGCCCGCGCCCTGGCGGTGGAGCCGCAGGTTCTGCTTCTTGACGAACCGTTCGGTGCCCTGGATGCACAGGTACGCGCTGAACTGCGCCGCTGGCTGCGCAAACTGCATGACGAGATCCACGTCACCAGCGTCTTTGTCACCCACGACCAGGAGGAAGCGCTGGAAGTGGCCGACCGCATCGTGGTCATGAACAAGGGGAAAATCGAACAGTCAGGCACCCCCGACCAGGTATACGAGCATCCGGCCAATCCCTTCGTGCTCAACTTCCTCGGAAACGTCAACCTGTTCCATGGCCGCCTGCAACAAGCCAGTGATCAGCATGTGGCAGGAGAAAATGCGGTGTCATACGTGCGTTCCCATGATATAGAAATTGAACGGAGTCAGCAGGACTCGACCGCACTGAAGGCCGAGGTCAGGCACATTCAAAAATTGGGGCCGGCGGTCCGGGTTACACTGGTTATCGCAGGTAATACGGAGTTTGTTGAAGCGGAATTGACCAGGGACGTATTCCAGAACCTGGGGCTGCAGCACGGGGAACAGGTTTACGTACGGCCGCGTCAAGTCAGGGTGTTTGTAGAAGATTATCAGATTTAGGAGTTTAGTATGGCGATCAGTACCACCGATATGAAATCAGCCGGAAAAAATCGGGTTGTAATAGCCATGAGCGGAGGAGTTGACTCTTCGGTAAGTGCGGCTTTGCTGAAAGAGCAGGGGTATGATGTAACCGGGGTGTCGCTGCAGCTGTATGACCCCGTGCCGAAGGAACCCGGCTGCCGGCTGAAAACCTGCTGTTCCCTTGATGATGTCATGGATGCCGGCCGGGTGGCAAAGAAGCTTGGCATCCCCTTCGAAGTGATCGACATGCGGGCTGAATTCAGGGAACTGGTAATAGAGTACTTCATTGCTGAATATGCGGCCGGCCGAACTCCCAACCCCTGCATACGTTGTAACGACCTGATCAAATTCGACCTGCTGTTGAAGAAGGCGAAAGAAATGGGTGCAGACCTGCTGGCAACCGGCCATTATGCCCGCATATCCGAGGACGGGAACGGCAGGAAATGGCTTCTGACAGGTCTAGATCCCGCCAAGGATCAGTCATACTTTCTCTTTACCCTGACCCAGGAGCAGTTGCAGCAGGTCATTTTCCCGGTCGGCATGCTCGAAAAGTCCTGTGTCAGGAAGCTCGCATCCGACTTCAGTCTCCCGGTGGCGCAAAAACATGAGAGCCAGGAGATCTGCTTCATTCCTGACAATGACTACGTGAAATTTCTGGAGACTCACGGCGTAGCGCAGAAGCCGGGTGACATCGTGACCAGCGATGGCACTGTTCTCGGTCGCCACTCGGGATTGCACCGCTATACGGTCGGACAGCGAAAGGGATTGGGGATTGCATGGAAACATCCGCTGCATGTACAGACAATTGATATTGAAAAGAATCAGGTCGTGGTAGGTGCGAGTGATGAATTGGCTATGTCGTCGCTTACCGCAGTTCGCGCAACATGGAGTACCGCCCCGTCAGCGCCTGAGTTTCGCGCGGCGTGTCGAATTCGCTACCGGCACAAGCCGGCACCATGCAAGGTGGTTGTGCTGGCAGATAACAGTTTTGAAGTGCATTTTGACCTGCCACAGACTTCCGTGACGCCGGGTCAGGCCGCAGTACTCTATGATGGTGAGCGGGTGCTGGGCGGCGGCTGGATTGAGTAAAAAAACAGCCCTGTTATCATCAACGCAGGCACTGAAATACCCCTGTACACCAGAGGCATGACCCGCAGGGAACATTTCTGATATGGCAGTCCTGCTGGAATTCATCGGTCTGCACATAGTCGCACGGGGCCAGGCCGCACCCCGCGCAGGACGGATAATCGTAGGCGAGCACGTCTGAGCGGAATGATGTGAATTCAGGATTGTTCCAGATGTGCAGCATATCCTGATTGGCCAGATTGCCGAACACCTTGGGTGTTACCTTCTGATTCCAGCCGCTTGCAAAGCATTCGTAGCGATGCCAGAGAAAGTAGCACGGAGAGATGTCGCCGCTCCAGGAAACGAACGCACTCCCCTCCTCGACAAAACTGCATTTACGCTGCTCCTTGAGAGCTACCTCCGGCAAGCGCAGCTCCAGGCCGGTCCTGCCGGCCACCTCCTCTGCCGCTGCAAAAATATCGGTAATCTCGTCCAGCCTCTGGTGCTCCAGCTGGAGGATCTTTTTAATGTCGAGCATGATACCTTGCTGCTCTGCTGCGGCTTTCATCGCTTCGACCATATCTACGACCGCCTGCTCTTCCTCTGTGCGGGCGTATTTCCAGCGCACTTCGGAGTAACGCTGGATATCGATACCGGCGTCAATTGCCTTGCGGCGCCAGGTATTATAGAGTGCCAGCGCCTGATCGGTAATGTTGCAGAACACCGCTTCATGGGCGTGCAGTTCGTCGTAGGGGAGCACATGGGTGACAATGGCAAAACTCGCCCCGCGATGGGCCGCCCACTCGAGAGTTGCCGGAAGCTCCCTGATATTGCTTCTCATCGCCACGAACTCGACGCCGATCTTGACTTCAGGCCGGTTGCACAGGACCCTGGCGTTATTCAGGGCTGATAACGCAGTGTCCACGTCATCCACATCGCCGCCCTCGCGCAGTTCCTTGAACTGCTCGGGAGCGATCGCGTCGATGGAGATGCAGACCTTGTCCAGCCCGGCGTCAACAAGAGACACGGCGCGAAGGTGCGTCATCAGGACCCCGTTTGACTGGAAACCGATCCAGCCGGATGACGGCATCAGCTTTTTAGCCCTCCGGATGAACGACTCCAGGTGAGGATTCAGCAGCGGTTCGCCGATGCCGTTAAGGATGAGCGCCTCGAGGTGTGGAAAAGAGGTCTCAAGGCGAGCGAACAGCTCAGGCGAAAAATCGCCTTCGCAAACTTCGCTTCCCCGGTTTTGTTTGACGCACATGAAACAGTTCAGGTTGCAGCGGGTTGTCGTTTCTACAAACAGCTTTGTGGGGAAATCCCGGAGTGCGGCATTGGATGAGCTTGTTTCAGTTGTGAAGTTGGCGGGATTATCTTTTCTCATGGCATGTTCACCTGAATGTATCTGAAATCCGGTCTTGTCATCTGCAAGGCCATTCTCATTATATCGGAATAGCGCTTTATATCCAGTTCAGTCATGATTTCGTCAATGCGTTCTTTTTCCTCGTCAGAGACTCGAAATGTAACAACCGATGACATCACGGGCTTGCCTGATTTTACACTGCGCTTCGATGCTCTTTTCTTGTAATTCTTTCCGGTTGTGGCCATTTCAGAACTCCATCGGCATGGCTTTTACCTGTGCTGCGGTAAAGACCGGGCCGTCCTTGCAGACATAGACATTGCCGACATTGCAGCGGCCGCATTTGCCCAGGCCGCACTTCATCCGGTTCTC
>DATNCC010000097.1:0-7987 GCA_035571735.1 Dongiaceae bacterium | reverse complement strand
GGTTTTTTGTGGTCCGGAAAGGGAGTGTCTGATAGAATCAACATTCACGCGGAAGCATTGCGCCTATTTAATTCAATTTTTCGGGACTGATGAGCACACAAACTGAAAAAATCCGGAAATTGACCGTCTATTTTGGGTTGTCCGTTCTGGTGCACCTGCTTGTACTGGTTTCACTGGGAAGATTCGGGAACTACAATTTTGCCGCGCCGGTTGCCCCCCTGCAGGCCGCGATGGTAGACTTGGCAAAGTCGGGTGTTGACGCCGCACCGGCCATGGGTACCGACAGCCGGAAGATCGTCCAAACAGACAGCGTTGCGGAAGGTGCAATCGACGATGGGACCCATGACCAGGCACAGGGCGGGGAAGTCAGTACGCCTCCGGCAGCACCCGAAAGCCAGGTCGAACCGAAGAGTCTCGGGCCTGCTGTAATCGGCAAAGAAAAGACCGATATTATTGCCCGGATCAGTGAACCGGCAACAGCCCCGCAGCCGGTCGCCTCACGGCACATTGCGGCAGCAACGGCACTCCCTCCTCCGCTCAGAACCGCAGGCGAATTTTTACCATCAAGAAATGAAAAGCTCTCCTATCAGATCAGCATGCTGGGCGTCCCGGTGGGGAGCGTGGAACTGGAAGCAAAAAACGAAAACGGCGAGGTCCGGTTATCCCTGAGAACCAGGTCAAATGCCGCCCTGTCAAGCATATACCCCGTCGATGATATCATGGAGACCAGGCACATCGCCGGCAACTTCATCATAACCAAGATCAGGCAGCAGGAAGGCAGTTTCAGCAGCGACATCGGCTTTACCATATTTCTGAGGGACAAACGCGTGTTCTGGATCGACCGCACCCGGAATCGGCACTCGAATGAGACCATACCAAACAGCGAGGTGCTCGATACCCTTTCCTCATTTTATTATCTCAGGACCCGGCAGTTACAGGCCGGAAAAACGGAAATACTGCATATTTACGACGGCGATAACTATGCGCCGGTTCCCGTTGAAATTTTGCGTCGGGAGGAGGTCCGGCTGCGCAACTTCAACAAGGTGGATTGCCTGCTGTTGCGTCATGTCAAGCAGAAGGAGATATTCAGGAGAACGGGAGACATGATGATCTGGCTCACCAACGATGAAAACAAGGTGCCTGTGAGGGTGGAAACGGCAACCCCTTTGGGAAATGTGACCGTTGAGCTGGTATCGGCTGAGACGCAGCACTCCGACAGGCCCGGAACACAAAAATAGTTCCTGCCGATGCCATATTCTGCTACAAGTAACATCCCATGAAAAAGTTCATCTTCTACATGATACTGGCCATCATTGCCTATCTGGCCTACATCGCTATTTCCCTGTCCCTGATGCCTCCGGTCTCCGATCTGGCCGATAAAAAATTCTCTACCACCATCCAGGTCCGAGACTGGCAGGGTGACTACCATCCGTTTGTGGTCGGGCCGAAAAACCGCTACTGGGCTCCGTCGAGTCGAATACCGGCCGAGATGAAGTGGGCGGTGATTCTGGCGGAGGACGCCAACTTCTACAAGCATGAAGGTTTTGATGTCAAAGCCATCAAGAACGCCATCAAGTACGACCTGGAGAAAAAGAGCCTGAAGAGGGGCGCCTCGACCATTACCCAGCAGGCCGCCAAGAACCTGTTCCTTTCGCGGGAAAAGACCATCACCCGCAAGCTCAAGGAAATCTATCTGGCGTACCGGATGGAGCAGGAGCTGACCAAGGGGCGCATCATCGAGCTGTATCTGAACGTGGTTGAGCTGGGGCCGATGGTGTACGGCATCGGCCACGGGGCGCAGTATTATTTCGGCAAGCCGGCGTCGGCGCTGTCCCCCCGCGAATGTGCCTTTCTGGCCGCCATGCTCCCCGGCCCGCGTGTGGCCTACAATCCCTACAAGAACCTGGGCAAGGTTCTGAAGCGCTCCGACATGATCCTGCGGCTGTTGCGCCAGAAGGGAGTTCTCGGCGAAGCGGAGTATCAGGCGGCCCTGGCGCAGTCGCCCAATGTCGGGCGGATGCAGCAGAAGGTTGACGAGCTCATCAGCACGCCGCCGGTGTTTGCGTCGCTGTCGTCGGCCGGGAAAGATTTAGGTGAAAAGGCTCCGGAAACCGAAACGGAAAAGAAGGAAGAACCGGGTGCTGTGCCTGCACAGCAACCGGGAGATACGCCGCCGACAAATCCACATGAAAGTCCGATTGAAAAAAAATGACCGAAAAAATCGACCTGAAAAACCTGACTCTCCCCGCTCTGGAGCAATTCCTCCAGGGGCAGGGCAAGGAGCGCTTCCGCGCCCTCCAGGTATTCAAATGGATATACCAGCAGGATGCCCATTCCTTCGAGGAGATGACCAATATCTCCAAGGCTCTCCGTACGGAACTGACAGAAACGGCTTTCATCAGCAATCTCGAACCCGAAGCGGTGGAGGAGGGGAGCGACGGGACCCGCAAGTACCTCTTCAATCTGGGAGACGGCAATGCGGTCGAATCGGTGCTGATCCCGATCGAGGGGCGCAACACCCTCTGCATCTCGTCCCAGGTTGGCTGTGCGATGGCGTGCGAGTTCTGTCTGACCGGCACCTTCAAGCTGACCCGCAACCTGACCACGGCCGAGATCGTCAATCAGATCATGGCCGTGAAGCGGGATCTGGTCAGGAATCCGCCCGCCATTTCGGCAGCCGAGGGTGTAGGTCTCGGAATTATTGATGATGGCGACGATAGTGACGACGGGCAACCACAATCGCCGGCGGATATCCGCAATATCGTCCTGATGGGGATGGGCGAACCCTTGCACAACCTTGACAACGTCATCCCGGCAATTCAGATCATGATCGACGGCAACGGGCTGCAGCTCTCCAACCGGCGGGTGACCGTATCCACCTGCGGCCTCGTGCCCGAGATGGCCCGCCTGGGGCGGGAAATTCCGAACGTCAATCTGGCCGTGTCGCTGAATGCCACGACGGACGAACTCCGGAACCGGGTCATGCCGGTTAACCGGAGCTATCCACTCAAGGAGCTTCTGAAAGCCTGCAAGGAGTTTCCGCTTCCGGGGCGGCGCAAGGTCACCTTCGAATACGTCATGCTGGGAGGGATAAACGATTCGCTGGAAGATGCCAAGCGGTTGCTGAGACTGATCAGCGATATTCCCAACAAGGTCAACCTGATCCCGTTCAACGAGCACGAAGGGTGCAGTTTCAAGGCGCCGACCCGGGCTGCCATCGATGCCTTTCACAAGTTTCTGATCGACCGCCACGTGACGGTCATCACCCGTGACAGCCGGGGCGGGGATATTTCGGCGGCCTGTGGCCAGTTGAAGGGGAAGCTTGAGAAAAAGTAAGGTTCAGGCAAAAATAGTTGTAGTCTACGAAAAACACGAATATTCACGAAAAATACGGGATTGAAAACAAAAGACCTCCGGGATTCACCACCCCGGAGGTCTTTGATTATTGATTGTGTAACGTCGGAACTACGCCTGCGGACGCCTTGAGCGGTACTCGATTACCGGCTCCTGCCGTGGCTTGGGCGTGCTGCGCGGGGCACTCCCGGCAGGCTTTGCCGATTTGCTCCAGGGTTTTGCCTGGCCGTCACGACCGCCTGCAGGTTTGCCGAAGCGGCCGGAAGGGGCGCCGGGACCGCTTTTGCGGGGACCGCCGCTCCGGCCCGCCGGTTTGCGGAGGGTTGTCGTCGGTTCATGTCCGGCGATCTGCAGCTCCGGCAGTTTTTTTCCGATGAAGCGCTCGATGCGCTCCAGGTAATTGCGTTCGCCCGCCGAAGCGAAGGAGATGGCGATCCCGGTTGCTCCGGCGCGGCCGGTGCGGCCGATCCGGTGGACATAGTCTTCGGCAAAACGGGGCAGGTCAAAGTTGATGACATGGCTGATGCCGGTTACGTCCAGGCCGCGGGCCGCAACATCGGTGGCCACCAGCAGCCGGATGCCGCCGCGACGCATACGGTCAATAGTCTTGTTGCGGGCCATCTGGGTCATGTCGCCGTGAAGGGCGGCTGCAGGGTAGCCGTTGCGGGAGAGCTCGCGGGACAGCTCGTCGGCATCGCGTTTGGTGGCGGAAAAGATGATGGCGCGAGTCAGCTCGGCATCGCTGACCAGATGATTGAGGAGCTCTTTCTTGTGATTCAGGTTGTCGGTAACATGCAGGCGCTGCTCGATCAGTGCATGCGACGACGTGCTGACGGCCAGCTGTATCCGCTTCGGTTCACGCATCATCTTCTCGGCCAGCCGCGCGATGTCGCCCTCCATGGTGGCGGTGAACATCAAGGTCTGGCGATTTGAAGGGGTACGCTCAACGATCTTGTTGATATCTTCGCTGAAACCCATATCCAGCATGCGGTCCGCTTCATCGAGAACCAGCATTTCCAGGCGGTCGAGACGGATGCTGCCGCGCTCGATGTGGTCTACAAGGCGTCCGGGGGTGGCGACGATGATATCGACCGGAGTGGAAAGGAGGCGCAGCTGCTCACGGTAGGGCATACCGCCCAGGAGCGTGCCGCAGCGGGGACGGATACCGCGACCGTAGTTGCGGGCGGACTCCATGACTTGGCCGGCCAGTTCACGAGTCGGCGCCAAAACCAGAATACGCGGTCCCTTGCCGGGAAGAGTCGATTTTTTCGTCAGGAGTTCCAGGGCCGGCAGCACGAAGGCGGCGGTCTTGCCGGTACCGGTCTGGGCGGTGGCGATCAGGTCGTTACCTGCCAGTACCAGCGGGATTGATTGTTCCTGGATGGGGGTCGGGGTTGTGTAACCGCAGGCGGTAATAGCCTGGAGGATGGCCGGATTAAGGCCCAGTTCTGCAAACGTCATGTTGATTCCTTTGTCTAGAGCGGTGTAAAGATAAAAGCGCACACGGACCGGGGAATCAAACAGATGATTCCGGGAAAGGTAAATGCAGTAACGTGCGGGCAGACAATAAATCTTCGCCTGCCGTACGGTCTGCTTGTTTCAATCGGGATTGAAGATGGATTGAAGGTACAGGGGGGGCAGAATGCGATGATCAAAAGAGAAACAACGGACACCATACCGCTGCTTCATGTGGCACAACAATTTGACACCATATATGCTTTGGAATTAAAAAGCAAGCATTTAATTAATGCCCCGAGCGCCGATTGCGTACATGTCTGATTCTGATCTTGTACATTGATCCTTCATCGTGCTAACGTCGACATTGTTTATTACCAAGGCGGAATAGAGGAGAATCGCGTGTCAAAACAGTTCGTCAGTGAGATCAAAGACCGTGATCCGGTCAATGCCGTATTTCTGGTCAAGGACAAGATCCTGGCCATGGCCAAGAACGGCAAGCCGTATATGAACCTGCGCCTGATGGATAAGAGCGGCGATATTGAAGCCAAGGTATGGGACAACACGGAACTGCTCGACAAACAGTTCGACAAGGACGATTTCGTCAAGGTGCGTGGCAAGGCCTCGGTATACATGAACAAGATGCAGGTCGTTATTGCCGAGATCGCCAAGGTGCCCGAGGAGCAGGTAGTGCTGGCCGATTTTCTCCCCGAGTCGCCGCGTGACGGCGCCGAGATGCGGCAGGAGTTGACCGACACGGTTGCCGAGCTTGGCAATCCCCATCTGAAGGGGTTGATGGAGACCTTTCTGGCTGATGAGCCGTTTATGGGGCTGTACTGTCAGGCTCCGGCCGCCAAGGGAATGCATCACGTCTATCTGGGGGGACTGCTGGAGCATTCGCTTTCGCTGGTCAAACTGGTCAAGAACATTGTGCCGCTCTATGGCGGGATCAACGAGGACCTCCTGGTGGTCGGGGCGCTGCTGCATGATGTCGGCAAGATCTACGAGATGAGTTTCGAGCGGGCCTTTGATTATACCGATGCCGGCAAACTGCTGGGGCACATCACGATCGGAGTGGAACTGGTCGATGAAAAGATCCGTCAGGTAGAGGGTTTCCCGCGTGAACTTGCGCTGCTGCTCAAACACATGCTGCTTTCCCACCATGGCCAGTACGAATACGGATCACCCAAGCGCCCCAAGACGATAGAGGCGACGATCCTTAATTATCTGGATGATCTGGACTCGAAGATCAACGGCATCAGGGCACACATCGCCAAGGAGAGCGCTTCAACCTCACGCTGGACCGCGCATCACCGGCTTTATGACCGCTATTTTTTCAAGAGCAACGGGATGGACGGGGAGATGGATGGGGAGCAGGAGGTGGTATGCGTGCAGGATGAAACCTGCCGGCCGGCACCTTCGGGGCCTGCCGTGGAACCGGTTGAGCGTGCGGAACGGAACTCCTTTAATAATCAGCCGCTCAAGGCGCTGGAAAATCTGAAGTTATTCTGAAATTGGAGGGGCTGTTATTCAGCCCCTCCAATTCCGGCCCTCCTTAACCCGCTATCTCCAGTCGGCTTTGGTTGCCCACTCGGAAAGTTTGACAAGCTTTACGCCGTAATTTTTCTCAAGGGCATCGATATCGGCACAATAACCGACGCGGTCAAACCACTCGAGCATGACGGCAAAATCTTCGCTCCACTTTCGGACCTCTTCTATCGGCGTCCTCTCAAATGATACCTCTTTGCCCATCGCCTTGCCGATTATTGCCGCTGTTTCGGGCATCGTTAGCTGGTCCCCGGCGAAGTCGAGTTCGACGCCATTCATCCGCTCGTGGTTCTCAAAGGCCATCACACCGAATTTACCGATGTCTTCCACCGCGTTCATCTGCAGCACCGTATCCGGTTTTAAGGCGGTCTTCAGCTTTCCCTCCATCAATCCGGGCTTGAACCATGGTGAGACGAAATTATCCATGAAAAAAGCGGGGCGTAGAATCGTGTATGAAGGAAAAGCGAGCGAACGTATTTTCTGTTCTATCCGCCATTTGTTATCGAAATGCGGAATCCCGGTATCGCGGTGGGCCGAACCGACCGACGAATAGACAAAATGCGCGACCTCTTTTTTTCTGGCAATTTCGGCAAAGAGCTTCCCCTGCTCCTCTTCCCTAATAACGCCGGATTCCCAGGTGTTTTGTACCGAATACGCCCCCCAGACCCCTTCCAGAGCTCGCTCCAGGGATTGCGGCTCGTCGAATTCTCCCCGTACGACTTCGGCGCCGAGCTTTGCCAGGGCCCTGGATTTTTCACTGTCGGGGTTTCGAGTCATTGCCCTCACCCGATATCCTTTCGACAGCAGCTGCTGAGCTATGGCGCCGCCTTGATTTCCCGTTGCACCGGTTACCAGGATGATATCTCTTTCCTTGTTCATACATTTCTCCTCTCTGAAAATGAAATATGAAACTAAACCAAGGTCAAGTTGCCGTTTCCGCTGGTTGAATGGTTTCTCACTCCAGATACCTTCTCAGGTGCTCGATGGTCGCGGGCCAGGCTTTCCGGGACGCCTCCAGGTTGGCGCCGTCCCGTCCCTCCTGGGCCCGCAGGAACCCGTGTCCCGCCCCCTTGAAGGTGTGGCTGACAAACGTCTTGCCCAGTTCCTTCATCCTTGCCGCCGCTGGCCCCACCGTGGTGTTCACGCGTGCATCGTCCTCGCCGTAGAGACCGAGAACGGGCGCACGGACCGTACCCAGCGCCTCCGGCAGGGGGGACGTGCCGTAATAGACCACGGCGGCGCCAAGATCGGGTTGTGCGGTTGCGTAGTGAAAACTCTGGCCGCCTCCCCAGCAGAAGCCGATAACGCCGAATTTGCCGGTTGCCGCCGGCAGGCCTCTTCCGTAGCGGCTTACCGCATCCAGCATGGTCACCACTTCCGGCGCCGACACGCCCCGCACCGCCTTGACGACGTCGTCACGGCCGGCGAAACGGTCGGTTCCGCCGCCACCAGGCCCTTTTCCCGACAGCATATCAGGAGCTATGGCGATGAAACCCTCGCCGGCCAGACGGTCCGCCACGGCGCGGACCCAGTCGGTCAGGCCGTAGACTTCGTGGATGACGATCACGAGCGGCGCCTTTGTCTTGCGTTCGGGATAGGCGACGAAAGCGGAAAGCTTTGCATCTTTGCC
>DATNCC010000096.1:0-52501 GCA_035571735.1 Dongiaceae bacterium | reverse complement strand
CATCCCTTTTACCTCAACAAGTCCGACCCCTTCCTTGCTCGTCAAGGACGTATCCCCGGTACCGATAATCGTCGCAGCAATTTTTACGGACAGTGCAAACAGAAGAATGACCGAAGCAAGTACGGCAACGGCAATTATGACGGTTTTTTTTGACATATTCAGACACCTTGCAATTTTATCTTTAGGGAAATAAACACTTCTGCTACAGTCAGACGATGAAAGTTCTTGTCATTTCCGATACCCATGGGAACACTGGCCGGGTCTTTACCGCCCTCACCAGAGCCGAACCGGTTGATGTGGTCATACATCTGGGGGACGGATGCTCCGATGTCGAATTGTTGCGTGAAGCCCTCGATGTCCCGGTCATTAATGTTGCCGGCAACTGTGACTCCGGGTCAAATGCTCCGCGTGAGCATGTGTGGGAGTGTGAGGGAAAGCGGATTCTGTTGACCCACGGCGATGCATATCAGGTAAAGTCCGGACTGGCAAGGTTACGGCGAAGAGCTGAGGAAATCGGGGTTGACGCGGTCTTGTTCGGCCATACTCACCAAGGAGTGTGTGAGAATCATGCAGGTCTGTTGCTTGCAAATCCCGGTACGCTTTCAAATGCCTGCCAACACCGCAGTTATGCCGTTCTGGTCATAACGCCTGATGCTATAAACTGCCGGCTTTTTGACATCGATTAAGAGTAACTACTCAGGTTGATAGACTGAAGGCTGAAGACTGTTAGCAAGACCTTCTGCACGACCAAACAGTTTTAATCGAATGACCTTCAACCTTCAACATTAATTCCTAAACATCACCTTCCCTGTTCAAAGCCTCATGCCCCTTATGTACAGCTTTTTCCAGTCTGCGGCGCCTCGGCCATGTAACTAAAAAATCGATCGGGCCGGAAAGGATATACAGCAGGAGTACAGCGAATGTCATGACCACCGGCTCGGCGGCGATCACAATCAGCAGCACCACCGCAAGCAGCAAAAAACCGAATGGCTGTCGTTTTATAAAGGCGGGATCTTTAAATGAATAGTATCTGAAGTTTGAAACCATCAGGAACGCAAGCAGATAAATAAGCCCGAGTATGGCAAGCTTTTTAAAGGAACTTGGCCATCCGAAGTGAGTAAACAGCAGCACCGTCGAAGCGACCATACTAGCCGCCGCCGGGATCGGAAGTCCGACAAAACGTTTACTTTCAACGGTATCTACCTGCACATTGAAACGGGCAAGCCGCAGGGCACCGCAGACAAGAAACAGGAATGCCGCCACCCATCCGAGTCTGCCGAAGGGTTTGAGCGCCCAGGAATACATGAGGAGAGCCGGAGTAACACCAAAGGCAACCAGATCGGCCAGAGAATCGAACTCGACACCGAATTTACTGGTAGTGCCGGTCAAGCGGGCGACCTTGCCATCAAGGCCGTCACATACCGCGGAGATAAAGATCCAGATTGCTGCCGTACCGTAGTTGCCGTTCAAGGTTGACACCATGCTGTAAAAACCCGCAAACAAGCTTGCGGCGGTCACAAGGTTGGGCAGAATATAGATGCCCCGCTTCATGCTTTCCTTTTTTTCGCTCATCTCGTCCACGGTTTCAATACTCATGAGGTCGCATCCTTGATCACACGATTCTGGCCAGCACGGTTTCTCCGGCTACAGCTCTGTCACCCGGTTTTACCAGAGGTTCAATTTGCGGTGGCAGATAGATATCTACCCGTGAGCCGAAGCGAATCAAGCCATACCGTTCTCCACGTACCAGAGAATCGCCGATTCGTGGATAACTGATGATCCGGCGCGCCACCAGGCCGGCAATCTGCACAAACGCTATCCGAACACCATCGGCAATCTCCAGTACGATGCCATTGCGCTCGTTCTCAAAGGAGGCGCGCCCATCGCGGGCGTCAAAGAACTTCCCCTGATGATGAAATGTGTCAATAACCGTTCCGCCAAAAGGGATCCGGTTGACATGAACATCGAAAACCGACATGAAGATGCTGATTTTCAGAGCTTCTGTGCCAAGTGGGGTTTCGGTAACCCGTTCGGCGATGATGACGGTGCCGTCTGCGGGAGCAACTACCGCGGCAGAATCGGCGGGAACCTTTCGTTCCGGATCGCGAAAAAAATAGAGCACGAACAGCGTCACGAGCAAGGCAAGTGTAGCCGGAATATACAGTACTGTCGAGCAGAGTCTCCAGGCAGCAACTGACAGCAGTACTGTTAGCCCGACGGAATAAGCGATGAATGGATAACCTTCTTTAGCAAACGGTGATGAATTATTCATGAACCTGCCTAGCCCTGTTAAAACAGGATAAGTATGTTAACGAAAATATTTTCTGCCAAAAAAAGCACAGAAAATATTTCTAACTTACTAAAATGCGAAGACACCCCTCTCCTGGAGGAAGAGGGGTGTCTGAATTCGCGTCGTGGAATTAGTTTTTGGTCTTGTCGACGATTTTCTTGATCCAGGGCATCATGCTCCGCAGCTTTTCCCCGACTACCTCGATCGGGTGGGCGGCATTGAGGCGACGACGTGCCGTCATCTCGGGGTAGTTCGACGCTCCTTCAAGAATGAACCGCTTGGCATAATCGCCATTCTGGATATTGTTCAGGCACTCTTTCATGGCTGCACGGCTCTGGTCGTTGATCACACGCGGTCCGGTGACGTATTCGCCGTATTCAGCATTGTTGGAGATGGAGTAGTTCATGTTGGCGATGCCGCCTTCATACATCAGGTCGACAATCAGCTTGAGCTCATGCAGGCACTCGAAATAGGCCATTTCCGGGGCATAGCCGCCTTCCACCAGGGTTTCGAAGCCAGCCTTCACCAACTCTACAGCTCCGCCGCAGAGTACGGCCTGCTCTCCGAACAGGTCGGTCTCGGTCTCGTCCTTGAAGGTTGTTTCGATGATGCCGGTACGACCGCCACCGATAGCGCTGGCGTAGGATAGGGCCACATTGCGGGCCTTGCCGGACGCATCCTGATAGACGGCGATCAGGTCAGGAATCCCGCCACCCCTCACAAACTCGGAGCGGACCGTGTGACCGGGAGCCTTGGGGGCGATCATGATGACGTCGAGGTCGGCGCGCGGCACGATCTGGTTGTAGTGAATGGCGAAACCGTGGGCAAAAGCCAGGGTGGCCCCTTTTTTGAGTTTCGGCGCGATTTCGTCGCGGTAGAGAGCCGATTGGAACTCATCAGGTGTCAGGATCATCACCAGATCAGCAGAGGCTACACCTTCGGCAACGGTTGCCACCTTGAGCCCCGCATTCTTCGCCTTGACAGCGGAGGTCGACCCTTTACGCAGCGCCACAGTCACATCAACCCCGGAATCCTTGAGGTTGCAGGCATGGGCATGACCCTGGGAGCCGTAACCGACTATGGTAACTTTTTTCTTCTTAATCAATTTCAGATCACAATCACGATCGTAATAAACGTTCATGTTGGTACATCCTCCATGCAAAAATATCCGGCAAACCGGTCAGACATAATACGCAAAACGAACGAAATAAATACTACATTCAGCCACGACTGTCAACGTAAATAGCTGTTTTGACCTCGGTCGCAGGAGAAATCCTTCTATCCGAACGAAAAAAGCCGCCCGTTTCCAGGCGGCTGGAACAATAACGCAACAACTTCCCGTTCTCCTACCCGTTCCACCCCTTGGCGCCGCGACCGATGGCAACCGATCCGGTGCGGACAACCTCCTTCAAGCCAAGCGGTCTCAGCAGTTCCAGAATTGCATCAATCTTGAGAGGATTGCCGGTCGCCTCGATCGTATATGATTTCGGGGTGACGTCGATAATTTTAGCCCGGAAGATATCTACGATCCGCAAGACCTCGGCCCTGGCATCATCCTCGGCGGAGACCTTGATCAGGCACAGCTCGCGCTCTACGGCGCTGCCGCCGGTAAAATCAAGAACCTTGAGCACGTCGATCAGCTTGTTGAGCTGTTTGTTTATCTGCTCAAGGATCTGCGCATCGCCCCGCGTGACGATAGTCATCCGCGACAGACCGTCCTCGTTGGTAGGGGCTACCGAAAGCGAATCAATATTGAACCCGCGGCCGGAAAAAAGCGTGGCAATACGGGAGAGTACCCCGAAATCGTTTTCTACTATAACCGATATTGTATGTTGCATATCTTTATCCCCTCAATAGTAAGCTGATTACAGGGTCAGGCGTTCAGTACCATTTCATTCAGCGACGCACCGGCCGGAACCATCGGCAGCACTTTTTCCTCGCGGGCAATCCTGAACTCCATGATCACCGGCCCGTTCTCCTTGAAACCCTTTTTAATGACAGATTCGACATCACCCGGTTTTGTGGCCAGAAACCCTTTTGCTCCATAGGCATCCGCCAGCTTGATGTAGTCGATCGGCAGTTCCATGCAGGTGGATGAGTAGCGTTTGTCGAAGAACAGCTCCTGCCACTGCCGCACCATGCCGAGGAAATTATTGTTGAGGATGACGATCTTGACCGGAAGCTTGTTCTGTACCAGTGTCGCCATCTCCTGGATATTCATCTGGATTCCGCCGTCGCCGCAGATCGTGATGACCTGACGGTTCGGGAAAGCGGCCTGAGCGCCCATTGCCGCAGGCAGACCGAACCCCATCGTGCCTAGTCCACCCGAGGTAAGCAGCGTACGGGGCTTGTTGAATTGAAAAAACTGGGCCGTCCACATCTGATGCTGGCCGACATCGGTCGAGATGATGGCGTCGTCATCGGACAACTCGCGCAGTTTCTGGATGACAAACTGCGGCTTGATCACGGTGCTGCTCTGCTTGTAGCCGATCGGATGCTTTTCCTTCCAGCCGGCAATGTCAGCATGCCATGAATCCAGAGCCGCGACAAACTCCGTCAGCTTCTCACTGCTTTTGTCGGCCTGTTTGATCATCTTGTTTAACACGTCCTTGACGTCGCCGACGATCGGCAGGTCAACACGGACATTCTTTTTTATCGATGTCGGGTCAACATCGATATGAATGATTTTTGCGTGCGGAGCAAACGTCGAAAGCTTGCCGGTAACACGATCATCAAAACGTGCCCCGATGGCGATGATCAGGTCACTGTTGGTCATCGCCATATTGGCGCAGTAGGAACCGTGCATACCGAGCATGCCGAGTGAGAGCTCATCACTTTCCGGAAACGACCCGAGCCCCATCAGGGTCGTGGTGACGGGCACGGTCAACTTGCGTGCCAGTGTTGTCAGTTGCTCCGCCGCATCGCCAAGTACCGCACCACCGCCGACATACATGACCGGGCGGCGTGAGTCGAGAATCATGGCGACTGCTTTTTCCACCTGACGGGGATGGCCGGTTAGGTTGGGCTTGTAGCTGCGGATTTCAACCGTTTCAGGATAATGGAATTCACCCAGGGCCATCTGGACATCCTTGGGAAAATCGACCAGAACCGGTCCGGGACGCCCGCTACGGGCGATATAAAACGCCTTCTTCATGGTCATGGCGATATCCTTGACATCACGTATCAGAAAGCTGTGCTTTGTGCAGGGGCGGGTAATGCCGATTATATCGACCTCCTGGAAGGCGTCGTTACCGATCAGCGCCGTCGGTACCTGCCCGGTGATGATGACCATCGGGATCGAATCCATGTATGCCGTTGCAATGCCGGTAACCGTATTGGTCGCACCGGGGCCGGAGGTGGCAATTGCCACGCCGACTCTGCCGGTGGCGCGGGCATAGCCGTCGGCGGCATGGGTGCCGGCCTGCTCGTGCCGCGGCAGGATGTGATTTATCGCTTTAAAGCTGAAGAGCTCGTCATACAGATTGATGACGGTACCGCCGGGGTAGCCGAAAACGGTATCCACGCCCTCTTTTTTCAAACATTCCAGCATTATTCGTGCACCGTTCATTTTCATAAGTAACCTCTGTGAAAGTAATTTCACCTCAAGCCTGATGTTGAAGTTGTCTGACAGGTCCGACTAGTCAGACTGGTCTGACTGGTTTAGATTTTTTTAATCAGCAGTCGTAATCGCTCCGGTATGTGCCGAGGTGACCACCTTGGCGTAGCGTGCCAGCCACCCCCCTTTGATCTTCGGCTCCGGCGCTTTCCATCCTGCCCTGCGTGTCGCCAGAGTCGCCTCGTCCACCAGCAGTTCCAGCCGCCGGTTAGGAATATCGAGCAGAATTCGATCGCCATCCTTCACCAGGGCGATTGGCCCCCCTTCGGCGGCTTCCGGTGAGATGTGCCCGATACAGGGGCCGCGGGTGCCCCCGGAAAAACGGCCATCGGTGATCAGCGCCACGCTGTCCCCCAGTCCCATCCCCATGATGGCGGCGGTCGGAGCTAGCATCTCACGCATGCCTGGGCCGCCTTTTGGGCCTTCGTAGCGGATCACAACGACGTCGCCGGACTTGATTTTGCCTTCCATGATGGCTGCCATAGCCAGTTCTTCGGCGTCAAAGCAGCGAGCAATGCCTTCAAAGTTCATCATCGCGTCGGAAACGCCCGATTGCTTGACGACGGCCCCTTTGGGAGCGATGTTTCCGGAGAGGATGGCGATGCCACCTTCCTTCTTTATCGGATTCCCAAGCGGGCGGATAACCTCCTCGTCCACATTCTGGATGCTCTCGGCCAGTTGATGGGTCGTAAGGCCGAACAGTGTGGGCGTATCGTGAATTTTGTCTCCAAGCTGTTTCATGACACCGCTGACGCCTCCGGCGACATCAAGATCTTCCATGAAATACTCGCCGGCCGGATTCATCGATGCCAGCTGCGGCGTAGCTTTTCCCAGTTCGTCAAACAGTTCCAGAGGCAGCTCGACACCGGCTTCGTGGGCAATGGCCAGCAGGTGCAGTACGGTATTGGAAGAGCCGCCAAGGGCGAGATCGACGCGGATCGCGTTCTCAAAGGCGGCCCGGGTCATGATGTCGCGCGGCTTGACGTCGTTATGAACCAGCTCGACTATTTTCTCCCCCGACGCAAAGGCGATGCGGCGTTTAAGCGCCGAAACGGCCAGGGCGGTGCCGCAGCGCGGCAGACTCATGCCAAGCGTCTCGGTCAGGATCGCCATGGTGTTGGCTGTGAAGAGCCCCTGACAGGAACCCATGCCCGGACAGGCGTTGTCCTCGCAGACCTGCAGCTCCTTGTCGCTGATGACCCCGGCTTTGTAGCGGGCCATCGCCTCGAATGTATCCGAGACGAACGAGTACTGGCGCCCCTCCTGGCCGCGGCCGCTCATCATCGGCCCGGCGGTGACAACGATGCAGGGAATATTCAGCCGTGCCGCCGCCATCAGCATGCCGGGGGTGATCTTGTCGCAGTTGGTCAGCAGCACCAGGCCATCCAGGCGGTGCGCCTCCGCCACCGACTCGATCATATCGGCGATAAGTTCGCGGGTCGGGAGGGAGTAGTGCATCCCCTTGTGCCCCATAGCCATGCCGTCGCACACTCCGGGAATGCCGAAGAAAAAGGAATGGCCGCCGCCGGTGTGGACCCCTTTCTCGATGAAGCGCTCCAGATCGCGCATGCCGACATGTCCGGGGATCAGGTCGGTGAAACTGGTTGCCACGCCGATAAACGGCTTGTCCATCTGACTTTGCGGGACACCGGTCCCTTTAAGCAGGGCGCGGTGCGGGGTCCGCTCGAGCCCTTTTTTTATCATGTCGCTTCGCATGTGGATGTCCTCGGATGAGATTGGTTTGATACCGCTAAACCCTTGATTGACCGGATTTTACGGGTTGTGAAGAATAATATAGAAAGCAGGATGTGTCAACCGGAATGCCCAAGATAATCGTCTGTCAGCAAATTTTGATGATATGGATATCCTGAATCCGTGACGCCTCCGTGCCTCCATTTGCCCGGAACGCCTATAGCTTCAAAATTTCATGATTAATTGACCAGGAAGCGGAGGACGCCTGGCAATGCAGGCTTGTTCCGGCACAAGCGACGGGCAGCTCCGGCTTTCCGCGCATTCCGGCACTCCGCCGTCACGGATTCAGGGAAATGTTTAT
Source organism: Dongiaceae bacterium (assembly GCA_035571735.1). Classification (GTDB taxonomy): domain Bacteria; phylum Desulfobacterota; class Desulfuromonadia; order Geobacterales; family Pseudopelobacteraceae; genus JACRCG01. Next base: position 44,542 of record DATNCC010000096.1, on the reverse strand, counting down.
TCCGATGCGACTTTTCTGTTGCGGAGCGTCAGCCCCTGCAGGAAGTTCCTCAAAAACTGATCGCCGCACTCCTTGTAATGCTTATGCCCCTTGTTTCTGAACAGGGCGCTCAGTTCAGATTTCGAGATGACCACACCGGCCAGTTTCATGATCGCAAGCATGTCTTCCTCTTTCAAATCAAGGGCGATGCGCAGCTTTTTCAGGATGGCGTTGTTGTTCAGCGAGGCATCCGGTTTTGGAGGCTGTCCGTCATCTCCTTCCCGTCGGCCTCTTTTGTGGATGATCAGGCCATCGAGAAAAAACGAGAGCATGGGATTGCTGCAGGAGATGAACTCGTCCTCTTCCTCCTTTTTCAGGAGTTTGAGCAGGGTAGGCAGTTCCAGCGTGCAGCCGGACAGCCTGAAGATTTCGATCATGCCGGGATTGCTTATGTCCAGTGCGTAGCGCACCCTGCGCAAAATGTCGTTGTTGTTCATTGAGGGGTCTCCCGGATATATTCTGGTATGGATTATTTGAACGCAGCCACCTGTGCCTGATACACGGTGACAGGCACGAAACGCACGGCAAAGTCGGTTGAACACCTGGCGCAGGTGGCAAAGAACGGCTTGCCGTTCTTCCCTTTTTCAATCGGCAGATCCTGTTTGTGATTGCAGTAGGGACACGTGGTCGCAACAACGGATTGCGCGATTCTAACCGGTTTTATCTCGGCGGGTGTCTTTGCCGGGGCGGCTTTTTTTGGTGCACTCTGCGGTGGGGTAGTAACCGGAGGCTGCTCTTCGGAAAATTCCGGTGCTGAAGAGGTGTTCTTTTTCATAGCGGTGCGCTCCTTTTTAGTCGATGTAGTCGCCGGAAGAAATTCGTCGTCACCGTGCTCGATTACGGCAGCCGGCGGGGGGAGGATCCCTTTCATGGCCTTTTTCCAGAGCAGCGGCATGGATGTCTTCGAATAGTACAGCGGTCTGACCCCTTTCATCAGCGCCGCCCCCTTTACAACGACATAATACTTGTCGCGGTACGACACCAGGGTTTGCAGGCCGATTTCCGCGATCTTGAACCCAGAACATATTTTATTGTCAAGCCAGAACGTGATAGGTTCTTCCATCCATTGCCCTCCTTTGTCTCGTGCGACGTACCTCCACACTGTTACCAGAATCGGGGCGGGCTTACCAATAAAAATAATGAATGAGTCGCAGATGATTGTGATATGTATCAATAAAAACTGCTGCCACAACTTTGAAAGACAGGATGACCGGAATGACTGAAGCACTCCACCGCACCATATATCGCAACGACTACACACCGCCCGATTACTCTGTTGACAGCATCGACCTCCGCTTTGAGCTTGGCGATGAAACGACGCTTGTCGTCTCCCGGCTGGCGCTTCGTGCACAGCATGACACTTCAGACGGCATTCGTCCGCTCGTTCTTAACGGAAAAAACCTTGCCCTTCGCGGGTTGATGCTCGACGGGGCTACCCTCGCACCGGAGCGCTACAGCGTCACCGATGATCTGTTGACCATCTCCGGCGTTCCGGCCGCCTTTACCCTTCAGGTGACGACGGAACTTCGCCCGCAGGACAACACCGCCCTGGAAGGGCTCTACCGTTCCGCCGGGATGTTCTGTACCCAGTGCGAGGCGGAGGGGTTTCGCGCCATCACCTTCTTCCCGGACCGCCCCGATGTCCTGGCGCTCTTCACCACTACGATCATAGCCGATCGCGACCGTTATCCGGTGCTGCTCTCCAACGGCAACCTCCGGGCGCGGGGGACACTGCAGGATGGCCGTCACTTTGCCACCTGGCACGATCCGTTCAAAAAGCCCAGCTATCTGTTCGCCCTGGTGGCGGGCGACCTGGTTTGTATCGAAGACAGCTTCACAACCTGCTCCGGGCGGAATGTGACGCTGCAAATCTTCGTGCACGAGCTGAATCGCACCAAGTGCGGCCATGCGATGCGTTCCCTCAAAAAGGCGATGCGCTGGGACGAGGAGGTCTACGGCAGGGAGTATGATCTCGACCGCCACATGATCGTGGCGGTTGATGATTTCAATATGGGGGCCATGGAAAACAAGGGGCTCAACATCTTCAACTCCTGCTATGTCCTTGCCACCCCGGCCACCGCAACCGATGAAGACTACCGTGCCATCGAAGAGGTGATCGGCCACGAGTATTTCCATAACTGGAGCGGCAATCGGGTGACCTGCCGCGACTGGTTCCAGCTCTCCCTGAAGGAGGGGCTGACCGTCTTTCGCGATCAGGAATTTTCGTCGGACATGCAGTCGCGCGGGGTGAAGCGGATTGAAGACGTTCGCAACCTGCGGACATCACAGTTTGCCGAGGACGGCGGCCCGATGGCCCATCCGGTGCGTCCCGATTCGTACATCGAGATCAACAATTTTTACACGGCGACCGTCTATAGCAAGGGGGCCGAACTTGTCCGGATGCAGCACACTATGCTAGGGCAAGAGCAGTTCCGGCGCGGAATGGATCTCTATTTTGAACGGTTCGACGGGAAGGCGGTGACGGTTGATGACTTTGTAACGACCATGGCTGAAGCCGGAGCGTTTGATCTCGACCAGTTTGCCCTCTGGTACAGCCAGGCAGGCACTCCGCAGCTCAGCGTCCGCGGCTCGTACAGCAGCGCAGACAAAACCTTTGCCCTGACCGTCAGCCAGAGCTGTCCTGCAACCCCCGGCCAGCCGGACAAGAGTGCGTTGCATATCCCGCTGAATCTGGGTCTGCTCGGCAGAAAGGGGGAAGAACTGCCGCTGACACTGGCCGGAGAATCCTCAAGGACGGATACCACGCGAACCCTGCATCTCCGCGCATTCGAGGAGACCTTCTGTTTCACCGGTCTGGACGAGGAACCGGTCCCGGCGCTGCTGCGCGGCTTCTCGGCGCCGGTCAAACTCGATTATCCCTACCGGCATGACCAGCTGGCCCTGCTGACCACCTTTGAACCGGACCCCTTCTGTCGCTGGGAAGCGGGGCAGCTGATGGCGTCGCAGCTCATTCTCGGGCTGGTTGCCGAGGTGCAGCAGGGGAGGGGACTGACTCTTGACCCGGCCTTTGCCGGGGCATTCCGGACAACACTCACGAGCGGCCATCCGGATAGCGCCTTTCTGGCCGAGATGTTGACATTGCCCTCAGAAAAATACCTTGCCGAACTCGTACCGGTGATCGATCCGGCGGCAATTCACGCCGCCCGCCAGTTAGTTATCCGTACCCTGGCGGCGCAGTTCAGGGATGAATTTCTTGCTGTCCGTGCCCGGAGTCTGAGCGAATCCCCTTATGCCCCGGACGATGGCCGCTCCGGCGAGCGGCGTCTGGCGAACATCTGCCTGGATTATCTGATGAGCGGCGGCGGGCAGGACGACATCGACCTCTGCCTGCAGCAGTACCGGCGGGCGGACAATATGACCGATTCAATAGGCGCTCTGACGCCGCTCGCCTCCTGCGACTGTCCCGAACGCCCGGATGCTCTGGACGACTTTTACCGCCGCTGGCAGGGAGATCGCCAGGTTGTCGATAAATGGTTCTCGCTCCGGGCTACCTCATCCCTGCCCGGCACGTTGGTTGAACTCCAGGCGCTGGTGAACCACCCGGCCTTCGAGTTGACCAACCCCAACCGGTTCCGTTCCCTGGTCGCGGCGTTCAGTCAGCACAATCAGGTGCGCTTTCACGATCCGGGCGGCGCCGGCTACCGCTTTCTGGCCGATCAACTGCTCCGGCTGATTCCGGTCAATCCGCAGGTGTCCTCGCAGTTGCTTGCCCCGCTGACCACCTGGCGTCGTTTTGAGAAGGGGCGGAGTATTCTGATGCAGCAGCAATTGCAGCGGATTCAGGCTGTCCCTGATCTGCCGAGCGATGTCTATGAAGTTGTGACCAAGAGTCTGGAGGGGTAAGGCTATGAGGACAACGCCGCTGCCCATCTCAAAAGAACCCTCCCCCGAAATCTCCCGGATTCAGGAGTGGATCACCCTCCACATTTAAGAGTGCCCCTCAATATATTGAGGTTACGCCAAATGCTGAGGTCAATTGAACTATTTCATTCGACCTTGAAATCTCTCCTGAAAAGCTAATACCCCGTTATTAAACAATAATACACTCGCCTTACGAATCTTCAGGTATTGGCAGGCTATATGCGTTACCAACGTATGATCCTGGTCAACTCACCCAAAGCTAATTTTTATCATTTTGGATGGGGGATATATCAAATACGAAGGAGGAGAGAATGTTCTTAATAATGCGAAAAGAAGAAGGTTGCGAAGAAGAAGATTAGTAATTAACCATAATAAATAAATTGTTAAAAGGGGATTTTATGAAAAGGTTCAAGACACAGAAAGCTTATCTCGTATTTATGTTGATTCTGGGTGTTGTTATCAGCAGCTCGCTCGTCTACGCGGGTTCGGATCATCATGACAAAGCCTCTAAGCCGCCCAGCGCTTCTAAGTCAGGCGTCCTTGGAACTGCCTCAACGTTCGGCGTCTTTGGTGGCGGGGCCGGGATGACCAGTCAGGGGATTTATACCGTAGTTAACGGGAATATCGGCACCACAGCAGCTTCTACTTTAGTCACCGGATTCCACGATAAGAGCGCCGTTTTTACTCAAACGCCACTCAATATCGGCAACGTGAAAGGAACGATATACACAGCCACCGCTCCTGCCGGCTCAGTACCTAACGTCATCGCATCGGCGGCCGCACTCGCCGCGCAAACCGCGTTTGACAACCTCTCTCCTGCGGCACTTCCAGGCGGAATTGATGTTTCAACACTGGGAGGCGGTGCCGGACAGCTTGGCAACCGTACCCTCGCCCCCGGCGTCTACAAATCTGCTCCAGGCTCCTTTGCGATACAAAGCGGGGATCTTTATCTGGATGGTCGCGGTGATCCGAATTCAGTCTGGGTTTTCCAGATGGCGACTACCCTCACGGTAGGCGGCCCGGGAGCTGCATTCCCCCAGAGCGTCATTCTGGTCAATGGAGCTCAGGCCAAGAACGTATTCTGGCAGGTCGGCAGTGCCGCAACGATTAACGCAGCAGGCGGCGGTACCATGGTGGGAACCATAATAGCTTCTTCAGGAGCCTCGTTCTCTACAGCAGGAAACACCGAAATTACGACTCTGAATGGCAGGGCGCTAGCTCTGCATGCTTCGGTTACAATGGTAAATGCCCACATCAACGTGCCTGCGCCATAATATCTTAAGTATTCACAAGTAGCAGGGAGACAGAATGCATTTGTAAAATACATCCTGCCTCCTTGTTATTCGGATGCCGGCACCGTTACCAAGCCTGTTTTTAGTAATAGAACGCTTCGCAATATTGTCTTTAACCAAAAAACTCATCAATCCCGCGCGGTCGGGTGTGATGAGTTTTTTTTGTTGGATTGATCGGCTAATCTCAAAAGAACCATCATGGGGCGGGAAAGCTGAGTTGGCGGTGACGGCCGGGGCTGATCGTACTCCGCGACGGTCAAGCCCCATCTTAATTTAATGCATTACAGTCCGGACAGCCGGATTTCCGTCCGAGCGGCAAAGCGTCCATGACCGCAGTCCGGTATAAAGAGACTCCAGCTCTTTGCGTGTGTTGGTGATTATTTTCCCCGATATTCCGGGCAAATAGGCGCCGGCATAGAGTGAATCAGCACAGACGAATTTATCGAGTGCCGCGGCATGGTTGCCGAAGGACAGCAGCCTGAGCCCTTCTATGATTGAGCTGTGAAATTCGTGGGCATCCACATTGATGCCTTGCTGGTCTATTCTTATCCCGTCATGTTCTGCAACCAGAGGGTTGAAACCCAGCTCCTTTACAAGAAAACCATTGAGGGGCTGAATAATGGTCTCCTCCAGTTGACTCCTGCTGGTTCGCGTTTCCGGTACATCCAACAGGGAACGGCAGATACGGTCCCAGGTGAAGTAAAGGTCCAGCGGCGAAAGCAGTGAACAGAAAAGCACTTTTACCGGTTCGTCCGGCCAAACTGCCGCAACGGGTTTTCCATCGGCATGAATGCTGAAGCGGCCCAGAGTCTGTATTTCCAGCGTGTTGCCCGGCATGTTCATGTGACTCCCGGAAAATGAGGTCCAGCTCAAATTTGCTGAGAAACGACAATGTTCACGTTCTGTATTCAAATATTCAAGCAACTAACGCGCCAGAGAAAACCGCCAGATTCAGCAAGTGTAACACTTTGATTGTACAGGTGAAAAACAAAAGAGGAGAAGCGGGTGCGGGTTAAAATAGTCATCAAAATCTGTCATATTCAACATATTTGTCATATATGAAAAATATTGTTGATGCCATGTGCCGGATAATTATCGAGGTGAGTACCGCAGAAAAAAAAGAAACCATGAGGGGGGTATTGTGATAGGGTGCGACACGGTTCAGAACGTGGCGTGTTCGTTTCAGCCCTGCATCAATAATTATACAGTATCGGAGGCATTATGACGGGTGAGGAAATAAGGAAAAAGGCGGTCAGAATAGTTCTGTTGCTGGTTGTGGTCGCAGTTGCTCTATGTGCAGGGTACGTCATGATCGTGCTTAACTGGAGCTATTCAAAAGGTGAGAGAATCGGGTATGTCCAGAAATTTTCAGAAAAGGGGTGGCTCTGCAAAACCTGGGAAGGGGAACTGCAGATGCTGCCGGTACCGGGCGCGATACCTGAAAAATTCCTGTTTTCGGTGCGTGACAAGGCGTTGATCGGCAAGCTCAATTCGACCCTGGGAAAAAAGGTTTCGCTCTCCTATGAACAGCATAAAGGCGTCCCCACCACCTGCTTCGGCGAGTCGGAATATTTTGCCGTTGATGCCAGGGCGCTGGAATAGAGCCGGGAGCCCTGAAGTGGTGATCAGAATCTGGCCCTGATAAACAGGATAAGTGCAGCGCAGAAAATAACTTCCAGCTTACTAAAAAGGAGCAGCCATGCAGTATATCGACATGCTGTACCGATTGGCGGTCAGTCTCTGGGCCGGCGGCAACGCCATATTCACCCTGATGCTGACGCCGATCCTCTTCAAAACCGAAGCCCGCGATACGGCGGCCCGTATCGTGGGCAACCTGTTTCCCGGCTATTTCCGCTGGGGGCTGGCCTGCGGCGTGATAGCGCTGGTCTGTCGCCTGGCCGGTCGCGGCTTTGATCTCAAGCTGCCGGTGGTCATGCTGGCGGCCATGCTGGCGGTGACGTCGTTCCAGGCGTTTTACGTGGAGCCGCGCGCCGCGGAACTGAAACGGCAGATAGGTTCGTTCGAGACAACCACCAGAGAGCATCCGCTGAGGAAGGAATTTTCGAAGCTTCATGGTATCTCGGCGGTCTGCAATCTGAGCGTGCTGGCGGGCGGGGTGCTGCTGGTGGTGCTGCCGTAAACCGGGCGGAATATGTCCCGTTCTTCCTGAAGTTATCCACACTGTTACGCCTTCATCATCAGCATCGGTATGCTACTGTTTTAATGAGGATTGTATGCAGGGAAAAAATAACTATTGACACTATAAATCAGGTGGTTACACGTCATGCTTATTCATTATGCAAACCGATAAAAGCCCCGACAATACGTGATAATTTACGCGTCTCATTCTCTCTTTCAACAGGTTGTCCACAGTCTTTGTGGAGAGCACTTTTTTACCTGAAAACATAAAGAAAAGCCCCTGATATCTCAAGAGCTTTCGAACTTGGGTTGCGGTCGTACAGTCGAACAGGTAGGATTTTGATCATTGCTCATGGTGTAACAGCCACATAAACGTTCCGCTCACGCGGGCCGTCAAATTCGCAGAAATATATTCCCTGCCAGGTTCCCAGCCACATAGTGCCGTTCCGCAGGATAACCTGTACCGATGAGCCATAAAAACTTGCCTTGATGTGTGCATCGGAATTTCCCTCACTGTGGCGGAAACGGCGGCTCTGCGGCACCAGTTCGTCACTGAACGATTCCATGTCCCGTGCAACATCCGGATCGGCATTCTCGTTAATAGTTACACCGGCTGTGGTGTGCGGCACAAAAACGGTTACTACGCCATCCTGCCAGCCGTTGTTTGAGATGATCCCGGCAATTTTAGCGGTGATGGGGACAAACTGGGTACGCCTGGATGTCGTTACGCGAAATTCTGCTGTCGTCATGGTTGGCTGCTCCTGTCTGTTGTAAATATTTACACGATGAACAGGATCGTAGCAAGCGCTCTGTCAAGGCGCTATTGTGCCGTTGACAGGTAGATACTGCCGGAGTAAGGTAAAGCGTTTTAATACAGGATGGCGGGGCAGTTGTTCACAAAGCCATGGGTCTAATAAGGAGCTGTCACATGAAGGTACTTGTCGACTTATGCGTTGTTCCGATCGGTGTTGGCGTATCCCTCTCCACCTACATTGCGGAATGTGAAAAAATCCTGGTGGAAGCGGGCTTGAAAACTTCTCTGCACTCCTACGGGACCAACATCGAAGGGGAGTGGGATGACGTGTTCGCCGCCATCAAACGCTGCCATGAAAAAGTCCATGCCATGGGAGCGCCGCGGATCTCGACGACCATCAAGCTGGGCACGCGAACCGACCGGAACCAGACCATGGAGGAGAAGGTCGAGAGCGTGAAGAGCAAACTGTGACCGCCACGGAAAATACGAAAAGACCTTTTTTTACCTGGGAAGGCGATACCCTGGTGCTTGATATTCTCGGCACTCCCAATGCCAAGCGGGACGCCATCGGCAAGGTGAAGGGGCATCAGCTCTGTGTCAGCGTCACGGCTGTGCCGCGCGCGGGAAGGGCTACCGACCATATGGTGCGTTTTCTTGCTGATGAGTTTGGCGTAGCGGTGGGTGATATCCAGGTCATGTTCGGACGGATGAACGTCAACAAACAGCTCCGGATCAGGGCGCCCAAGCGCCTGCCGGCCGTTATCGGACAGTTGGAGTTATGTTGATGAGCGAAGAGGCGGTTGACATCCCGTTGGACAGGATCGATCCGGAGATCCTGAGGAAGATGATCGAGGAGTTCGTGACCCGCGAGTGGAGCGGATCGGCTGATTCTGAACATACTCTGGATGAGAAGGTGGAGCAGGTTCTGCAGCAGCTGCATGACAGGCGGGCCAGGATCGTCTATGATTCTACGTCCGGGACATGGAACATCATTCCAAGTCGATAAAAGAAAACAGGAGGAACATTGCATGAAGATACTCGCCATAACAGGCAGCCCACGGGGAATGGGGGGCAACACCGGTCGCCTCCTGGAGGAAGTGCTGGTCGGAGTGAAGGAGTCGGGAGCCGAGACGGAAATCATCTCCCTGAAAACCATGAATGTTCAACCCTGTGTGGCCTGTGATACCTGCCACAAGGTAGGCATCTGCAACATGAATGACGATTACGAAAGCATCAAGGACAAGCTGCTCGAATGCGACGGCTTTATCCTGGCCAGTCCGAACTACCTCTTGAACGTTACGGCCCAGATGAAGGCGCTGTTCGATCGCTGCAACGGCCTGATCCACTGCACTGCCCTGGAGGGGAAGTTTGCCGCCGTGGTCGAAACATCCGGCGGCGGCGAGGACGCAGAAGTTATTACCTACATGGAGCGCTTCGTGAATACTCTCGGAGCGTGCTCGGTCGGCGGGATCGGCTCGCCCATGGCGGGGATACGGAGGTTTCCCGATGAGGAGAACCTGTATGAAAAAGCCCGTAATCTGGGCCGGGAACTGTGCCGGAGTGTTGACGAAAAACGGAAGTTTCCGCTGCAGGATGAGTTCATTGGCGGTTTCAAGACGAGAATGACGGGACTTGTCGACTTCATGAAGGCGGAGTGGATGTTCGAACGGAAAATCCTGGAGAAAAGGCTTTCGAGGTAGGGTATGGCAAAAGGGTACCAGGGGAACAGGGAGAGGCAGGAAGAGATTGCCGGCTTCGGCAAGGCCATCGGCAAGCGGGCCGGGTTCAAATGCGAGTGGTGTGAAAGCAAGGATGACCCGCGGGTGCGGGATTATCGGCCCGATCTGCCACCCGGCATGGAAACGCTGGCCCTTCTGTGCCGGCGGTGCAGGGAGTGGGCCGATGGCAGGAAGGCCGAGTCGAGCGAGCTGCGATCGATCCGCAACGCCCTCTGGAGCAACATTCCCGCCGTAGCCGAGGGAGCCGCCCGGGTTTTGTCCGGATGCAGGGAGACATGGGTGCGGGAGGCGATAGAAGAGAGCTTCATTGACGACGCAATCAAAGCCGAACTATTGAAATAGAGCCACGTTGGCCGGAAGAGATTGGCTTTCCGCTGCCTGTGAAAAAACTAAAAATACTCTGCCAGACCACTCTCAATCCTTTCAAACCCGGCAACCCGCTCCGGTGGTCGGCCTGCTGCCAGATCGGTCTGCTCGGCATCCGACAGCTCCAGATCCGGCGTCACAGGCCGCCGTTCCAGATACAGGGCACGTCCGGTTTCCAGCACGATCTTTTCAAAGGGGTAGCGGTAGCTTGGATTCTGCAGCAGAGCGGCTTCAGAGTAGCGGACACCGGTTGCGGAAAGGGTCCGCAGATAGCCGGACTCCGTCACCGCCTCGCCGGAAGCGCAGACAGCCAACGCTGCGCGGCGCCGGGAAGCTGCATGCTGGAAGCGCCGTTTGTAGGGAAATGAACAGTAATTCACCGGCAGCGGAATCCCCTGTTCCAGACCGAAACGAACCAACCGTAGCGCACAGAGTTCCGATTCCAGCAGCGTAACCTTCTCGCCATGGAGAAAAGTATACCCCCGCTCCGTCAACGGACCGAAGTTGTACGGCGTCAACCGCATCTGGTGCAGATTGAGGTGATCGACCCCGGCTTCGGCCATTTCAACCATCTTCCGCCTCATCAGTTCTTCATCTTCCGGCACCGCCGGAATTTCCACCGTCACCGTCTTGATGTACCCCACCGTCAGACGCAATTTCTTGAGATGATAGCGGACAGCACCCAGATCGAAGCGGATCTCGTCCAGGCCGGCATCATGCAGGCGACTGCAGAGATCCGGAGTCAGCATGGTACCGTTGGTATAGAGCCAGAGGTGCACACCATCGCCGCACCTCTTGCGAACGGCACTCAGGTACGACAGGGTCAGATCCGGCGTCAGCAACGGCTCTCCGCCGCTGATGCTGACGCCACTGAACCCCAGGGCGGCCACATAGGCGGCATACTCCTCAGGAGTCGTGAAAGCCAGACCATTGGTAACCGGCGGCCCGTCATCGTCCTGTGCCGTGGGGCAGTAGAAACAGCGCCCGTTGCAGCGGCCATTGACGAACAGGCAGCACCAGCTGCCGTCACCGCAGCAGCGGCATCCGGGAGAGAGTCCACTGTAATCCACCTTGGTTCCGGCGCAACCGAAACTGGCGTGCTGCTCCAGCCACTCAAGCAGCTCTTTTCGTTCTGCAGAGGCAGCAGCCAGCTGCACGGGGTTTGCAAAGGTCAGAAGGTCGTACCGGAGGCCGTACTCTCGGCGATTGGATGCGATCATCTGCAACTGGATGTTTTCGTCAGGGCATGACTGGACATGAGGGAACGGTGATGATGACACGTGGCATTCCCCTTGATAACGGAGTTGTTTGACAGCCGGATCTGCGGAGGATGCGTTCAGCAGTTTGCAGTTTTAAAGCAGTAGGCTTTTTCAGGTGTCATGTCCATACAAATATGGCCACGGAAAGTGAAGAGGGTACGGAGAGGCAGGTTGCCACTCTATTGCCGGTCAGTATCAGGCATATACGGAGAAGATGTCTCGCAACGCCTTGCTTTCGGCTGGGGTAACGGGTACGGAAGGATCTTTTTTAGCGGAAGGATCAAGAAGTCTGGAGCGGTCTGTCGACAGGGTCACGATATCCTCCGGAAGCGTATCTCTGTGCGGATGGGTTTTGACGGAGTTTGGCGATGGTTCCCTGTTGACGGAAATCTTCTGCTGGGCAGGAATAACCCGATGTTGAAAACTGCTGTCATTGACAGGCTGCATAGACGGCTACTCCTTCTGACGGATATGTCGGGATAAGCGTGCGATGATTTACACTCATTGTTTACCGGTGCCGCCTGTCTTCATAATAATGCTCCTGCTTTTCCCATAGTAACGCTGAAACATGGTCCAGGACGGATTTGAGATCATGAAGGGTTGTGTGGCTGTATCGATTGGCAATCTTGTTCAATACCTTACAGGCTTTGTCAGGGTCGGTATACCACGGCATTTTCCTCAACTCCTTTCACAATGAAGTGATACCGGTATTATGTCTGAAGCATAAAGTGTACCAATATTGTTCCGGCTGTTATCAGGGCGTAGTCTGCTGTTTTTACAATTAATTGACGCGGAATTGCAGGTGTAATGGCGGGATTTTGGATTATTACCCGAAACTGTGACAGTTTTATGACACTTGCATGGAGTTCGGTATCTGGCGGCGCAGATGAAGAATTAGTGAAGGATCAGATGTATTGCTGCAACTGTCTGCGCAGTGACGGGTAATCAGGAGCGTATAGACCGACCATCCGCCAGAAGTCGGGGCCGTGGTGCCGCACCTTGATGTGGCAGAGTTCGTGGATTATGACATAGTCGAGGCATTCCGGCGGCGCCTTGACCAGGTTGAGATTAAGGGTGATTCTTCCGGTTCGGTAGGAATAGCTTCCCCAGCGCGTTTTCATGGCGCGGATGGTGATCGGCGGCAGAGGAATTCCTTCTCCCGACATCATGCGGTGGCATTCGAGCGACCTCTCCCTCACGATCACGGCCGCCTGTTTCCGGTACCAGGCGTCAACCATCGTGCGAACAGTCTCTTCCGCCGGTGTCTCGGGTGCGGTCAGCACCAGGAGCCGGTCCCGCAGGCACAGAGAACGGCTCTCGTCTTGTTCGAACTCCAGACGAAGCGCCTTCCCCTGATACATGAACAGGGCTCCGCTGCAGTAGCACTGCTGGTGCCGGCCTGGTCCTGCATCCAGCTTCTTCCAGACCTTCAGCACCCATTCAGCCCGGTGCGTGACAAACGCCCTGATTTCTTTTGCCGGCGTCCGCAGCGGCACACGTACCGATACCGATTTGTCGGGACGAACGGTAATGCCGAGTGTTCTGCGCCGTGAATGGCACCAGCTGTAGGCAACGGTTACCCCTGCCCATTCAACGGAGTCATACCTGATCTCATCATCCCTGAATGCCACGGCCCCCCCGCTTTATCCACTCTACAACAAATCCCATGGCATACAGTACGGCCATGGGCAACAGCCATGCGACGATGCAGACCACTATGCCAAGAGTTCTCTTTGCCGGAAGACCGGAAACGGCTTCACGGTATTCGTTCCCGATTCTGTCGAACCCGGCATTACCTTCGGGACCTATGTGGTATCTGGACCTGAGTTGTGCTATCCAGGCGGCATATCCCTGTGATCGGGCGATCTCGAAGATTTTTCGGGGGGATTCTCCGGCAAATGCCATGCCGTCAAACCTGCGAACCTCCTCGGTTACGGAAAAGACCATCTGCCGTTCGATGCTTTCCCGGTCGGGCATGAGTACGAAACAGCTCCCTGCCAGCATCAGCAGGTAGATTACTCCTGTGACAAGCCAGAGGCGCTGCCACGGTTTGAACTGGAGCCTGGGAGATCCAGGCGTCTCCCAGGTACCGGTAGAAGACTTTTGGAGGGTTGCTTCGATGGGGGGGGCGCTCTTTGGATTCATGGAAGCATTATGGAATTATGGGGTCGTCTGTGCAAGTCGAAAAACAAACAAAGTCAAAAGCAGTGAACAGCAAAACTGACCCTCGAAAACGTGAATTTACTTGATATGGGTCAAAGTCCCGGCTGTTGATAGCGGTTATGATCGCCGTGACTCAAAGTTATAAAAGGGAGGAACGATCATGGAGCCGCATGACATCAAGGGCGGAATCAGCTCAATTGTTGGTAAACAATCAAGAAAGCATGTAACTGCAATTCGCATCTTTGTGCAGTGGTTCTTTTTGTTTTGGGTGGTCGGTATCGGCATCCGATTCGGCATGTTTGTTAATTCCGTTGAAAGCGGTGCGGTCGTCCCGCTGGTTTCCCGTCCGCCGGGCGTGGAGGGGTTTCTGCCCATCGGTGCCCTGACAAGCCTGAAGTACTGGCTGATTTCCGGAAAAATCCATCCGGTTCATCCCGCGGCACTGGTGATTTTTCTGACGGTCCTGCTCATGGGCCTGTTTGCCAAGAAATCCTTCTGCTCCTGGCTTTGCCCTGTCGGGACCCTCTCGGAAATGGCGCACAAGCTCGGGCGCCGGGTGTTCGGGCGAAACTTCCGCATCTGGCTCTGGCTCGACCTTTTATTGCGGGGCATCAAGTATCTGCTGCTTCTGATGTTCGTGGTATTTATCCTGCTGGGCATGTCTGCCGAAGCCGTGGTTAAGTTCCTGAATGCAGATTATTGGGCCGCCAGCGATGTCAAGATGCTTCACTTCTTCACTCAAATGTCCGGAACCACAATGGTGATTCTGGTGGGCCTCACATTCTTGTCTTTCTTCTACAAGATGTTCTGGTGCCGATATCTCTGCCCCTATGGTGCTTTGCTTGGCCTGGCAAGCATAGTCAGCCCATTCAAAATCCGTCGGGATGCGAGTGGATGTACCGGTTGCCGGCGCTGTACGGCAGCCTGTCCATCAAACCTTGAGGTGCATGCCTGTACGGCTGTTTCTTCACCGGAATGTACCGGCTGCCTCACCTGTGTGGCACACTGTCCGGAGAAAAACGTCCTCGCCATGCAGCCTGTCTTTTGGACTCGGCCGCTTTCGATCTGGGTGTTCCCTTCAGTGGTTTTACTCATCTTTATTGCAGGGATCACTGCCGGAATGGTTAGCGGGCACTGGAGAAGCTCGTTGAGCTACGCCGATTATCAGCGTCTCATCCCTCTGGTTAAGAACCTGAGTCATTGAGTAGATAAACCGTAAGCATATCTCACATAAGGAGTCTTTTATGATTGTTTTAGCAGCATTGCTTTTGAAACCTATCGCCTGGTATGTTGCCTTCAAGTCCGGTATCATAGAAAATATGAACAAAATGCTGCTGTGGGCGGCGGGGATTACCGTTGTCCTTACGATTGCGGATAAAGCGAGTGTTGCCGTCAATCTGGCATTTCCGGCGATTCTGCTGACCCTGGCTCTCTATACGCTGATGTCATTCACGCTGCTCCCCCTTGCCTGGAAGGTGAAGAAGACGGCACTTTCCATGGTTCTCAACCTGGTGGGCATGATCGGAGCTTTTGCCGGCGTAAATTTCACCATGGATTTCATCAGAGGATTCCTGCCGTTCATGAACCGATAGCGAACTCACGAATATCCGACAACCGGCCCGATCCGCCGGCGAATCGTGGAGGAGTGGAACGTTGAGCTTTGACAAGTCGTCACGCAACCGACTAACCGAAAAAGACCTCCATAAATTTGGCGGAGACACCCTGTTTGACGCCATCGCCAGGGCCGTCTGCCATGCAGGCTGTCTCCCGCGTAAGGAATTGTACGAGGCATGGGAGGTTGCTCGCAGGGTCCGACGCCGCTTCAGAGGGGGGCGAATAGCCGATCTTGCATGTGGTCACGGACTGCTTGCGCAGATCCTGCTGATACTTGATGACAGTTCCCCCATGGCTCTGGCCGTAGATCGTCGTATACCCAGGAGTGCTGCAACTCTTACGGAATCTTTGTGCGCCGATTGGCCGCGTCTGAAGAACCGCATCCAATTTGTTGAGAAAGATATTCGTGAAGTGACGTTGTCTCATGATGATGTTGTCGTTTCAGCTCATGCCTGCGGGGGACTGACGGATTTGATTCTCGACAAGGCTGTAGAGGCCGGGGCCACCGTTGCGGTATTGCCCTGTTGTCACAACCTCAAGGATGCCGATCTCGGCGGTCTCGATGGTTGGATGGATGGTTCACTGGCAATGGATGCGGCCAGGGCATTACGACTGCGCTCTCAAGGGTACAGGGTGTTTACTCAGTTGATCCCGGAGGATATTACGCCGAAAAACAGGCTGCTGATGGCCGAACCGGAATAGATCGGGAGAACGTATAAATGGAACAGACTGTTGCAAATCTGATAGAGCGTTTAGAGCTGGTCCGGCATCCAGAAGGGGGGTGGTATCGTGAGACATATCGCTCCGGCGAGATGATCGCGGCTAACGGGCTTCCGGAACGATTCAGCGGAGACCGGTCGTTCTGCACGGCAATCTACTTCCTGTTGGGGAAAAATGACGTTTCAGCGTTGCACCGCATCAAGTCCGATGAGATGTGGCATTTTTATGCAGGAACAACACTTACGGTTCATTTGCTTACACCGCATGGAGAGCATAAAAGATTAAAACTGGGGACTGATCTTGCATCAGATGAATCATATCAGGCCGTCGTTCCGGCAGGTTGCTGGTTTGGGGCTGAAGTATCCGGAGTTGGTGAGTTTTCCCTGGTCGGCTGCACCGTAGCGCCAGGTTTCGACTTTGCCGACTTCGAGATGGGAAGCCGGGAGGAGTTACTGAAACAATTTCCTGACCATGCGGATATTATCCTGCGTATGTGTTCCCAAGGAAAAGCCGGACTGCTTAAGGATGGCGACTGACCAAGCTCCTGCAATTGTTTTTTTGGGAGTTGTGGGATAACATAAAGATGAAGAATAAGTCATAAAAGGGAGGTGTTCTAAATGGCAACTCTGACTGATCCAAAAGAGGCGGAAATAATCGAAAAACTCGCCGGAGAAGCCGAAATCTTGCTAGAGGAAGACGATTCCAAGAAGGATCTTAAAGAGAAGCGGGGGCTAATAAAACAAACCTTGTATGATGGCTCGAATAAACTAAAACACATTCTCCCGAAAGGGAAACACCTATAGTCGGACAATAACAAGTCATTAGCATTTGGCGCCTGGTTTTGCCAACAGAAACGATATGACCCCTGACCCACAAACCTTTTGGTGAAAGATTGAGTGGAAGTCAAGGGTCATTGCTGAACTAGTTTAGATCAGCATATTTCACATCGGAATTCGAGTATTGCTGTGAATGAAGCTGTTTCTAGTTGGATAACATCAGGAATTTCATGTGATCTGGATGCAAACAATAGGTGAACGTCTTGCCGGCATAGAGACCATATTTACATTCGTTATTATTTTCAGAACATTTCGATAGCTCGCTAGTAATACTTTCAGTAATACAATTCTTCGTATCAAGTTTTGCCTGTAATATCTCATCACTAAATGTCTGCATTGAACACCTCCAGCAAGTGAATATATTCTTCATAATTTTACTAAACACCACACGGAAGAAATTTCTCCATTTTCAGATAGGACAATCGTGTAATTCCACTTACTAACTATGGTTAAGTGCCTCAAAGTCATCGACACATTCCGATGGAGGGGACGGCTTTACTTGATGTGGCAAGAGAGACAGATTGCCGAACCCTCTTCCTTGGCATACAGGAAGTAGTTGTAGTCGTGTGTACCTTCCGGCTTGGCATTCACGGAGTTATGTACATCATGGCAGGATGCGCAGGTCATGTAACCGTTATAGAGGGTTTGGGCGATTGTCTTGGATGTCAAACTAACTGAACGATCCCTTGTATTAAAGGTCGTGCCTACGGCTCCTTTGATGAATCCTTTACTAGCTTCTACAAGCTCCGGAAAGTCCGCATCTTTATTTCTTTTAGCTACCGCATCGGCATAGAGGAAGCCGATTGGATGGGTTACTTCGAGGTTTTCAACAAAGCGCTTGGCATCTGCGTCCAACGCATCAGTATAATGAGAAGTCATTTTAGTGCCGGTTGCACTTCCGGATGCGGTTCCATGGGCCTCCTGAGCAACTATGCCGTCATGGCAGGCCATGCAGAGGCGGCTCGGACCGACCAGCGGGTCGCTAATTGTGATGTCGTCCTTGTTGGCAGGAGCTTGCCATTTGTAAGCTGTCAGATCCACTGTTGAAGGCTGATGGTTCCAAAGAGGGGCCAGTCCGATTGCCTGGGCATTGTGCGGGGTGTGACAGAAAGCGCATGATCTTCCTAATGCATCTTTTGTCAGACCGCTTACGGCATTCATATCATGCTTTGAACCAGCTATACCGGTTCCGGCACCAAGATCAGCAAATGATACACCCGGCAAGAAAGCTGAGAACACGATTAGGGCAACAACTTTTCTTAACATAGTATTTCTCCTTTGCTCATTTATTGTACCCAGAGTGATTGACTGACAACACTTTGAAACTTTTCTTCCAACCAAATTCTCTACTGCATCCTCCTTTCCTTTATAATTTGCTGCTAAGTTTTTTTGACATCTGTGCAATAAGTGGGAGGTCACACCTCCTTCCTTATTTAATTAATCAAACATGCTGTACAGCTACAGAACTTATTATCAACAAACACTAATAATAAGCATTTTAAGAATAATGGTTATTTAATTGTGGGCAATACATCATTGGATGTATTTATTGGGCGTATTTTTTTGTGACAAAATACGCAGTTTGTTTGATAAGTATTTTGGGTCGAGAAGGAGTACTAACCACATTAATGCAATTATTCTTAAGCAATAACATGTGAAATCAGGAAGATTTCAGAGATGGTACTCGGCGATTCTTGTGGGATATTAAATGGAGGAGGATAAGCCGTTTGTATGAGGAGGCGAGTCTACTAATTTTTACGATTTTGAGGTAAAAAGGTTTTGGCTGCCCAGAGTGAGGCCTCCAATCGACTTGACACCTTGATTTTCCTGAAGATGTGGTTAAAGTGGGTCCGGACCGTGTGTGAGCTGATGCACAGCTTATCGGAGATGCGTTTGTTGGTGGCACCTTGGGTTAACATAGCGAGTATCTCAACTTCGCGCTTGGTCAGGTCGTTGGTACATGTGTGGCTGTAAAGCAGGTTCCGCTTGTATTCGAAACTGTTATCACGAATGACATCCGCCATCATTTGGCGCGATACCCAAATCTCTCCACTAAAAACAGCGGCCAATCCCTTAAGAAAAGTATCGACCGAGTCATCCTGATAAAAGTAACCTCTGATTCCACACTGCAAGGTTTTTTTTTCGATATTTGTCTGTCGGTTCAGGTTGAAAAGTGCCAATGCCCAATCAGGCGGGAGTTGCTCCACTTCTGCTTGCAGAGTCTCAGTCAGGTTGGCATCGCTCAAGACGAAACAGTCTGTGAGAACAACCGTTGGGTTGGGATCTTTTGCCTCGTGAATGGAGCAGATCGAGGCAATGTTATCAATAACGCTGCATTTCCACTTGCTATGGGTCTCGATTTCGTCTGCTAGAAGTATGTTTTGAAAGTGGTTATTACCGACAATATATACCGAGCAGCAACATTGGAATGCCGAATGAGTTGTCACAAGATTTTCTTGAGCAAGCATGTAGTACCTCTACGACTGAAATTTATCTTGGCTAATTGCTATGAATCTGTACCGTATTCTGACTCGATATATGGAACTTACTTGAATTAATTTAACTTTGATATACGTTGTAATTCAGTATGTTGAAGACCTGAGTGGGTGAACCTTCGGAGCCGAAAGATCCAAAATAGAAAGCCGGTTAACATGTTATTTATGAAATGAAGTATAACATATATTTTATTAAGCACCATTTAAGAGCCTGAAGAACGGATTGACTCAAATTAAATGTAACCGTAGCTGGTAACGAAAAGAATACATTGCATCATATTACAGGTAACCGAAAGGAGACCTGGAGAGTTTTTCTAATGGCCGTGGGACGGAGGGTCCATGTTTGTAATGACCATCGATAAAGAGGGCTGCTTCGTACTGGCATGGAAATTTAACAAGGGTAGACTACAACCAGCATCCCAATCTTCGAAGTTTTTTCCATGATCTGGTTTATGACATTAGTCTCTTTGGGTAAGTCTATTAATGACGTGTTCGGAATTGAGTTCCATGCCGATTCTCACTGGCGTGTCGAATATGCAATTTTTGTTGCATAACTAAATTATCTTTTAAATAGATCAAACTACACGCTCATTTGCGTCTACAGCCGAAGCGGTCCCCATCTCCTGCAATATATATTGCAAATTTTCTGCAAAATAGCCAACAACAAACCGGCGCAACATATTGAAAACAGTAGGTATATATATATCATGAAATGGCATGGATGCTGCTTGCTTAGAATAAAATAATGTGGTGAAGTAAATGGATACTTATAAACGCGTGGATTTAAACTGACAATAACAGCCCGGAATTTCACTGACAGCACCAAAGCTTTGTTTTTTATATAATGAGAAGCCCTTGGAAACAGTATCATGAAGAAAACCTGCATATTAAACACGTAAGGGGAATCCATGTAAAGGAACTCTGGGGAGGTGACTAGATATGGAAATTCCGGTCATTTATGTAAACGGTCAATTGGGCAGGATACAAGATAAGCAGCTTGATGAACTGCTGGAAATGAGGGTCATAATAGGTTTCTGCCGTTCTTCCGGCTGGGTAAAGGTGGGCAGGGATGAACTGCGAAGCAGCCGTGTTGATGAGAAGGGTAGCTGGAGAGACCGAAAAAGCAACCGGCTACTACTTCGACATGATTCTAATAATGTGGAAAAGGATTTTCTTCTAAGTGACGGAGATGTCCGTTACCTGCCGGAAGGTCTAATTAGGAAATAAACAATTATATTTAGATGAAGAGAAGCGGCATTTAACAAAATTAAAAAAACTATAACTTACTAGCCTTTCGTAAAGGAGGTAATGAAGTCATGGAGAGGAGAAGTAGCAGCGGCAACAACCGAAGTGGCAGCTACAAGCGCCGAAGTGATGAACGGTTAGATCTTACCACACAATGTCGGTTGGATATCGGCGGAAAAGTGTTTGATTGCATAGTTGATAATATATCAACTGTTGGCGCGTCCATTGATATAACTTTCACAAAAACACATATCTTTCAAGTAGGTGAAACAGGTACCTTGAATGTTTTGTTGTTATCTCCTGTCAGATTTAATTGCAAGGTTGTCAGGATGAATTCTACCCAGATCTGCGTAGAATTTGTCGATTCTATCCCCCAAACAAAGGTTGTGGAGTGCGATTCCGCCGTAGATAGTTCTTCAGATTTGGGGCTCCTACTACATATTTAAACAGGTTGTATAGTTGTTTCAGTATTGGTTTCGTCTGCATTACATTTATTTAAATCCCATTTCGGGCTGTCTTTTTGACAGTGCTCGGTTGTTCCATCTGAATACCAACTCGCTAACATAGCTGTTCGGGGAAGACGACGAGTCGGTACTGACCATCATCGATAACGCCGACAGCATAGCCGAGGATATCCTTTCGAAAATCTACGAGCCATACTTTACTACCAATGGGCCGGACAAAGTGACCGGCGTCAGCCTGTTCATGTCGAAAACCTTTATCGAGAAGAACATGAGCGGCTATTTGAGCGTCTGCAACTCAGAAAGTGGTGCTAAACTCAGGATAGAGGTCTGACATGACACAGATATGCAAAGACACCGATGATATTTCGATCCTCTATGTGGAGGACGAACCGGAAGATCGGGAGATAGTGAGCGGGCTGCTTGCCCTGAAAGTCAGCACTCTGAGGCTGTATATCGCGGAAAACGGGAAGGCGGGTTTGGCTCTGTACCGGGAACACCGGCCGGATATCGTTGTCACAGATATCAACATGCCGGTGATGGATGGGCTCTGGATGGGACGCGAGATCAAGTTATTGAACCCCGAGGTGATCATCATTGCCTTGACCGCCCACAGCGATTCAAGTTACCTGTTGAAAGCCATAGAGACCGGCATCAACAACTACGTGCTGAAGCCGATCGAATACGACAAACTCATTGCAGCCATCGTCAAAGGCATTGAGACCGTCACCCTGAAAAGACATGTCCATGAACAGAGCGATTACATCCGCCAACTTTCCCGGGCCGTCGAGGGAAGCCCGTGCTCGGTGGTCATCACTAATAGCAACGGCGTCATCGAGTACGTCAATCCCAAGTTTACCGAGCTGACCGGCTACAGCTCCGTGGAAGCCATCGGTCAAAACCCTCGAATCCTGAAATCGAACAGGAATCCGCCCAAAATCTATGAAGAACTCTGGGGCGCAATAACCTCCGGCAGGGAGTGGCGCGGCGAATTCCTGAATCTGAAAAAGAACGGCGAGCTCTACTGGGAATCAGCATCCATCTCCCCCATCTTCAGCGACCAGGGGGCCATTACCCACTTTGTCGCAGTGAAGGAGGACATCACCGAACGGAAGCGGTTCGAGACAGCTCTACGCGAGAGCGAGGAACTTTTTCGCAATATATTGGAGAACGCACCTATCGGCATGTCCGTTATGTCCCTCGAAGGTCGGTTCAAGCTGGTTAACAGCTCTCTTTGTGATTTGGTAGGGTATAAAAAGGAAGATCTGGAAAAATTGACTTTTCAGGAAATCACTCACCCCAAAGACTTGGAACCTATTCTTGCCAATGTGCTAAGCTTGCTGGATGGTAGCGTCACCTCCTTTAGCATGGAAATACGCTACATTCGGAGAGACCAGCAGATCGTATGGGCACAGCTTACCTCTTCAGTTGTCAGGGATACGGTCGGAGTCCCCCTGTATTTAGTTGCTCAGATCGAGGACATTTCAGACCGCAGACGAACCCAGGAACAGATCTACAAGATGGCCTACTTCGATGCGCTCACCAACCTTCCAAATCGTAGATTATTACTGGACCGGCTCAATCAGGCCCTTGCTCAAGCCAAGCGTTACAAGCGATCAATGGCGCTCATGTTCATGGATATCGATAATTTCAAGCGAGTCAACGACACCTTGGGCCATGATATGGGGGATGAACTTCTCAAGATTGTGGCTGGCAGGTTGCGTGCGTGTGTGCGTGAAATGGACACTGTTTGCAGACAAGGCGGGGATGAGTTTATTATTGTGTTAACGGAAATTGCCCATTCGCAAGTTGTAGCAGTTATCGCGAATAAAATTATCGAAACCATAAGCGACCCTATTTCCCTACAAGAAAATGAGTTGCACATAACTACGAGCATCGGGATAGCTGTTTACCCCATTGATGGAACTGATGATGAAAAAGAGCTTATGAAAAAGGCTGATACTGCTCTGTATGAAGCGAAAAATAAAGGGAAAAATGGATTTATGTTTTATCAATCTGTGTGAATCAGATAAACAGGCAGTCTGACATCATTGAGGATTCTCCAATCGTTGCAGTTTAAGTAGCGGCTGCGCAAGCGGAGAAAAACCTCAATAATATCAATAAAATGGGGTGGTGTCCATAAAACTGATTGCATAACTATCTAATAAATAACAATATATGCAGGTTGTAAAAACAGAGATACCCCCAAAAATACCCCCAAAAGATTTTGCATACCACTTTTCTGCTTCATTTTTCTAGTCGTAATTACTTGCAGAAATAATCCATTTACAGATTTACAGGTTTTTGAGATTCTTTCCAGCTAAGAATTTACCGTTTTTGGATGCGGCAATATTTAGTTCAGCGCCGGTCTGCGGATTGCGGCCTTTACGGGCGGCACGTTGCGAAACCTCAAAGGTGCCAAAGCCGGGAAAAGTTACTTTGTCGCCTGCTTTCAGCAAATCCGTTGTTACCTTCAAAAACGCATCAACCGTTTCAGCTGCTACCGTTTTTGGTACTTCCAGTTCCTCAGCTACTTTTGCTACGAATTCTGCTTTAGTCATGAATATCTCCTTGGTGTTTGATCCTGGCGAGCGATGTTCTGTCGCGTTTCTGAATGGGTTAATAGCACAATATCAATAGAATGTCAGGTGTGAACCTATCCCTGCACATGATTTTGTTTGTTCATTAAAAACCTTCCCTGTATATCTCTTAACGTTACTCCCTCATACTCCCGTTTTCAGACTGCCATTCGATGTGGGGTTTCTTACCATCAAGCGTATTTCCAAACGTTCAGAAGCCATAAAATTGATTCAAGAGCACGTTGCTAATATTTAATATAGTAGTGTTTTAAGTTGAAAGCTAAAACATACTGATTGTTTTGGAGGCCTGTATGAAGAAGATTTTCTTTGTTATGTGCGTATTGTTGATTGTTGCCAGTATCGGATGGGCAAGCGGAATGAAAAAGAAAAAACTGCCCCCTTATGACTATGGCAGCGTAACGATAAATAACTATTCGCAACAGTCCGGAATGGCACCGGTCCTTTTTGACCACTGGCTTCATCGACAGTACGCCACGTGTAGGCTGTGTCATGTTGATATCGGTTTCGGAATGGTCGCAGGTTCCACCAAGATAAGGGCGAGCGATAACATGAAGGGTTATTTCTGTGGTACATGCCATAACGGTAAGCTGAGTACGATTTACAAAAAAACAATATTTGAGTCATGCGCAAATGACTACAGCAGGGAACAATATAAACATTGCACACGGTGCCATGTTCTTGAAAGAAGTAGCGCCAGAGAGCAAGAGTTCGAACGTTTCGCTGAAAAAATGCCTAAAGAACGGCTTGGAAACGGAATAAACTGGGAAAAGGCCGAAGCAGAGGGTCTGGTGAAGCCTGCAGATCAACTAGAGGGTGTTTCGTCAATAAAGCAAAAGCTCAAGGTCCAGCAAGATTTTGCACTCAAGGCTAAGATGGAAGGGATGCAGGACGTCATCTTCTCCCATAAAAAACATACGGTCTGGAATGGATGTGAGCTCTGTCATCCGGATATTTTTGTTGGTCTCAAGAAAGGCTCTACGAAATATGCTATGTCGGATCTTTTTGAAGGCAGGTACTGCGGAGTGTGCCATGACAAAGTGGCATTCCCTCAATCAGATTGTTCGCGCTGTCATAGTAAGCAACCTTAGGAGAAACAATGAAAAGAAAAGTCGTCACTGAATGTTTTCTTGTGATGCTCATGACTGCTCTGCTGCTATGTGCCTCACTGTCGGATGGTCACTGCGGTGATCCGCAGTGGCGAGATGAATTTGATGAGACATGCGCCAATACGTCAGCAGCCATGACCTTGTCCCTCGAAGATCTGCAGCAGCTGATTGTTAAATGTGAACGGTTACAAATAGCTATCGAACAATTGGATGACTCCGCGCGCAAGGTGTTTTTAAAAAGACTGCTCATGTGCAAAAATCTTTATCAATTTGTACTTGATACAAAAAAATCAGCACAAGAACCTAAAGCTCAATGAGCGAGAATCCGGGTTCTAAGAGCAAAATAATTGAGTTAATTGTGATATCGATTGTATCAATGGTTGTGCTGTGGAACGGCATCTGTCTGGCAATTGACCGTGCGGAATTCGGAGATATACTTAAGACCATCCCGCCCAACGGCCCGTTCTGGAAATATGGTACCCTGGAAATGCGACGTAAAACCAAGAAGGCTGGGATGCCTGCCGTAGTTTTCTCCCACTGGAGCCATAGAGCTCGATATACCTGCCGTGTCTGTCATCAGGAACTTGGATTCAGCATTCGTTCAGGTGACACAGGTGTTACGAGGGCTCAATATGTATCGGGGAAGTACTGCGGAGCGTGTCATAACGGTGTAACAGCCTTCTCAGTACAAGAAGGAGCACGCCAATGCGGCAGATGCCATATGAAAGACACCAAGGCATTGGAAAATCAGTTCGAGAAGTTTTCCAGAGGCCTACC
Organism: Dongiaceae bacterium; assembly: GCA_035571735.1. GTDB lineage: Bacteria > Desulfobacterota > Desulfuromonadia > Geobacterales > Pseudopelobacteraceae > JACRCG01. The sequence continues at coordinate 19,055 of DATNCC010000096.1, read as the reverse complement.
GTTTGCTAATTTTGGGAACGGTATCGACTGGGCCGAAGCTATCAAAACTGGCAAAATCCGTCCCTTAAATGATTTGAACGCCGAACTTTCGATCCAGCAACTTCCGGAGAAATTGAAATTACCGCTGAAGCTCGGTACGGCAATGCCTCGCAGTGATGTAGCCTTCTCCCATGAGGATCATTTCCTTGAACTTGATTGTTCCGCCTGCCACCCTGACATTTTCAATATTAAAAAGAAGAGTACAAAGGCATTTACTATGGAAAACAATATCTTCGGAAATTATTGCGGTGCTTGCCACATGCGAGTGGCCTTTCCTATGAACGATTGCAAACGCTGCCATTCGCAAATGAGTGGAAGTTATTAAATGTAGAAAGCTGCATACAAGAAGAATGCAAGGATCGTAATGAAAAGACGGATCGTTGTGTTCATAATCCTTATCGCCTCTCTTCTTCCGGAATCATCATTTGCCCGTGGAGGCTACCACAGCGGCGGTCACTCTTCCGGCTCCTTCTCCATTCTTCCCGTAGCCACAGTCGCTCATCCGGTGGTACCCCCCAAATATTCCCCCAAATATTTTTATTTACACAGTTTATGTAACCAGAAAAGTTGATTCTTCAGACTTTCGCCAGGGTGCGTTTTACCGCCAGACATACAGCCTGATCATGTACCCACCGTCATCTTCTGAAAGTGGCGCTATGATATGGCCGTAAGAATTCACCCTCAAAAGGATTCATTAAAAGTCAACGGCATGATGCGGCAGCAATAAGAGCTTGACCTTCACTCTGTACCCACGCAACACTGCTACCAGCTCACATCGGTCGGAATCCCGGTTTTTTTCAATGCAGCTACCATCAGTTTCACCAGGTTGACCTGTTCCAGCAATCTCTTGCTGGACAATTCGGCAACGGCCTTATTGAGCAGATTCTCCTTCGGGTTGCCGTGCAGTTCGACCAGCACGCGCCCGGCGACGACGGTCGCCTTGACCGGTTGGCGGACAATGGTGACCCTGTCGCCGACGCTGGTATCCCTGAAGAGCTTCTGAATATCTTCCGGGTAGAGACGGATGCAGCCATGGCTGACATTTCTGCCGATGGCGAATGGTCGATTCGTGCCGTGGATGAGAACACTCCCGGCCGAGAGCCTGAGTGCGTGCGTGCCGAGCGGATTGTCCGGACCGGGAGGCACAACCTTGGGCATTCCGGGCGTCTCACGCCTGATCGAATCGGGAACATGCCAGGGAGGATTAACGAGCTTCCCGATAATATTAAAGGTACCGGTCGGGGTTTCCGAGCCTTCGTCGCCGATCCCGACCGGAAACGTCAGCACCAGGTCCGGATTGCGGGGATCGAAAAAATAGAGCCGCATCTCCGGGATATTGATCACGATTCCCTTACGCTGCGGAACGTCGGGAACGATCCATGTCGAGGGTAGCGTTATCTTGGTGCCCGGATTGGGAAGGACGGGGTCGATCCCCGGATTGGCGGCGACGATCTCGTTGTAGCCAAGGCCGAATTGCCGGGCAAGTTCGATCAGCGAATCGTCAGGCGTGACAACGTAGGTTCCGCAGCTTTCGTTTGAACCGAGTATGCCCTGGCATTGACGGTACTCCGCTGCGGCGGCGTTGCCCGGCGATGAGAAGATGGATAGGCAGAGGACTATGGAGAGTGTGAGCGTCCGAAAAATCTTACGTAGCATACATTGTTTATAGGTCACACTATTTTTTCTGATGGAGCCTGAAAAGTTTCTCTGACTTCTCTCCTGCCTGCTGTGCGGACTTCGAGGCATCTTCGGCTTTCATCGCCGAGGCCTCGGCTCTTTTTGCCGCATCCTCGGACCTTGCGGCCGCACCCTCGGCTTTCGCTGTCGCGTCATCGACTCTTTTTGCGTTTGTATTGGCCCCCGCTGCCTCCGTGGCAGCCCTGTTTGCGGTGTCGAGCGCCTGGCGGGCATTGTCGCCGGCCTGATTTATTCTGGCGTTATCGACGTCCGAGAGGCGGGCCGGCTGGGCCACCGCCGTCTCCAGAGCTTTTGCCCTCTCTTCAAGTTTGCCGATGCGCTCCTCCAGGGGGGCGGTCTGGGATTGCACGAAGCCTTTCGTCGCGCATCCCGTCAGCCCCAGAGCTGTCACGACTCCGATTACTGCCGCTGTTTTTCTCATATGTCCCTCCATACAATAAGAAATTACTAGAATGATATCGTATGTTCGGGGCATGTCAACGAGGGATAGGAATAGGAATAGGAATTTGCTTTTTCGGGTAGCCGGAAAAACGCTGCCGACGTACTCCGCTGTTAGCGGACAAAGAAAAAGAAAAAGCCCTTGATTTCTCAAGGGCTTTTGAACTTGTCCGGATGGTGCCGGACTACTAAATGGTGGAGGTGGTGGGAGTCGAACCCACGTCCGAAAAATCTAGCATCTGAGACCCTACACCGTTATTCCGTTGCTCGATTTAACCATCTGCATGCGCAACGAACAAGGCAGTCAGACGGCGATCCCGTTGAGTTTCGGGTTGCGCTACGGGCGTTGCGCTTCCCTATCCGATAGTGAGTGACGCCCCCTTCCTACCATCGGCATCTCAGTCGGGGACGCCTATTAAGCAGCTAGTGCAATAGGAGTGTTATAATTGTCGGCAATTAATGCCGTGCAGGTTTATTAAGGTCGGCCACCTGCCCCGACCCGGTGCTCCCCAGATTTTCAATTCCCCGTCGAAACCTTTACACCCCCATGAAAACTGTCTGTGTTTTGAATTTACTTCCTCTATTCATACTAGCCTTAAACTGTTATCCCCGCAATCTAAATAGTAGCGATGCCACTGCTTGGAACGCTTCAGATATAATGCGGGCGTATAAAATCGCAAGGCCCACCGAAATAACCGGGTGGGCCTTGTGACTATGCATTAACGGATGCCTTGCATCGATTCTGCTTCCGGACTCGAGCCCCCGGCCGTGCCGGGGGGTATCAGCCCCGGGTTGCTATTTCTTTCCCCCCATGTTCGGGAGGTCGTGAACATCGATATGGCACGAGAGGCAGCGTGGGAATTTCTCATGGAATGCCTTGTTGTGCGGCAGGCCATGGCAGTCGGAACACTGCGGAATATAACGGTGCTTGTCCTTGTGGCAGGTTACGCAGGCTACGGCTCTGTGTTTGCTGGTGCTGTTCGACAGTTTGTTGAATATCTTGCCGTGACAGGTCGCGCAGGTATTCGAAGGCTCAGCTTTGCCGAAGAATATCTGCCGCGGCCGGTGAACAGGATGGCACTTGAGGCAGTCCGGCACGGTCTGTCCTTCGACATGGGGCTTGTGGCAGGTGAAGCAGGACGGTTTGAAGCCGTGCGAAGTGTGGCACATCGTGCAGGCAACCTTTGTGTGCTTGCTCGGGTATGTGGCAAGCTGGTCACGGACGGAGCCGTGGCAGTCGAAGCAATAGTTCGCAAGCTGTGGCGTCACGGCGATCTTCTTTGGCGTGTGAGGATTGGCATGACATGCGCTGCATTCGGTTATCTTCGGTCCGTGCGGTGTTTCATGGCAGGAAGAACACTTGGGCATGATTGCATCATAATTTCCCTTGCGCGGGCTATAGGCATGCAAGAGGTTATGGCAGCTCTGGCAGGCGAAACGGTGCCGCCCGCCGTTATCCTTGATGCCCTGGAACTGGGCCGTGTGGCATTGGGCACATTGGCTTGCCGTGAGCGGTTGCGGTTGAACGGCATACTGCTCCGGGGTCGGCGCTATCGTTACCGTCGCGATTTTTTTCGCTTGCGTCTCTGCAAACGACATCCCCGCAAATGCCAATGCGATCACCACTCCCGACAGGATTCTCTTGAATGTAATACGTTTAGATGTTCTCATTTTCCCTCACTTTAAGCAGAATATTCCGCACATGCGAACAAAGTATCTTTCATCGAATACAAAAATTTTGAGTCATATACTACAGAAGAGAGAAAAATGTCAATATTGTCGAGGCATCGTCAGAGTGAACGTGAAAATGATCCTGGCGGGATTCAGGATTCAGAACGGTTTAAATACAAATTTACTGTGGTATCATATATTGACAGCGAAGTTGAGATGCGTTAGAGATAAAAATTATCCTGTTTATCTGCTTTGATGCCTGACGGTAATATAGCCAAGAGGAGCCCCAATGTTTCGACTTCTCGGAGTACCCATCCTGATGGTCTCCATCCTGTTCCTGATCTTTTCGACGGTACCCTCCCACGCCGGGGGGGCGACGGTCCTGTTTGACCAGGGCCATGGTCAGCGGTTCCTTATCGAGCGGGGAGGGGATCTGGATCTTTCTCTCCTTGCCGGTACGTTTCGCGATCTCGGCCATAACGTTTCGACCTCCACAGGTCCACTCACGAAGAAGCTATTGGATGGAGTCGACATCCTGGTGATATCAGGGCCGTTTCTACCGTTTACCCGGGAAGAGAACGATGCGGTTGCCCGATTCGTGGAGCGGGGGGGAGCTGTCTGTCTCACGCTCCATATCGCTCCACCCGTATTCGCTCTTCTCTTTCGGCTCGGGATCGTCTACTCGAACGGTGTGATCCATGAAGAGGAGGGTATTATCGATGGTGATCCTCTCAACTTCAGCGTTACCCGACTGGAGGATCATCCGATTTTTCAAGGGATACGGCAATTCAGTCTTCATGGGGCCTGGGCGTTGCTCGATACTCGTACCGGTGTTCGCTCCATTGCCAGAACATCCCCCTCCGCCTGGGTCGATCTGAACGGCAATGGCAGGTTCGACAAGGGAGATGTGCGGCAATCATTTGCCGTAGCTGTTGCGGGGGAGGTCGGGAAAGGGCGCTATGTTGTTTTTGGTGATGACGCCGTCTTCCAGAACAAATTCCTGAAAGAAGACAATCTGGTCCTTGCACGCAACATGGCGGCATGGCTCGCCGGCAGCAGACAGAAATCCGCTGCGGATAATCCCGCCCGTTAATGTCACGCCGTGCCTGGTCGGGTATGGGAAAGAGGTTTAATCGCGGTTTCTGGCCTTCAAAGCCTGCGACATCTCGCGATGGCTGTCCTTTGTTTTCATATCCTCACGTTTGTCGTACAGTTTCTTCCCTTTGGCAAGCCCGATCTCGACCTTGACCAGTCCGTCCCTGAAATAGAGCCGCAGAGGAATGACTGAAAGGCCTTTTTCACGAATCCTGCCGTAAAGGCGGTCGATTTCACGGCGATGCAGAAGAAGTTTGCGGTTGCGATCCGGTTGGTGATTCTGGCGGTTTCCGAATTCGTACTGTGATATGTTCAGGTTGTGCAGGTAAGCCTCACCGTCACGTACCAGCATGAACGAATCATTCAGGTTGGCTTTTCCGGCCCTGAGCGACTTGACTTCGGTCCCTTGCAGCACCAGACCCGCCTCCAGCTTCTCCTCGATAAAATAATCGTGATAGGCCTTTTTATTGTTGCAAATCAGTTTTTCACTCATTTGATTAACATAGCAGAGATATTGCAAAAATGGAATGCTCATCCTTGCATTAAGCGTTAGAAATCTATATAGTTTTCTGCCTGATTTTCCCCTGACCCGCTAAACAGGATAACTAAAAGGATGGATGCCATGACCGTAGTTGACACGTCTCCCGTCCGTGATGAAAAGCCGACCGCAGCAGATCTGCAGCGCTCTTTTCTCCGTCACCTGCAATACACGCTGGTCAAGGATAAATACTCCGCAACCAAGGCCGATCTCTATCTGGCACTGGCGTATGCCGTTCGCGACGTGCTGGTCAATCGGTGGCTTGACACCCAGCAGTCATACTATATCAACGACGCCAAGCGGGTTTACTATATATCGATGGAATTTCTGATGGGGCGCACGCTCGGCAACAGCCTGATCAACCTGGGGGTCATGGAGGAGTGGCAGACCGCCCTCAAGCAGATGGGCATAGATGTCGAGGATCTGCAGGAACAGGAATGGGATGCGGGATTGGGTAATGGAGGTCTGGGGCGCCTGGCGGCCTGTTTCCTCGATTCGATGGCCACAATGAGTCTCCCAGCCTACGGGTATGGCATCCGCTACGAGTACGGGATGTTCTACCAGAAGATTGTTGACGGCGCCCAGCACGAATACCCGGATAACTGGCTGCGCTACGGCAATCCGTGGGAATTTGACCGTCAGGAACACCTGCACCAGATCAAGTTCAACGGGCGGGTTGACCGGTACCGCGATGAGTCGGGAGAGTACCGTTATTCCTGGATCGATACCACCGATGTCATGGCGCTTGCCTACGATTTTCCGATTCCGGGATACGGCAACGAAACCGTCAACACCATGAGGCTCTGGAGCGCCAAATCGACCCGTGATTTCGAACTTGGTTCATTCAACCAGGGGAATTACATCGGTGCGGTCGAATCGAAAATGCGCACCGAAAATATTTCCAAGGTCCTCTATCCGGCCGACCATATGGCCGAGGGGAAGGAGTTGCGCCTCCGCCAGGAGTATTTCCTCTCATCCGCCACGGTACAGGACATTTTCTACCGCTTCGCAAAAAAGCATGACAACCTTGCGCTGTTGCCGGAAAAGGTGGCAATCCAGCTGAACGACACCCACCCGACCCTGGCGATACCGGAACTGATGCGGATCCTGCTGGATGACAAGCGGCTCGGCTGGGATGTCGCCTGGAATATCGCCCAGAACACCTTTGCCTATACCAACCATACGATCCTGCCGGAAGCGCTGGAAAAGTGGCCGATCGAGATGATGGAGCGGATACTCCCGCGCCATCTGCAGATCATCTACCGCATCAATGATCTTCTTATCCATGATGTCATTGCCCGCTTTCCGGGTGACAACGACCGGTTGCGGCGGATGTCGATCATCGGCGAGGACGGCGAGAGGTGCGTGCGCATGGCACATCTGGCGATTGTCGGCAGCCACTCGATCAACGGTGTTTCCGCCCTGCACAGCGAAATTCTGAAAAACGATCTGTTTCGCGATTTTTACCAGCTCTGGCCGGAGCGTTTCAACAACAAGACCAACGGCATCACCCAGCGGCGCTGGCTGAAATACTGCAATAGCTGGCTGGCCGACCTGATCTCATCGAAGATCGGTACCGGCTGGGTCACCAACCTGGATGAACTGAAGAAGTTGATTCCGTTTGCGGAAGATTCCGCTTTTCAGCTGCAGTGGCTTGAGGTCAAGCGAGCCGGCAAGGTGAGACTGGCCGAATATATAATGGAACATAACGGCATCCCGGTATCGCCCGATTCCATGTTCGACTGTCAGACGAAACGCATCCATGAGTACAAACGGCAGCTTCTGAATGTGCTGCACGTCATCACCCGCTATAACCGGATCAAGGCCAATCCGGGCGGCACTTTTGCGCCGCGCACCGTCATCTTCGGCGGTAAGTCGGCCCCTTCCTACTACATGGCCAAGCTGATCATCAAGCTGATCAATTATGTCGGGGCGGTCGTCAACGGTGATCCTGCGGTCAATGATTCCCTGAAGGTAGTATTCCTCGGTAATTACAACGTCTCTCTGGCCGAGATGATTTTCCCGGCTTCCGATCTTTCCGAGCAGATTTCCACAGCCGGCACCGAAGCGTCCGGGACCGGAAACATGAAATATTCACTTAACGGAGCGCTGACGGTCGGCACTCTCGACGGGGCCAATATCGAGATCATGGAAGAGGTCGGCCGCGATAATATCTTCATATTCGGTATGACCTCCGATCAGGTAACCGGCCTGAAAAAAGCCGGCTACCAGCCGTATGATTACTATTTCCATAATCCGGAACTGAAGCAGGCCATCGACATGATCGGCAACGGCAGTTTTTCGCCCCATGACCCCAATATCTTCAAACCGATTGTCGATACGCTGCTGGGCCTCGATCATTACATGCTGCTGGCCGATTATGCTTCCTATATCGCCTGTCAGGAAGAGGTAGATAAGCTGTATCTGCAACCGCACGAATGGGCTCGAACCTCGATACTCAACACCGCCGCCATGGGCAAATTTTCCAGTGACCGCACTATCGCCGAATATGCCCGCGACATCTGGAACATCGAGCCGGAAGTAATCACCCGTCATAGCCGGCGAGACCTGTACTAGGTATGTCATCGACCATGAATACTCCCGATCTCTGGGGACAAGATGCCGGAGCGTATACCGCACCGGAACCGGCTCCACATGCGCCGCTGGCGGAACGAATGCGCCCGCGCACTGTCGCCGAGTTTTCCGGGCAGGAGCATCTGGTCGGCGAAGGCCGCATCCTGCGGCGCATGATTGAAACCGATTCGCTCGCCTCCCTGATCCTCTGGGGACCGCCCGGTTGCGGCAAAACCACGCTGGCCCACATCATCGCCGCCGAAACTCATTCGCACTTCATCTTCTTTTCCGCGATCCTCTCGGGAGTCAAGGAAATCCGCGAAACGTTCAAGGAAGCCGAACGGTACGCGGCCCGCGGCATCAGGACCATCCTGTTCATCGACGAAATACACCGCTTCAATAAATCCCAGCAGGACGCGTTCCTCCCCTACATCGAAAAAGGGGTGGTAACGGTCATCGGCGCCACGACCGAGAATCCCTCCTTTGAGGTTATTGCCCCGCTGCTGTCGCGGTGCCGCGTTCTGACGCTCACGCAGCTTGAGCCGGACAGGGTGCGGGGCCTGCTGGTGCAGGCGCTGACCGACAGCGAGCGCGGTCTCGGAGGGCGTGCCCTTTCGGCAACCGACGAGGCCCTGGATTTTCTGGCCGAACAGGCGGACGGTGATGCCCGCACCGCCCTGAATACTCTGGAAATTGCGGCGGGCTTCGTCAGCCTTGGGGGGGTGATAACCCTGGAAACCGCCCAGGAGGCGATGCAGAAGAAGGCGCTCCTGTACGACAAGGGGGGGGAGGAGCATTACAACGTCATTTCGGCCTTTATCAAGTCGCTCCGCGCCAGCGCCCCTGATGCTGCCCTCTACTGGCTGGCCCGCATTCTGGAGGCGGGAGAGGATCCGATATATATCCTGCGCCGCATGATCGTTATGGCCTCGGAAGATATCGGCAACGCCGACCCGCGTGCCCTTCAGGTGACTGTTTCGGCCCTGCAGGCCTTCCAGGTTATCGGCATGCCGGAAGGGCGCATCATCCTGGGACAGGCGGTCACCTATCTGGCCACCGCCCCGAAGTCCAACGCCTCGTATATCGGCATCGATGCCGCGCTGGCGGAGGTAAGGAAAAGCGGCGCGTTGCCGGTCCCGCTGCACATTCGTAACGCTCCGACAAAGCTTATGAAAGAGCTTGGCTATCACAAGGGGTACCAGTATGCCCATGATTATGCCGAAGGCTATTCCGGGCAGGAGTGCCTGCCGGACAAGCTGGCCGGCCGCACGTTTTATGAACCAAAGGGGCATGGCTATGAAAAGAGCATCGTGGAGCGGATGGAGTGGCTGAAAAGCAGGAAGGTTAACGCCTCCTGATCCCTTTGACTTTTTTGCGTATGCCTCAAGCGGACCAGGCGTTTTTGCTGTAAGATGTTGATAGATACCATCAGATAACGTCATTCAATGCTTCGGAGGATAAACCATGAGACGACTTGCAATTCTGACCAGCGGCGGCGACTGCTCCGGCATGAATGCCGCCATCCGCGCGGCGGCCCGTACCGCAATCGCCAACGACATCGAAATGATCGGTTACCGTAAGGGGTACGCCGGTCTCCTCAAAAACGATTTTATCGTCCTGAATACCCAGGCGGTTTCCGGAACGATGCAGCGCGGCGGGACATTTCTGCAGTCGGCCCGCTCCGCAGAGTTCCGCACCGAGGAGGGGCGTAAAAAAGCCTTGGCCAACCTGCTCGAGGCCAGGGTTGAAGGGTTGATCGTGATCGGCGGCGACGGCTCTTTGAACGGCGCTCTCGCGCTGGACAAGATGGGTTTTCCGGTGATCGGCATCCCGGCAAGCATCGATAACGACATCGCCTATACCGACATGGCTCTCGGGGTCGATACCGCGCTGAACAACATCATTTATGCCGTGGACTGCATCAAGGACACCGCCAGTTCCCACGACCGGGCTTTTATCGTCGAAGTCATGGGGCGCAACTCCGGCTATCTGGCTTCGACCGCCGCCATCGCCAGCGGCGCCGAGTTTGCCATCGTGCCGGAGGTGGAACTCGATCTGGGTGAGATGTGCCACCAGCTGCGTCAACGCTATGATGAGGGGAGGACTAACGCCCTGATCATCATGGCGGAGGGTGCCGGGCATGCCCAGGAAGTCGCCGACGGCATCAAGAACGCCATCGGCTTTGAGACCCGTGTGACCGTCCTCGGACACTACCAGCGGGGTGGCGCGCCCTCGGTCTTCGACCGCCTGCTCGGGAGCCGCTTCGGCATGAAGTCGGTGGATCTCCTGCTCTCCGGTACCAAAGGGGTCATGGTTGGCCTGTCTGCCAACTCGCTTACCACCACGCTGCTGGAGATGGTCGTCAATGGCGGGCAGAAAAAACTGACCGACGAACTGCTGCACATGGCGGAGACCCTGGGGATTTGATGCGCGCCGGATCACGCTTTCATAAGAGACGCTCGGTCAAGAGCGGTCTGCCTCCCGGCACGCTGGTGCATATCGGGGATGAATCTACCAAAAAGGTGCAGATTTCCGTGATCGGCTATTCTCCGGACGGAATCGAGGAGAGTCACTTCGAGCAGATAGACCGGTATCTGGAGAGACCCTGCGAAAGTGCCGTCGTGTGGGTAAATGTCGAAGGGGTACACGACATCGAACTGATCCGCGCCCTGGGCGAAAGGCATACTTTTCACCCGCTGGTACTGGAAGATATCGTCAATACCGTGCAACGCCCCAAGATCGAGGATTATGACGACTATCTCTTCATCGTGCTGAAGATGTTGCGCCCGACGGAGGGGGGGGATTTCAGTTCCGAACAGCTCAGCATGATCCTCGGACGGGACTATCTGTTCACCTTTCAGGAGGGGATCAATGGCGATGTCTTTGACCCGGTCCGTGACCGGATCAGGAACGGCAAGGGGAAAATTCGCGGCATGGGGGCCGATTATCTGGCCTACTCCCTGATCGATGCCGTTGTCGACGGCTATTTCACGGTTCTTGAAGGATTCGGCGAGCGGGTTATCGATGTCGAGGAAGAGCTGACCCTCACACCCGACCAGAAGTCCCTCCATCAGATCATCGGCATGAAAAAGGAGATCATCTACCTGCGCAAGAGCGTCTGGCCGCTGCGTGAAGCGATCTCTTTTCTGGAGCGGGGCGACAGCCTGTTGCTGCATGATTCAACCCGGCTCTATTTCCGCGATGTCTATGATCATACCGTTCAGGTGATCGATACGGTCGAGACCTACCGCGACCTGCTCTCCGGCATGCTCGATCTCTACCTGTCCAGCATCAGCAACCGCACCAACGAGGTGATGAAGTTTCTGACCGTGATCGGCACGATCTTCATGCCGCTGACCTTTCTGGTCGGGGTCTACGGCATGAACTTCAAGTATTTCCCCGAGCTGGAGTGGCATAACGGCTATTTCCTGCTCTGGGGGCTGATGATCGCCATGGCGCTGCTGATGGTAGCGTATTTCAGAAAGAAACGCTGGCTATGACACGACTCGTACTAAAATGGGCGCTCAATTCCTTTGCCCTCTTCTTTGTAATGAAGCTGATCCCCGGTATCCAGATCGACCGCTTTCAGGGGCTGCTGCTGGCGACTCTGGTAATCGGCCTGCTGAACGTTTTTCTGAAACCGGTTATCGTCCTTCTGACCCTGCCGGTCACCGTTATGACGCTTGGCCTGTTCACCCTCGTAATCAACGGCCTGATATTCTATCTGGCAGCGCATCTGGTGCCCGGTTTCCACGTCGCAGGCTTTGGATCGGCGTTTGTCGCCGCGCTCCTCTTCAGTCTGTTCAGTTCTGTCCTGAACATGATGTTTGGAACAAAACAATGAAGGCAAACACTCTCCACGACGTGCCCCGGCTCAGTTCCGCACCGGGCAGTTCATGATCTCCCCCGACAGCGCACTCGTATCCCGCGTCGAACAGACTATCCGCCGGCAGCGCCTCTTCAGGCCCGGGGACACCCTGGTCGTAGCGCTCTCCGGCGGGGCGGACTCTACTGCCCTGCTTGACCTGCTCTCCCGGCTTCCGGAGTACAACCTCCGCCTGATTGTTGCCCATCTGAACCACTGCCTGCGTGGTGCGGAATCCGACGCCGATGAGGAATTCTGCCGGGGGGTTGCGGCCCGCCATGCTCTCCCGTTTGAAGTACGCCGGATCGATATCGGGAGCATGGCGTCGGAAAGTCGCCTGAATCTGGAGGATGCCGGACGGCGGGCCCGGATAGCATTCCTGGATGAGGTCGCCGGAAGGCACGGGGCGGCGGCGGTCGCACTTGCCCATCACGCCGACGATCAGGCTGAAACCGTGCTGATGCGCCTCCTGCGGGGCTCCGGTACGACCGGATTATCGGGGATGGCGTACCGCAACAACCGCGGCTATGTCCGGCCGCTGCTGGAAATTTCCCGCTCCGAAATCGAACAGTACCTCCACGGTCGCGGTCTGAACTGGCGTGATGATGCCAGCAACAGTGACACAACCTATTTGCGCAACCGCATTCGCCACCAGTTGATGCCGCTTCTTGAGGAGTACAATCCCGCAATCCGCTCCCGCCTTGCAGCAACCGCGGCAATTATCAGCGATGACGAAGCCCTGCTGGCTGAACTGACCGGCCGGGCCGTTGCCGGGTCGTGCATGACAGGGGAGGGGAGGATCGTCTGCAGCATCGGGCAACTCCGCACACTCGACCCCGCCCTGCGGCGCAGGGTTCTGCGACATGTTTTCGAACAGCTGACCGGCACTCTGGAAGGGGTCGGTCGACGTCATATCAATGCGCTCTGCGACCTGATCGATTCAGACCGTCCCAATTCACGCCTGTCTCTGCCGCAGGGGGGTGCCGCGATTAGAGAATATGACCGTCTGGTGTTGATGCGGGCGGGAGAGACAGTCCCGGAATCCGGCTTTGAACTGCTGATAACGGAACCGGGGAACTATCAACTTCCCTCCGGCGGTTTGATCGCCGTTGAAATGGCCACCGCGGCAACGCTCCCGCCTGATCCAGGCACCGCCTGTTTCGACCTTGGCAAGACCCCGTTCCCCTGGCTGGTCCGCACGTTCCGCCCCGGCGACCGGATGATGCCGTTCGGCATGAGCGGCAGAAAAAAGGTCAAGAATATCTTTATCGACCGGAAGATCCCTTCTTCAGAGCGCAGGCGTATCCCGCTGCTCTGGTGCGGTGATGATCTGATCTGGATTGTCGGCGTCTGCGCTTCGGAATTATGCCGGATTGATACACCCTCTGCCGCTTCGGTTCGGGTATCATGGCGGGCTTCATCAGGATCCTGAAGATTCATTGTTCCAATCAAGTTACATAACTACCAGACGGCTATACTGGTTCCTACTGTGCGCCAGCCCCTCTGAGCAGACCCGCTATACCGCCATGACCTTTTTTAGTGGCAATCATCAACGCGGTCAAACCGTCATTGGTCTTGGCATTGACGTCGGCTCCCTTGGCAAGAAGCGCCTCAACAATCTTCAGGTGGCCCCCCTCGGATGCATACATCAACGCGGTCACCCCTTTTTCATTCAACCTGGCATTGACGTCGGCCCCCTTGTCAAGCAGTGACTGAACTACCTCCGGATTGCCACCCTCGGCGGCAGCCATCAGAGAGGTCCCGCCATTATAAAGCCTGGCATTGACGTCAGCTCCCTTTGCAATCAGAGTCTGAACAACCGCCAGGTTGCCTTTCAGGGAGGCAACCGTCAACGCGGTCCTGCCATCAATGGTCCTGGCATTGACGTCGACTCCCCTGGCAAGCAGCGCCTCAACAATCTTCAGGTGCCCCCCCTCGGAGGCATACATCAACGCGGTACCCCCCCTCTTGCCCTCCTTGGCGTTGATGTCTGCTCCCCTGGCAATCAGCGCCTGAACCACCTCCGGATGGCCGCCCAGGGAAGCTGCCAGCAACGCGGTCCAGTCATCCCTGGTCTTGATGTTGACGTCGGCCCCTCTGGCAAGCAAAGCATGAACAACCGGCAGATGACCTTTCTCGGAGGCAGCCATCAATGCGGTAGAGCCGTCCTTGGTCCTGGCGTTAACGTCGCCCCCCTTGTCAAGCAGCGCTTGAACAACCGCCTGTTGGCCCCCCTCGGAGGCAGCCATCAAAGTGGTCCACCCCTCCTTGGCATTGATGTTGGTACCCTTTGCAAGCGCTTGGGCAACCGCCAGGTGGCCCCCCTCGGAAGCAAGCAGCCATGCGTTCCAGCCGTCCTTGGTCCTGGCATTGACGTCGGCTTTCCTGGCAAGCAAAGCCTGAACAACCGCCAGGTGGCCCCCCTTGGAGGCCGCCATCAATGCGGTCCCGCCATTATCAAGCTTGGCATTGACGTCGGCTTCCTTGGCAAGCAACGCCTGAACAACCGCCAGGTGGCCGTCCTCGGAGGCAGTCATCAACGCGGTCCCGCCATCCCTGGTCTTGGCATTGACGGCGGCTCCATTGCCGAGCAGCGCCTGAATAACCGCAAGGTGGCCGCCATCGGAGGCAGCCATCAGCGCGGTCCAGCCATCTTTGGTTTTGGCGTTGACATCAGCTCCCTTGGTAATCAGCATTTGAACAACCGCTTGGAAACCGCTCTCGGAGGCCGCCATCAACGCGGTCCAGCCGTCCTTGGTCATGGCATTGACATCAGCACCCTTGGTAATGAGAGTCTGAACAATCTTCAGGTGGCCGCTATCCGAGGCAGACATCAATGCGGTCCAGCCGTCTTTGGTTTTTGCATTGACGTCGGCACCCTTGGGAATCAGCACTTGAACAACCGCCTGGTAGCCCCCCTCGGAGGCTGCCATCAACGCGGTCCAGCCGTCCTTGGTCCTGGCATTGACGTCGGCACCTCTGGCAATCAGCGCGTTAACAGCCGCCAGTTGGCCATCCTCGGAGGCAGCCATCAACGCGGTCACGCCCTTCTTGCCCTCCTCGGCATTGATGTCGGCCCCCTCGTCGATAATGGTTCTTACCGCGTAGACATCGCCCTGCCCGGCTGCCTTAATCAAGTCTTCATTTAACTCTACGATGGAAAGTACGATGGATTTAATCTTTTTGATATCACCACGCTTGGCTGCCTTAGCCAGATCATCATTTAACCCTGCAGCGGCAACATTTGCCCACAGCGACATGATTGCTATCATTGATATCGCTGTAAGCATTCCAGACATTGACCGGCACCTTGTTTTGAAAATCATATACTACCTTGATCGAATATTCATGCAGCTGCTTGGGGGAGCGGGAAACTGGATTATGAAAGCGGTTATAGTAACACGGGAACCTGAAGATTTGCCATCTTCAGTATCACATTAATCCCCATATTTAAAGGGGATTTTAGCCCGCGCTCCGCAAAACCGGTCTCATGAAACCGTGTGGCGACCTCCATTTACATCTACTTTTAAACCGCCATAAAGATTATAATAATAAAAGGGTGTCTCTTGCTATCGCTCTGTGGCTGGTGACGATCAAGAAAGGGATATCCGGCTTTCAGGGAGGTTTGTATGAGAAAGTTCATGCTAATGGTCCTGGCACTGGTTGTGGTGCTTTCCGTAAATATTCTGCCTGCGTACGCAGATCGTACCGGCAATGGGGGTGAGGGGAGACGCGTGTTGCATGGTGAACGTATCGTGCATCGTGGCGGGAATGTAAGAGTTGGTGTGCTTGTCGGGCCGGGATGGTGGTGGCCCGGATGGTGGGAGCCCTACCCGTATTATCCGTATTACCCGTCGCCGCCGGTAATAGTGGAACAACCCTCTGAATTGTACGTTCAACCGAATCCTCGGGAAGAAGCGCCCGTTTACTGGTATTTCTGTAAAGATCCGCAGGGATACTACCCATATGTCAACAAGTGTCCGAAAGGGTGGATGAAAGTTGTTCCTCCGGCAAATCCACCAGAGTGAGAGGAGTGATTATCATGTTGATCAAGTACTTTCGAAGGCGAATTGCAATGGTGGCGATGCTGGTGTTGAGCGGTTGCGTGACTCTGCCGACCGGCCCGAGCGTTCTGGTGCTGCCTGCACCGGGAAAACCGCTTGAACAATTTCAGGCCGAAGATATGACGTGCAGGCAGTGGGCCGGCCAACAGGTCGGCGTGTCCGCGCAGGATACGGCTAATCAGAACACCGCCAGAGGTGCTGCGGTCGGGACTGCGATCGGCGCGGGCGCCGGTGCGCTCCTGGGAGCCGCTTCCGGTCATGCCGGCTCCGGCGCGGCCATTGGCGCCGGCAGCGGACTGCTTGTCGGAACGGCTTCAGGTTCCGGTGCCGGGCAGGAATACGGCTGGGAAGCACAGAGGAAATACGACTTCGGGTATGTACAGTGCATGTATGCTAAGGGGAACCAGATTCCCGGACAGGTGCACCAGTACCGGGTCCGGAGAATCGCACCTCCTCCTCCGCCCCATGGCGCCGTGCCGCCTGACTATGTTCCGGAACGGCAGTGATGCCGGTGAGACCGTCACCTATTTATCGGAACAGCACTTCTTGAACTTCTTTCCGCTGCCGCATGGACAGAGGTCGTTCCTGCCGATTTTCGGCAAAATAGACGGTTGAGTGGCGCGGGAATGATTCCTTTTGCTGAAGGCGTAGATTGACTTGAGCCTGACGTGCCGTTTGTGCAGGGTATCGTAAAGATCGGGGATCTCGTTTTCCATGGCGGAACGCAGTACGTCCGGATCCAATGACAAAGATCCATCTTCCACCATCTTCCAAACCTTCTTCTCGTAGTTCACACCGATGCAACCTAATTCTTTTCCTCTTCCGTCAGACTCGTCAAAATCAGCAACGATCAGGTTGGAATCGGTACAGAGGCAATTTGGTTGAAGGCAATATTGATCGAAGACGCGGTATTTCTTCCCTGCCAGGGTTGCATACAACCGGTCGGCGAACGGCAGCACATCGTTGTAGCCCGACATGGCGCCGTTACGTTCGATTCTCCGGAAATCAAAAT
Source organism: Dongiaceae bacterium (assembly GCA_035571735.1). Taxonomy (GTDB): domain Bacteria; phylum Desulfobacterota; class Desulfuromonadia; order Geobacterales; family Pseudopelobacteraceae; genus JACRCG01. The sequence continues at coordinate 2,061 of DATNCC010000096.1, read as the reverse complement.
AAGCATCAATCGCATCCGGATTAGCCTCTTCGGTCAGCCGGTTCTTTATTTCAAAATGTCTCTTGGACAAAAGCTCGAAATCTTCATCATTCAGGCAGCCAAGAAACCTTTCGGCAAAGAGCAACTCTTCCGGCAGCGGCTTGTCTTTTTTCATGGGTTCCAAAGATTTGTCAAAAAGATCAATCTTCACATATCCGGAGGGGAGCTGAGTGTCATTGTCTCCGGCGTCAATTTGTGACAGGTCCAGTTGTATGACCCTGCAACCGCAAGACGGACTGGGGCAAACAGAGAAGGTGCATTCATACCTCTCTGCATTTTGTTCATTACTTATTTCGGCGAAAATTGATTGAGACTGAATGTCAAAGGATAAGGCCATGGTGTCACACTCCAGTTTTTGATTAGCTGCTTTTGGTCCGCGTTTCCTCTTCCAGCCTCGAAAGCGTCTCCTGCGTCACTACGTCATCCGGGTCCTGTTGCCGGGCTATTCTCAGGTGTTCTATCGCTTCCTCCCTCCTCCCCATCTGCAGACAGGCATTTCCGAAATCTTTATGAAGATTTTTCAGGTTATTGTTCAATTGTGCTGCTGCCGAAAAGTGCGACAGCGCTTCCGGCTTACCCTCGTGTGCCAGCAGGTTGCCCAGTGCGTGATGAGCATCAGGTATTGAGGGGTTGAGTTCGATGGCCTTGAGGTATAACTCACGAACTCGTCCCGAGTCGCTTCCCAATAACTTTTCAACCGAGGCGAGCCCGAAATATGCCGGGGCAAGATTCTTATCCAGCGAGATGGCTTCCAAATAGTTTGTACGAGCAGTTTCATATTCCTGCAACAGTAAATGAATATTGCCGAGATTGATCTTAACCGGCAGGAAATCCGGTGCCAATTCTGCGGCTAAAGTGCAATGGGCGAGTGCCTCATCGAGCCGGTTTGTCATCATGAGCGCTGCGCCGTAATTGTTTTGACACCTTACATGGTTCGGGTCCAGCCTGACGGCTTTTTCATAGTACGTAGTCGCCTCTGCATAACGCTTGAGATCCTGTAACAGCACGGCATACGTGTAGAGCGCTCCCCAGTGGTTTGGCGCATGTTTAAGCGCTTCCAGCAGCACTGATTCTGCGTAGTCGTAGATACCAAGGTCGTGAAGCGTGTCCCCAAGCCTATGGAGCACATGAACATTGTCAGGGACGAGTCCTGTGGCAATTTCGAAACATACCGCACTTTCCTGAACAAAGCCTTCCTTTTTGAGAATGTCTCCGAAAGATATGATGATCTCCGCGACAGCAGGAACGGTGAGAAACGGCTCGTTGCTCAGCAGGGCAACCAGGTCAAGCGAGATTGCACGCGAAATGGTCTCCCCTTTCAATGAAATCCGCTGGCTGAGCGAGCGGAGGCTCTCCGCAGCTTCAGCAATATTCCCCTCGCCGGCCTTAATGGCTGCGGCAAAAAACGGGGCAAGATTGTCGTCCGGGAGTTCTTCTGCGATCTTGAGATAGTTGCTGAGTGCCGGGCTCACTTCACCGCGCAGATGCATCGACAGAGCTGCGATGAAATCAACTTCCCGGGGTTCTGCAGTGGTCTTATCCGCTTTATCGTTCGTCCTGAATACATTACTGAAAAAACCCATGGTGATTGTCCTTTTCTGCATAAGAAATTCGCTTCTTTTTGCCTGTATCTCATCATCCCATCATCTCTTTTTCGGTGGTTCCCCGCCAATTGCCGTTGCCCTTGACATAGGACATTCAGCCTCTCGTGTCAAGGGCTGACCCTATGGATTTTCCCCAGGCGCCTCCTATCTTGTACGCCAGCCGCTGATCAGGCTGGCCGCCGTAACCGAACCGATAATCAGGGTGCCACCCAGTATCGACTGTGCCGATGGCGCTTCTCTCAGTAAGAGAAAGACCCATACCGGGTTGAACACCGGCTCTATCAGGGCAATCAGGTTTGCCGTAACCGCCGAAACCCGTTTGATACCATAGGAAAAGAACACGGCAGCCAACCCGATCTGCAGCACGCCGAGCACCAGGATGCTGCCGATGGCGCCCGGTGTAAAGCGGGGGATGGGG
>DATNCC010000095.1:0-11363 GCA_035571735.1 Dongiaceae bacterium | reverse complement strand
TGATGGCGCTAATCTTCCGCTCATGGTTCGACAGGCTCACCACGAACGGAAGATCAAACAGTACGATGCAGAAATACGTTCGCACTGAACTTGTCGAAGCCTGTCCTGAGCATGACGAAGGGAGTGGGCGGATTTCAGCGCAAGATGTACGCTAATCAGAAATGGTTTTGGTTTGCGGGTTTAATTACAGATCAGTAGCGAACCGCCGTACATCACCCCTGAAAGCTCCCCGCATAGAACGTTGCTGTTCTACACTGTTCACGGAATCATGCCCATAGGTACTGATCTCTCAGCATTGGCATAATTACGCCTATCCGCCTCTATCCTCCCGGATATGCATTTCCCCTGAAGGTCACATGACATTTGTCCGCAACTGCGTTATGGTTATTTCATTATTGGTTTCATCAAAAGGAGGCTTATATGAGAAAATCGGTTTTTGTAGTTGTGCTGGCCCTGCTGGCATCGGCCCTCGGCGGCTGCGCCTTTGTCAACGTGCCGCTCATGCCGTCGCCCATGCCTCTGAAGGAGCAGGTGCTGGAGGGGGATGGCTCCAGGAAAATCCTGCTGCTCGATATCAGCGGCACCATCTCCGAACAGGAGAAGTCCGGCGGTCTGCTGGGACGCACTGCCCCATCCATGGTCTCGCTGGTACGCGAGTCGCTCCGCAAGGCTGAAAAAGACGACCGGATCGCCGGCCTGATCCTGCGCATCAATTCTCCCGGCGGAACGGTGACGGCCAGCGATATCATTCACCATGAGATCGTCGAGTTCAAAAAACGCAAGAATGTTCCGGTGCTGGCCTGCATCATGAGTGTCGGCGCTTCGGGCGGCTACTATGTAGCAGCGGCGGCGGATGAGATCATCGCCCATCCCACGGCGATCACCGGCAGCATCGGCGTGATCCTGATGAAGTTCAATGTCGAGGGATTGATGGGGAAGATCGGCGTCGAGCAGCAGTCTGTCAAATCGGGCGACAAGAAGGACATCATGTCCCCCTTCCGGAAGGCGACCCCCGAGGAGATCAAGCTGGGGCAGGAGATCATCGATCAACTCTACGGACGCTTCCTGGACATCGTGATGGCGCGGAAAGGGAACTCCCTGACGCGGGATGAGCTGCGCAAGCTGGCCGACGGCCGCCTCTACACCGCAGGGCAGGCGCTGGAAGGGAAGCTGATTGACCGGATCGGCTACCTGGACGACGTCATCACCTCGATCAGAAGGACTGCGGGGGATGACCGGGCCCGCGTGGTGAGCTACTACCGCCCCGGCACGTACAAGGGGAGCATCTACGCCGATGCCGGCGAACAGTGGGGCGTGCTGGAGATGCTGGGTAACCTGGATGCCTTTTCCGCCGGGAGTTTCATGTACCTGTGGCGGCCGTGACCGGCAGAGCCGGCAGCCCGGAAACAGAGGAGGCCGTTTCCGGATGGAAACGGCCTCTCAGGTTTGTATGATCCGGCGATCAGACGCCGGAACATCGGGATTACACTTTCTTCAACCGCTTCAGGATGTCGCAGAGTACACCCTCCTGCTCTTTCAGTTCCGCATGCCACTCCTTGTTGTCGGTCCCGACCCTCTCGGTTGCCAGGTCGGGGAGATACGATTCAAGTGCGCTGATCAGGACTGTCGCTTCTTTTTCGCTCAGTTCGATGGCCGCCATGGTAAAACCTCCTTCCATTTGCCTTTCATCGCGTTCCGTCCCCAATTTTCCCGGAGATCCGCCCACCGCCTCTCCTTAGTACAATAGTAGAACCAAACGGCGAAAGGGTCAAGAAACCCGCAGAAACTCCTGCGCAAAGAGCCGCACGCCCGGCATGAACCCGCAGAAATCGTCGCGCAGTTCATCATAATTCCGCACCAGTTCCCTCTCCCCCCCCGCCAGCGGGTTCTCCCGGACAACCCGCCGCGACATCCTCTCCAAAGCGCGGCCGATGCCGCTCACCTCGCCATAGGAGGGGAGCAGTTCCTCGAAGATTACCGGCACGATCCTCTGCAGGCGCTCGGGCAGCTCGCCTTGCTGCCGCTCGATGACAGACCTGGTCCTGGCGAGATAGCGGTCAAGCGGTTCATCCGACCAGTTGTGCCACTCAATCACCAGGAAGTGATCATAGAACAGGTCGACCAGCACCCCGCGATAAAGGCCGTAGCCGGGGTCGAGACGCCGCCTGCTCCGCTGGAACAGGTCGTCCCGGCTGGCATACGAATCTATCCCGCGGTGGAGGGCGATCCCCCGCCTGATCCGCTCGGGAAACCGGCCGGCCAGCGGCCCCTTGACGAAGTCCCCCATGAAGTTGCCGGCCAGGATCTGGTCGTCCTCGCCGGAGAGGAGCATGTGGAAGAGAAAGTTCATGGGCGCGGGGGGGTGATCCGGAAGCCGTGGCGCTCCGTTGCCGACGTCATGCGGGAGAGGTCGAAGGTCCGCTCTATGAGAGTCACCCGGTCCGTCCGGTCGATCAGCAGCACGGTCGTCGAGCGGGTGCCGTAGCTTTCGTCATCGATGAAGATCGGCGAGAGCAGGCGCTCCCGTTCCGGACCGACCCCGGTGTCGGGGAGCAGGCCGGCGGCGAAGGGGGCGGGGTCGGAGAGCGCCGCAAAAATCTGTTCCGGATCAATATCCGTCTGCGGCATGACGGCTTCGAGCCGGGACCGGGCGGCGGCCGCCTTGGGCCAGCGGGTATCGAGGAGATGGTTCGAAAGGGCGTGGATGCCCGGAGTGACCGGGCCGGACGAGCCGCCCCGGTTGGTGAAGTAATGGAGTTCGCTGCCGCTGCCGTACAGGAGGTTGAAGCCGTCGTAGAGCTCCCCGTCGCGGGTGAGAACCGCCAGGAATTCTGCGGGTGTCATCAACGGGTCCCTGAGAAAACCGGCGACCAGGTTGCCGCGCGAGAGGGTGCCGGCATAATGCCGGCGCGGGTCGCGATAATTGGTGATCGCCGCCACCTTGCCGCCCCTGGTTACCCCCAGCCAGGTCCCCCCGGCCAACCGGTCGCGTCCGGCCAGGAGGTACGGCGCATCACTCCAGAAGCGGGCCGGGTCGGTCGGTCGGTCGCGGAACTCATCGCGGTTTGCGCCCAGGATCAGGCGGTAGGCGGGATGGCAGTCATGGGCAAATACGATCAGGCACATGACTTGATCCGCAGCAGAACCATGCCCGATTCCGGATCGAGTACCCGGGTGGCGTCCACCCCCAGGATCTCGGTAATGACGACCTCCAGCACCAAAAAGGCTTCGCTGTCGCGGCGCAGACATCCTCCCCTGACGGTATCGAATTTGGCGTAAGCGCCATGGAAATGTACCTTCGGCTGTTCGTCATGCCAGAAGATGGTGCCGAAGCCGGTGGCCTCGTGGCTTTCCGCAAGTTCGCGCCAGACCGGGACCGGCGGCATCGCCTCGGTTTCGGGGCCGACCACATAGCCACCCTTTCTGATCCCCCCGACCATGCTGAAACTGGCGGCCCGCAGCCCTTCCCGGCGGGCGATGTCTTCCAGTCCCCCCAGCACGTCGTCGCCATCGTTGAAGCGGGCGACAATAACCCGCCCCGGTTGTCCGACCTGATACTGCATATCTCCTCCAGAGTTCGGCATCTGTTGTTCATCATGGCTATTAAAGCGTATTTTTCAAACCGGAACCATCATATTTTTACGGCGCCCGCCACGCTCAATACAGCAGATACTTCTCCCGCAGCGCCTCAAACCGCGCCAGGTCGCTATCCCAGCGTTGTGCCGCCTCCTCCGGGTTCTTCTTTTGTTTCGTCAGCAGCTCCCACACGCTCCTGTCACCAACCATGACGGCAAAACCGGCATCGGCCCTGAACTGCGCCGGATGCGTCTCGTAAAAGGCCTGCAGCAGGTGCAGCCCGGACAGGACCGGGTCGATACGGGTGCGATCGAAGGCGGCGATGCGGATGCCGTAACAGGTTTTTCCGCGATAGGGGTGCCCTGCCGCGGTCGGCACGAACAGGCACGGCTCGAAGGTTACCCCCGGAATCGCGCGGGCCGACAGGTTGTGCATCACCGCCACGGCATCGACCCAGGGGGCGCCGTACATCTCGAAGGGATGTTCCGTGCCGCGCCCGACAGAGATGTTGGCGGTCTCCAGCACACCGAGTCCCGGATAGAGGATCGCGGAGGTCAGGTTCTTCATGTTCGGCGACGGGTTGATCCAGTCGAGGCCGGTATCATCGAAGTACATGCCGCGCCGCCACCCCTGCATCGGGATCACGGTCAGATCGCAGCCGATGCCGTATTCCGTGTTGAACAGGCGCGCCAGCTCCCCGACGGTCATGCCGTGGCGGGTCGGAATCGGATGGATGCTGGTCAGCGTGCCGCAGCCGCTGTCCGCCTGTGCCGCCCGTTGTCTTTTGGTGAGCAAGGGCGGTGCGGCTGCCGGGGTTGCCCCCTCGACCTCTTCGCCGCCGATCGGGTTGGGGCGGTCGAGCACCACGAAGGGGATGCCGGCCTCCCGTGCCGCCCGCATGGCCAGCGAGAGGGTGCCGATGTAGGTGTAGAAGCGGGCGCCGATATCCTGAATATCGAACACCAGAGTCTCCAGCCCCTGCAGCATGGCGGGTGTCGGGCGGCAGACGGCGCCGTACAGGCTGTGGACCGGCAGGCCGGTAGCATTGTCAACGGATGAGTCGAGCTTGTCGTCGGCCGCGCCGCGAATGCCGTGTTCCGGGCTGAACAGCGCCGTCAGACGCACCCCCGGCGCGTGGTAGAGGATGTCGATCGTGCTGGTTCCTGAAACGGAGCGGCCGGTCTGGTTGGTGATCAGCCCGATCCGTTTTCCTTGCAGAGGGGCGAAGTGCTGCCCGGCAAGCACATCGATGCCGGGAAGTACCTGATGTTCAGCGGAGAAAGCCGGCGACGGGAGGGTGAAGAGGAGAATGGTTACGATGAGAAGGTTGCGCACGTTGTTCCTGTTGATGCTCGATGCGGAATGAAAATGAAACAGCGTAATAATGAAACGGGTGGAGAAATAATGCAATTAATTAAAGTACGGACAGGGGAGCCTGTCACCGCGGGAGGCATCCCCCTTCGGCATGAAAACGGTTTATAATAAGGATGTAGCAGAGTATCGGAACGGAAAAGAGGTGAATATCGATGGTGGAAAAATGCTGCAACAGCATGGAACATTACGAACACATGTGTTCGCTGACATTGAATGGCTGCGCCATCGAGCACGCGAACAACCCCGGCAAGTTCGAATGCAGCCCCTGCAATGACAAGTCGCATGATCACAAGCATATTTGCACCCCGAGCATCATTGCGACCTAGATGGAGCGGACGGGGGAGCGGGCAGCGGCCCGGTTATACCTGATATCTCTGGATGCGGGTATAACGGGGCTTTCTGCGGCAGGAAGCTTCCGGCCACCATATCTGGCGTGACCTCAACATGGTGAGGGTGCATTGAGGGCGGAGGGGGAAAAGCGGCCTGTTCGGCCGTATTTATTTCCCATCCGATCCTGTTTATTCCAGGCGCATTTCACCGGCACCTCAAAAGAGGCAGATCCTCTTCAAAGCGGGCACGGGACCGGATAAACCACCCTCTTCCGTTCCCCTTCTTCAATGAAAGATCCGCTATAATCGCCATACAACAGCAGTTACGGCATGACATGGAAACTTGGTTGAGATTATGCAAAGGAAAGGTCACGCTGACCATTCAAGAGCAGAAAACCGAGGGGCACGACAATGCTCGATGCGCTCTGCCGTTTTCAAAAAGGGGATGATATGAAGAGGTTGCTATTAGGAATGATGGCCATGATGATGCTGGTGATGTCCGGTTGCGGAGATGGGTCTGTAGCGGTCGTCATCCCTCTTGAGCAGGTGATAAGTCCGCCGTCGATCACGACGTACCGGTTTACCAAGGACCCGGTAGCGGAGTTTATCGATGGGAGTGTCGATTTTCAAGCTCCTGATTCCGATATCGACACCATGACCGTTGTTGTCATTGACCCAAGAGGATTCGAAATTTCGAGATCCGTACATTTAATCGATCGCAGGGGGGTAGTACAGGGTACAATTCCCTTCAGTATTGATTATGCGACCTTCCCGTCGAGTGCGTTCCCTTACACCTTCAGCATCTACCTGACAGACTTCAACGGAGACACATCCAATCAGGCTGTGGATGTGTTCCGGGTTCCATGAGTAATGTCCGGCACAGTGCTACCGTTCCAATCCGTTCATGGGAGTCCGGCCTGGAACGAGACGATCCTGCCTTCTTCCGCCTGGTAGCTTATCTCGATGGGGTTGCAGCAGACTTCGCAGTCCTCAATGTAGCGCTGGCAGGCGATTGAGAGGTCCAGCATCATGGAGATGCGCTCGCCGCAGTGGGGGCAGGTGAAGACCTTCCTGCGGGTGGTGAACAGCTCTTCTGTCCGTGTGCGACGGCTCATGTCACCCTTCTTCCGCCTGTTCCGTTATCCAGTAGGTCTGCTTGTGGAGAGCACGGGTCAGTTCAGCCAGTCTTTCTTCCGCGACGCCCCGGTCCGGATAACTGCCGACCAGGAAGCGGTTGCCGTTGTCGTCCTGCCGCCAGAGTTCAAAACGCATCAGGATTCCTCATAAAGTGCGTTACCAATATGGAAGTGACACTTATCCCCCCCGCCGGCCACGCTGCGATCAGCACATCGATGCGTCTTTCAATGCTCTTGTCGTAAGCCATGCCGACTAGAGGATCCTGGTGACGAGCGCCAGCGCCTCGGCACGCCCGTGCCCTGGACGCCTGCTCGTAAAAGAAATCGGTACATCGGGGACTGGCAACATTGAAGGAGACAATCAAAGGATGTGCGGGCAGATTCGGGTTTCGTCAAAACCTGTAGAGAAAGGCGCCCATGGTAGCCCACCCCAGCACCCCCAGCGTAACCAGACCGCAGAACAGTGCCAGTGCGTGGTCGAAGAGGTTTCCCGCCGCCGCTCGTTGTAGCCCAGGAGCGCGGCGACGATAATCCCGCCGAGGATCCCGCCGCCATGCCCCCAGTTATTGATGCCGGGGAACATCAGGCCGAATATGAACAGGCTGACAACCCAGCCGCTCACCTCGCGGTATACCGAGCTGCCATAGGCTCCGCCCCTGCTTTTGCCGTAATAGAGCAGTGAGCCGATCAGGCTGCAGACGGCGGCCGAAGCACCGATGGTGAACGGCACCCCGGCCAGGTACGAAACCGCGTAGCCTATGACGCCGCCCAGGGTGTAGATGCTGAACATGCGGCCGGGCCCGTACTCGCCGGACACCTGCGGGGCAATCTGTTTCAGCGCCATCAGGTTGAACACGAGGTGAAGGATGCCTCCGTGCAGGTAGCCGGCGCTGAGCAGCGTCCAGTACCGGCCGAAGTGATCTATCGGATAGGTACCGGTCGCACCCAGGAGCATCAGGCTGGCCTGTCCGGGGGAGAGAAATCCGCCCGCTCCGCCGCTGAGCAGGAGCGAGAGGGCGTAATAGAGCACATTAGCGGTGATGAGGGCTTTTACCAGCCAGTCGCCGGCCATGGCACCGCGCGACCAGTTCATGAACTGCCACCATGATGCGGAACGGGATGTGCCGCACCAGGAGCAGACTGTTTCTTCGCTTCCGATCAAACGTCTGCAGCGCGGACAGAGAATCGCCCGTTGTGTCATGCGTGTGCCGCCTCTGTCGTCAGCATGCTTGAACGCCACTTGTACGCGTCAAGCTGCGCCTCGAGAAGTCTGGCCAGCGGGATATTCGTTGCTTCCACGAGTGACTGGACTTCGCCGAAGTTTACGAGTTCCAGTGTTTCGGCAAGCGCCAGCAGGCCGCCCAGTTCACCTTCCCTGTTAAGGAGCGCCCCGGTGATGACATCGCTCATATTTGATTCCTGTAATATTTGCTCCATCGATGTCTCGAAAAGAACATCCATGAGCGACATGATCCCGGTCATAAATGCTTCTTCAACCGCTTCAGCGCCGCGCGGGACGCCATAACGCAGCATGATCAGGTATTCCATGAAGCGACCGCGCACCGCCGCCATCTCGAGGAGAGGGTTGTTTATCCCCCCGTTGTCGGAGCCGGCATAAATCGCCAGCTGCGCCCAACGGCGGAGTTTATCCAGCCCGAGGATCATGATTGCATGACGGAGATTCTTGATCTTTTGCCGCAGGCCGATGTTGACCGAATTCACCAGCTTGATCAGGTTATAGGAAAGATCGGGGTAATTGCGGAACACCTCTTCAATGTCTTCGATGTCCATGTCTTCGCGCAGAGTCTCAAGCAGTTTAAGCATGCCGATCTTCGAAATATCGGGGGTTTTTCGCTTCAGCACCACCGGTCGGGCGAAAAAGAAGCCCTGAAACAGCTCGAAACCCAATTCCCGGCATTCATCAAACTGCTCCATCGTCTCCACGCATTCCGCAAGAAGCGTGACCGGATACTGTTTCAACTTCGCGACTATCTCGGGCAGCAGGTCGTTGGGGGTCTCGAGTAGGTCTATTTTTACGATATCGACGAGTTCATAGAAGGAAGCATTCCTGCTGGAGTACGTATGATCATCCAAGGCCAGGCGGAAGCCCTCCGCCTTCAGGGCGAGAGCCCGTTTGTGGTTTGTTTCGTTTAACGGCATGGTTTCGAGCAGTTCCAGCACGATCTGGTCCCGCGGCAGAAGCTCCAGCGTCTCGGACAGCAGGACCTCTTCGGTTACATTGATATAGCCGTCTTTTCCCCCCAGCACCTCGTGCAGGCCGAAGCTGGCAAGGGCGCTCGCTATGACTTGAGCGCTGGCAAAGTTCTGGCAATCATAGTTGCTTCTGTTGCTCTCGGATGAGCGGAAGAGCAGCTCATAACCCACAATGATCTGATTGGCATCGAGTATCGGCTGTCTGCCAAGAAATATAGTTGTCGGTTCTGTTTTCATGCCTGTATCCTTGCAACTTTTGCCGCACTGTTCGTACCGCGCCGTAACCCGTATTTATTCCTAGTGGCCTTTGACCGCATAGATACCGGGAGCATTTCTCCAGTACCCCTTGTAATCGAGGCCATAGCCGAGCAGAAAGCGGTCACCAACCTCGATACCGGTAAAATCGGCCCTCATACCGGGCGTCACCTTGCGCAGGTGGAGCTTTTCAACCAGCACCGCCATCATGATCTTCACCGCTCCCTGATGACGGCAATACTCGGCTATGGCGGCCAGCGTAACCCCCTCGTCAAGAATATCATCGAGCAACACCACCGTCCTGCCATGAAGGTCTATCTGCGGCCTGACTTTCCAGTCAAGCGCTTCGCCGTTAATTTCCTGGCCGTAGCGGGTGGCATGGACATAATCGACCTGCAGCGGAAATACCAGTTTCGTCAGCAGCTGTCCGGCGAACGCAAGCCCACCGTTCATGCAGCAGATAAGTACCGGATTCGTCCCCTTCAGCTCTGCCGTCATCTCGGCGGCTACCCGTGCGATCGCGGCTGCGACATCCGATTCGCAGACCAGCAGATCGCATTCAGCCAGCACCCTGTCCGCTTCTTCGTTGTTCATGTTATCTCCTTCCGGTGAGCCCCCACCACTCTCTCGATGCCGGCCGGGTCGAGTGCGGTAAACGGCTCGTCGTAACCGCAAGTACGCTGAAACAGCGCTGCTACATCTTTTTTTTGTCCGATCCCGATCTCCACCAGCAGCAACCCTCCCGGGTTCAAATGCTCGACAGCCGCCGGGATGAGGGCACGGTATATATCGAGACCGTCACCGCCGCCATCCAGGGCGGAACGGGGATCGTAGTCGCGCACCTCCTGATCGAGACGTTCGATATCCGCCGTCGGTATATAAGGTGGATTGGACACGATCAGGTCAAAACGGAGCCCTGGGACCGGAGCGAACAGCGAACCGCAGAGAAACTCTATCGCTGCGCCATGTTTCCCGGCATTGCGGCGGGCAACGTTCAAAGCCGCTTCCGAGATGTCCGTTGCGGTAACAGCCGCATGTGAAAGCTTCTTCTGCAGGGTTACGGCGATACATCCGCTCCCGGTTCCGATCTCAAGAACCGAGCGGGCTGACGGCTGCCGTGCCAGCGCTTCCGAAACCAGCACTTCGGTATCATGCCGCGGTATCAGGACGTCCGGAGTCACCTCATAATCAAGTCCGCAGAACTCCTGGCTCCCCAATATATGCTGCAGGGGCTCGCGCCGCGCCCTGCGGGCAACCAGGGTGCGATATGCCGCCAGTTCACTGTTGGTCAACGGCTTGTCATACTGGAGGTACAGACCCACCCGGTCGAGGCCCATTGCGGCGCAGAGGAGCCATTCCGCTTCAAGGCGTGCATTTGCAACCCCTTTGGAGAGCAGGTAATCCTTCGTCCAGGCAAGTATTTTAAGAGTTGTCCAGGTTTCCTGCTCGGCCACTTAAGCTCCCTACATTATGTACCATGAAATTCAGAAATCACAAAGGGCGGTCTCTGCGTGAGGCCGCCCCTTGTGAAATCTGCACGTGTATCAAATACGTTACAGAAGCTTGACTGCCATCTGAGCGTACTCCAGAATGATTGAAGGAACTATGCCGGGGATCAGTGTGCCGGCGGCGGCAATCACAAGTGCAAGGGCCACCGGAGCGGTAACCTGAACCCACTCGAAATCTTCGGTAGCATCCTTAAAGTACATGTAGACCATGATACGTAGGTAGTAATAGGCGGAAGCAGCGCTGTTGAGCACGCCGATGACAGCCAGCCAGATGTAACCCTTCTGGATCGCTCCGGAGAAGAGGTAAAACTTACCGATGAATCCGGCTGCCGGTGGAACACCGGCCAGGGAAAACAGGAATAAAGTCATCGCAACGGCAAGCAGCGGGCGTCTGAAGCCGAGACCGGCAAGGTCGGAGACGTTGCCGTTGGGTTCACCTTTTTTGCCGATGAGGATGATTATCGCAAAGGCTCCGATATTCATGAAGGCGTAGGAGAGCATGTAGAACAGGATACCAGCGGTACCTGTCGCGTTTCCGGCGGCAAAACCGACCAGAGCATACCCGGCGTGGGCAATCGACGAATAGGCGAGAATGCGCTTGATGTTGTCCTGACGCAGCGCGGTAATGTTACCGACAGTCATGGTCAATACCGCCAATACCCAGAGCACCTGGCTCCATTCAACCTGGAGCGTCGGGAGAGCAAGAAGAAAAAGGCGAAGCAGAGCGGCAAAACCGGCGGCTTTAGGTCCTGCCGACATGAATGCGGTCATCGGCGTCGGTGCGCCTTCATAGACATCAGGTGTCCACATGTGAAACGGTGCGGCGGCAATTTTAAAACAAAAACCTGTCATCATCAGCAGCATGCCGGCTACCAGCATTATATTGGCGGAAGGGAGCGTCATCTGTCCGGCAACGGCGGCTATTTTATACAGGCGGGTGGTGCCGGTCGCGCCGTAAATCAGCGCCATGC
>DATNCC010000094.1:0-28707 GCA_035571735.1 Dongiaceae bacterium | reverse complement strand
CACTGCGCAGATCCGCGCGGTTTTCCAGCAGATGGGTGGCAAAAGAGTGCCGCAGGGTGTGTGGCGAGATGTTTTTCCGTATCGTCGCTATCTTCGCCCTCTTCTTGATGATATTCCAGAAAGCCTGCCGGCTCATTGCTCCGCCGAGACGGGAAAGAAAAAAGTGCGGATTCTGTCGGAGCGGATCGAGTTTCAAACGAACCGCGTCAAGATAGGCAGCTACCCGTTCGCGAGCTGACTCCCCGATCGGCACCAGACGCTCCTTGTTTCCCTTTCCGACCGTCATCAGATAGCCTGAATCAAGGTTGACTTCACGCAGTTTCAGATTTACCAGCTCGGACACCCGCAAGCCGGTAGCGTACAGCAGTTCCAGCATCGCAAGATCACGCAGATCCTCACCACGGTCTCCCAGACAGGCGGCAAACAGGGCATCTATTTCACGGCCATCAAGAAACTGCGGCAGCTTGTGCAGCGTGCGCGGCGCTTCGATTATCGTAGCCGGATTGCTGTCGGCGTAATTTTCGATCATCAGAAATTTGTGAAACATGCGGATTGCCGAAAGACAGCGGGCACGACTGCGCGGACCGATTTCCAGTTTTTGCAGAGACCCCATGAAAGCAGCAATGTCTGCAGAACAAATTTCGGAAAGTTGCAGTCGCCCCGCTTTCTCGAGAAAATCCAGGTAGCGGGCCAGATCACGACTGTAGGCACACCGGGTATTGACCGAGAGCCCCTTTTCCACGACAAGGTAGGAGATGAAGAGATCAAGGAAGTCGTTCAATATGATTCTCTTTCATACATCTGTTAGACGCATGGCGGCCTCACTCCTGGGGAGGCCGCCTGCCGGTTCTGGTTATATACTCGATATCCTCCCTGTTTTTGGAAATACCTTCTGCGCAAAAGTTCCAGATCCGATAGCTTTCAACACCCAGAATCGTGATTCCGGAGCCGAATACCGCCCAGTAATTTTCTTCGAGTGTTTTTCCAAAATAATAAAAGAGAAAAAAGGCCGTCAGATAACCGACATGGCTGAAACTGCTTCGATGCTCAATTCCGGCGGTCATGCGGGAAAGACTTAAGATTATAGCGGAAAACGTATAGAGGAGGAGTACTATGCTGATAATACGCGCCGACGGAGGCATTCCCAAATATGCCGTGACCGTTTCGGGTGCCGGAAGAAAGTAAAATCCGTTTCGAGCAAGAATGCAGACAACAAGAAACAGTGACAGTGCAAGAATTCCGCGGGTGGAAAAGCGGTTCAAGTGGTTTATTTCATTTATCAATTCCTGTCGAAGCAGATCAGCGCTATTTCGGGTTGTATCGATATCAGTCGACTGTAGATTTTCACGCGTGTCTGTCATGCAATCCTCGACAGCTTTAAAGGTTCAATCAGTTACGTCCTAACCAGACTCAGATTTCTGATTCTTGCCGGCCGCATTCACCGCTTCGTTGTAGTATCTTGTGGCTATAATGTCAAGATCATGAGGCAAGTGAGGTGGTGGTTCCGGGATATCGTTATTGATTGCAGTCAATTCAACATACTTCCGCAATCTCTGAATCGGGAGAAATACATTTCTTCTGAGCAGTGCAGTAACTCCGCCAATGGTAAGGATGAGGCTCATCAGGGTAAAGATGATCATCTGAATGCGAAGCATGCAAAGCGATCGATCAAGTTCCGACCGCGACAGTCCAATATCCAGTGTACCCAGCACCTTCTGTTCCGGAGGATGGATGTGACAGGATGCGGATGAACAATCCGGCCCATTGTAGATGGGTGTAGTAATTGCCATCACATCCATGCCATCCGGATTTTTGAAGGTGCGGGCTTGCTGCATCGTTCCCAGGGTAGTGACAGGGACGGCCCCTTTGTGACAGACGATGCACCCTTCTGCATTCTTATCCACCTGACGGTTTATCTCCCCCTCCCTGGCAGAAAAAGACACAATACCTTTCTTGTTGAATATCCTGACATGGTCGACGCCTTTCTGCTCACCCACATTCCGGATGATTGTCGCCAACGTTTCACGGTCGGACTTGTGCATTGCATAGCGGGTAGACTTGAGGATAGTGCCGGCAAGATTGGTTGCATGAACGATCTCGCCACGATGAAGATCATCACGGATAACAGAGTACAGAATCAGGCAGCAGACCACCATAAATCCTGTAACGGCAAGACCAACCGGCACCAAGGCTTTCCCTGCAAGTGTGGCAAACATATCATCCTCCGCAGATCTGGTGAAAAACCAAATATCAATGTTTTAGTATCTGATGGCATGTCCCGCATTTATCTTTCACGGTAAATGCGGTTTTCCCATCATGACAACCTCCGCAGGACTTTCCCTCTTCCATCTCTCTCATCGTGACCTTCACCTTGCTTCGTGCCGCCTGGTACAACGATGTGTGGCAATCACCACAACCGTATAGATTTATGTGGATTTTATGACTGAAGATCACTTTGCCCACAGCCTTCTCTTCAAACACCAGATTTCGCACCGGGTGGCATTTTGTACATTCCTTAACTGAAAATGCCTGTTTGGAGTTATGGCATGCGCCGCATGATTTCCCCTTTTCCATGGAGGCCATGCTTACTCGCGGGTTGGGACCTGTTTTGAAAAGTTTGTTGTGGCATGCGCCGCAGTCACTATTTTTCTGTAAATGAACAGTATGCTTGAACTGCACCGACCCGGTTTCCTTTACCTTGAAAGTAATGTCCTTGACCTTGTGGCAGACTGAGCATTTAGCCAGGGCAAAAGCCTGTTTGCCGTTGTGGCACTGGCCGCATGACATGCCTTGCTCCATCTGTGCCATGGTGTAATGAACACCCTTCTTCATGGCATCGTTATGACAGGCTTTGCAGCTTATATTCGGGGACTTGGCATTTTTTTTCTTAAGATGATTGGTGTGGCTAAACACAACCTTCCCGGCATTTTCAGTGGAAAAAGTCTGATCCTTGATATCGAGCGCCCCCGCTGGGACGGTACAGCACATGATCGCTGTAGTGAGGACTATCCAGTGCAGTTTCATGATTGACTCCAGTCCAATAGGTCTTGTGTGTTTGCAGGTGCATAGCAACTTGGGGGGCTGAGCCCCCCAAGCAAATGGTACTGCTGATATTAAGATGCCATTGCTTCCGTATTTCTGAAGGCCTCTGCTTCAGTTCCGGTAGCGTATGCCGGTGCAAGATCTTCGATTTCGGGAACGTATGCCGGTGCAGGTTCTTCAGATTCGGTGGCGTATGCCGGCTCCACCTCTGTTCTCCATTGATAGAAAATTGGGAGTCTGTAGAGTAAAAAGCGATAAACGACGATATATATGGAATATACCGTTACACAGATGACAACTTCTCGCCAGTGCGGGATTTCCCTGTAGGGCAGCTTCCAGTTAAAGGTAATGAGAGCCGTATTAAGCCTGTTTAAAAATATTCCGATTACCACGAGGAAAGCACTCAAGCGTACGATTGCCATCTGCTTGTTGCGAATTGCATATGCAAACAGTGCCATCGGTATTATTACGCCAATCATAATTTCAACCAGGTACCATTGCCCGTAACCGGTTGCAAAGTAACCCCATTTATTGTCATGGGCAATGCTGAGGAGCTTGATGGTGAGGTAGGTTGCAAGACCCATACTGGCACCTTTGGCCAGTGAGATCGTAATACGGTCCAGGCTGTCCTTGAATCGCTTGTCAAAGCGCCATGACATGGTCTTGCTGGCAATGGTGCTGACTGTTATTACCATGCAGAGTCCGCCTGGAATGGAAGAGACAAAAAAGTGAATCCACTGGAATGATGATGAGTACCAGAGAGGATGAACTTTACCGGGTGCATAGGTAAAAAGCGCACCGAGGGCGCCCTGGTGAAGTGTGGAGAGGATGATGCCGGATACGGTCATCCCCAGGACAATTTTCCTTATGGCGCGAATACCGATCGGAAAGCCGATCCATTCGAAAAAGCTGACTGAAACCTCGGCGATCTGCACCGACAGGTAGGTGGATACATGCCAGGCCACCAGGAAAAGCACCGATGCCGGTCCGAATGACACCACCATCGGATAGGGCAAACGCCATGGCTGTCCCAGGTCAATCAATAAAAATACGACGGCAAAGAAGTATCCCAACAGACCGTTCAGGAGCCCAAGGCGTTCGATCGGTTCCAGATCGTGACGTCCAAAAACCTCGCACGCCGTACCAAGCTGAAAACCTGACGAGGAGAGCGGCACCATGCCAAAGAGTCCGAAACCAAGGAATAACCCCCATGGGTAGTCGTTGGAGCTGTGCGTGACCCAGGAGAGCCCGAAAAAGAAACGGCCAAGGATGATCGGAATGCCGACTGCAAAAATAATTGCAAAAATCCAGTTAAGTGGGTTACGAAGGGCCTGTCCAATGTATTGGGGGAGAGTCAGGCCGAGAAAAAGTTTCTCCATGATAGTCCAGTTACGACCAGGAGACTTCTGAAGGGAATCGACGGGTACCGCACCGCTCGCGATCAATTTTTTCATGGTTTGCCATCCTCCTGCTCAGAATGGTTATGGTGATCATCACCGTGGTCCTTGTTGCGCGTGGCGAGGAGGTGAATCCCGGAAAACAGCGCCGGCCAGATTGTCAGCACCATTGGTACCATCCCGAGAAACTCCTTGACGTTCGAGATAATCGGCTCATTACCGACGGTTTCATCCAGGCCGATCTGTTCGGCCGGGACTCTGGAGAGGTAGAGCCAGCTGGTGCCGCCCAACTCTTTTTCGCCATAGATATGATCGTGATAGCGGTCAGGAGTTTCCCTGATCCGTTCGTGACCCAATTTGATCAAATCATTGCGAAGGCCAAAAGTGAGCGCTTCCCGGGGACATATCTCTACACATGCCGGCGGCTTGCCAAATTTCAGGCGGGTGTGATAACAAAAAATACACTTTTTAACGACCGGGCCAAAGGCACTGGAATAACTGTATGCCGGAATATTGAAGGGACATGCCACCATGCAGGTGCGGCATCCCACGCAAACCTTACTGTTGTAGATAACCGCGCCTTCCTTGGTTTTTGTATAGGCATTGACGAAACACGAGGTTAAACAGGCGGGTTCGTTGCAGTGGTTGCACTGCATTTTGCGATAGGGTGGTTTTTGACCGTCGGATGCCTCATAGCGGTTAACAACGGTATAAGCTTTTTCGGAAGTTCTGCGTTTTTCTTCAAATACCGAGCTGTCGTCGAACGGGACATCGGGTTCGGGAAGCTTTTGCTCCTTGTTGCAGGCTGCTTCGCAACTCCGACAGCCGATGCAGCGGGTCGTATCCACCAGAACCCCCATTGCATCAGGATATCCTTCGAAGGAACCGACCGCCAGGCTCTTGGATGGCGCACCAAGAGAGGCGGCTGCTCCACTTATCAGACAGCCTTTCAGAAAATCTCTACGTTTCATGATATTCTCCTTAGGTTCGAATGTGCTTTCAACCGTATCTACTGTCTGTCAGTGGCCGCCGTGGCCGCCCTTGGCTGGCTTGTTCTTCGGGGCAAATTCGCCGGAGTTATAGAAGGCGTCCCCTTCTTTTGAACGTTTGTGACAATCCTGGCAGCCTGTCGGCCCCTTCATTTTTTCGTGACAGTCGATGCAGTTCCGGTGCATTGCAGCCTTTAGGCTTGGCCTGTCATTGTGATAAAGTTTCGGATCTTTTTCCTTCATGGCGGCTGCCGTGAACGGATCAGGGAGATGGCATCCCCTGCATGAAACCACCTTCGTCTCACTGCTGTTTAGGTGGCATCTGATGCAGTTGGGATTCTTCTCCAGAGTTCCGGTGGTGTAATGATGGCAATTAGAGCATTCCTTTACCAATTGGATATGCTTGGCATGTGGGAAATTGAATGGCTCATACAGTTTGCTTTGACTGTTCAAGGTAATCGTATCGGGAACGCTTATCCCCCGGCTGGTGCCCGGCACTGTAGTCAACAGCAAAAATACAATTACTCCGGGGAGCCAGAACCCTTTTGTTTGCATATGAATTCTCCTTTACATGCTGAGTGAGTTCAAATTTATCGCATATGATCATACAACCGCATGTATCAAACTTATGTCGGAAGCTTGCAGTTTACTCTCGCTGAAGGGATTGTGCGAAGATGCATGGCCTAGTGGCCGGGATCGGAGGTATTATCTTCCCTTTTGTTTATATAGCGGTAAAACATGGGAAACCCCACGAAGAAGGCCACGCAGATCAGGTATTCCATGCTTTTGATGTACGAGTAATAATCCACCAGCGTAAAAACTTCCTTGACTTCGCCTACTGAAGATAAATCCATGATAAATCTCCTTTCTTGAACTTGTTTCTACTTGCGGGACCTCCGAGGTTTCAGAAACCTCGGAGGCTGTAAACGTCAATTAAAATGCAACCTGGAATTAGTTGGACTTGGCGGTGACAGTTTCTTTTTCCTTGTTGCTCGCAGCGCCTTTGATCATGCCATAAAGCATGATAATCGCCGGGATGCACTGGATAACAACTACCAGGGCGCAGAAGCCAAGGAAAAGCAGGATCAGGGGACCGCTGATGAAGACCTTGTTCGTTACACCCGATGAGGCAAAGGCGCCGGTGCTGGTTGTGAGACTGAGGATAATGGCGCTGCACACTGCTGTCAAAGTTGATTTCGCGTTCATGGTAGTCTCCTTTTTTTGTGTGATATCTGCTTATGTCAGATGTTTGCTTGTCCCTGATTTTCAGCCGGAATAGCGCAGGAAATAACTTCCAGCTTACTGATTGCCGCTTGCATTCGGGACCTTCTTTTCGGCAGATGAAAATATCCCCTTGAGCATCCCGCCGAGAAGCATAAGGCCGGGAAAAAACTGGTGCAGGACGATCAATACTCCAAAAGCGATGAATAATGCTCCCATAAGTCCCAGACCTTCTACCTCGGTCCCGCCGGAGGCCACTGCATGTGATACGGTTACCAACAGTGTCAGTACGATTGTTGATATGGTTTTCATGACATCCTCCTGTTTTGATATTGTGAAGTGCCTCTTTTTTCTTGAAATCCTCTCATGCTCCTGAACATCTATTGAGCACAGAGCATGCCATAAATGTAATCACACAATCAGCAAGCTGTAACAAATTGATATAATTACATAATAAAAATTGAATACTTCGGTTTTCTGGAAATTTTGGTCTCGGAGTGAAATGCACCGTATACAACAAGTATACAATTGCAGTAGCGGTGATGAAATTATTAAGCTTTATAACACGATGATATTACACATCAAATATATCCAGCGACATCGTATCGATATGCATATTTTTTATATACACCCGAATTCGTGACGGCGGAGTGCCGGAATGCGCTGAATGTCGGGGCTGCCCGTCGCTTGCACCGGAACGCAACTGGAGCGTCAAATGCCCAAAATACGACGCCGCCACTTGCATGAAAGTGGCGGCGTTCCTGAATACACAAATAAATGTGTCGAATAATTTTCTTAATATATTTATAGCCGGCTGCCATACCTATTCATGCTCTTGCATTTGTCTGTTTTTAATTCTATGGCCCGCATGTAGTAGTTCCAGACGTTGTAGTGCTGAAGACCGAGAACGACAAGCCCGGAAATGAAAACTACATTGAAGTAGTCACTCAGAGCGCCTGAGGTGAAGTACAGCAGAAAAAAGAACATTCTGAACCACAGGTGGGTCGATGTTTTGCCCGGCTCCAGACCGTGATAGATTCTTCCTGTTATGCTTATCAGAGAACTGATGGTGGATGCGCCGAACACGCAATTGACAAGAATTACGGAAGGTGTCGAACCGAGCAGATCCATGATATCGGCCGGGACTGAACCGGCCAGGCTGTGTTCGATGAAGAACAGGGCGATTGCGCTGGCGCAAAGGAATATGAACAACCCTCGCAGTCCGCTGCGTGAATTATTATACAGATCATCAATAGTTGCTTCAATGACCTGATTATTGTGGTATGCCGCGCTGCCGGCACCATCATTTCCCGAAAAGGGTTTTGGTCGTTTTCCGTATGCGGTAACTGGCAGGTTTCGTAACATGATGATCCTCTCCTTTCTGCTCCGCTTCATGCGCTGCTCATAGACAACTATTGATTCATGGCTCATCCGCGTCTCTTTATTTCCCTGTGGCAAGCCGGCCGGCTTTGTGCCGCCCCCGACCAACCGCAGAGAACGGTAAAATTCAGTGCTGCAAGCGTGTTTGCCCGGTGCCATGATTTTCAACTTTTTCCCAACCGGTCCACATCGGCTTGATATAGGCCAATGCCGTTTTACCCAGGGTCGCCAGGTAAACATGGGTAAAAAGGAAGGCGACCAGCGAGCATGCCAGCAGGAAGTGCATGGTATCAAGGATATTGAGCCCACCGGCCATGATGACCAGTTCGCGCATCGGCCCCATATTCATGAGCAGGATTCCGGTCAGGCTGACGAACGGCATAAGGACAAACATTATGACCAGATAGGCCGATTTCTGCAGAGGATTGAACTTGTTATCCGGTGTGGCATGATGCGGGTTGGGTACTCCGAAGAAATAGGCAAAGAAATAGAAGACTATTTGCCGGAACAGTCCGGTCGTCAGATCGCTCCCCTTGGGTATGTAGATTTCGGACAAGGTATTGGAAACCAGTTTGTAGTAGATGAACCAGATGGAAAATGAGAGTGCGACGACAATCCCTGCCGTATTATGCAGCATGATGGCGGAACGGTAGCTGCCTAAAAAAGTTATATATTCAGGGAAGCGTATCTGGGCACCTGAAACACAGAGGGTGACTATTCCCAGGGCGTTGAGCCAGTGCCAGATTCGGACGGGAGCCGGTTGGAGATATACCATTTTCGCGCTCATGACAGTACTCCTTTATAGTCTGTTTTTTCTGCTCAGGAAGCGTAGGAAACCGTGTCCGACCGGCATGACCATCCCGCCGGCGATGATGAGAAGGCCGATCTTGTTCAGGACCCCATTGCGGGTGGATCCCATCAGGTAGAAATTGGGAATGGAGCGCAGGGCATCCATTGTTGCCCCCCTTTCCACGGCCACCTGCCGGAAGGTACCGTTTTGTTCCGGGAAGGACAGATAGCTGGTCTGCATGACTTCCGGTCCTGACGCATGACAGAAGGTGCAATCCCAGCGATTATCGAACGTCTGGAAGGAATGGGTTGGTTTGACCGGGGTAAGCATCGCCTTCAGGTATATGTTCTTGTTGGATGGATCGCGGTTGAACTTTCGAAGTTCGTCCAGGGATATATAGTTGTCGTGGTTCCTGTCGATCAGATATTGCAAGTTTTCGCCATTGGTATGTTTCAACAACTCCTCATAAGGAACCAGATTGGGTTTTGAATCAGGTTCAGCTTCATCACGTTTGGCAATGTAAATGGTAATAACGTAGTTTTCCGCCTTGCTGTGGCAGCTAACGCAGGCTATCGCTCCAAGATGCAGTCCGGCCTGTGGAAGCCATTTGGAGTGGGATGAGGTTATCTTGACATTTTCGTGGCAGCCGGCACATTGTTTGTTCATTTCCGTGGCGGCGATCTCACTTGCCGTGGAGACCCTGTGAGGATTATGGCAGCCGTTGCAGGACGCTTTTGTTCCATGGATACTGGCGGAATACTGTGTAGTGATGTCGTTGTGGCAATCGCCGCAACCGGTTGTACGGGGAATGGCATTGCCGTCGGGATGTTTGCTGGTGATGGCGTCGTGACAGGTTGTGCAACCGAACCTGGCATGAGTGGTATGGCCAAATTTTGTCGGGTCGATAAAGTTTTTACTGCCGACCTGATCCTGATTTCCATGGCATGCGATGCAGGCAACATTTTTGCTTACGCTGTCGCCGAACGAATAGCCTCCACCCTGTGCCTGGCCTCCGGTTGCAATGCAGGATACAAGGAACAACACGATGGCTATGCTGTACTGCGTTAAAAATGAACGGTTTACGGATTTCACGGTAGCCCCCCCTTTCTGATAATAGACATGTACGACCCTAACATACTAATGTTGTTTGAGTTTTTTTGCCTGTTCGGCCGCCATCCTGGACTGTTTCCTGAAATTACGGATCATTGGTACAACCTGGGCGACGATGATCAGCGCGCAACACCCCAGGAACGCCCAGACCAGTAATTCCGAGGGATGGCTCCGCCCCTCCGTGACTGCCGTGGCCGGAATGACCGTTATTGCCAGGGTGGCAAAGAAAAGTATGATTCTTGTAAGTATTGACATGACTTCTCCCCTCTCGTGAAGTTTGATTCCGGGGCCTTGGTGCAATTCCCGTTATTACCCTGCTAGGCGGCCTTGAGTGCACATTCGATCGCCTGTTTGATTTCATTTGTATCTTCCGATGTCACCGGTCGCAGTGCGTAGTAAAAAACACCTTCCTGCCTGATCCTCTTGACTATTGGAAGTGACGCCTCATCTGATACCAATATCACCGCCAGGTGGCGGTTACACTTTTTCAGAAGCCGCACCAGTTCAAGAAGATTGATTTTTTTGTCAAAATCGCTTCCCAGTAGAACGACCGGAGTCTGTTTTTCCAGAATGTTGCTGATGACACGGACAGCCGAATTTGTTGTTTCAACGTGGTAGCCTGCGTCGGAGAAATGATCGGCCACCTCTCTCAGGAATGCCGTGTCCTTGTCTGCAACCAATATCCCTTGATTTTTCATGGTCGCCTCGTTTGTCACTGAGAATCGTACTTGTTTCTATTTGTGCACGCTGCTGTTTGCGGTCTCTTTAGCCGGCTCCTGTTTTTTCTGGGCGATACTGACGACCCCTTTGATCATAGTTGCCAGCAGAATCAGGCCGGGGATAATCTGGATAGTAATGATGGCACCGAAAAAAATCAGAAAGATCTTGGGCATCAACTCGGCTCCCGATGATGCCTGGTTGATGACCGAAAAAATAACGGTTCCCATTATTACCATGCCTATAATCATCGCATTGGCTACCTTTTCTGCCCTGCTTTTCAGTTTGTTGGATTCCATGGCGATCTCCTCTCGTTATTGAAATTGTTTCATTGATAATTACATAAGAGCAACCGGTGTGCCAATAAGACCGGATGTGCAATCAAATCCGGGGATTTGCAAAATAAACCCGCAATAACAGCAAGTTACATATTGACACTGAAGCAGTTTTCGAATCACTCATGCAAATCTGCACGTATGACAAACAGTGCCATACTCATGGTAAATACTCTGCCAGGCGCCTGGTAATGGCTGTTTGAGGGTGCAAGGGGGAGGAATGGGGGTTTTCCTGTTTTTCAGGAAAATTCCTGCAATGCAGGAAACGAGGAGGAGAGAATCAGTGTTGCAGTTGGATGCCCTGTTTCTTGAGCAGGGCGTAGAAACGCGAAGGAGAGAGGCCGGATATACGGCATGCTTCAGCGACATTATTGCCGGTCCGGACCATAAGATCATGGAGGTACTGCTTCTCGGCATTGGAATAGATTGAGTCGCGCAACTCGTGAAGTTGAGGGAGGCTGAAAGAACCGCTGTGTTCCGTGGGCATCCGGGAGGGCGCCTCACGCTTCATGGTACTCTTGGTTACTTCGATTCTCAGATGGATGGGGAGATGTTTTGGAAAAAGAATTGACTCAAAGCGGGCTGCAGATATGGTTCGCTCGAGGGTGTTGACCAGTTCCCTGACATTTCCCGGCCAACTGTAGGCTTCCAGCATTTTCAGAAATTCGGGAGAAAATTCCTTGGGCGGTGTGCCGTAGTGTTCACAGATTCTATCGGCATGGTAGCGTGCCAGCTCCCTGATGTCTTCAGGACGTTCTCTAAAGCTCGGTAATTCGATCACAAAGGTGCTGATCCGGAAAAGAAGATCCGAACGGAAGCGCTCGCTTTTCACCATCTCATCCAGATTACGGTTGGTGGCGGCCACGAGTCTGAAATCACTTTCCAGCTCACGATTGCTCCCCAATGGCCGAAAGCGATGTTCCTGCAATACCCGCAGGAATACCTTCTGCAGTGAGAGGGGCATCTCTCCGATCTCATCCAGAAAAAGTGTGCCGCCGTTAGCTTGAAAAACAAGCCCTTCACGTGCCTGATCCGCGTTGGTGAAAGCCCCTTTCTCGTGGCCGAAGAGCATGCCCTCGATAAGGTTTTCAGGAAGCGCCGCACAGTCAACCACCACAAAATTTCTTTTACTCCGGTTACTGTTTTGATGAACCGCCCGGGCAAACAGTTCTTTACCGGTTCCGGTCTCTCCGGTAATAAGCACACTGGAATCGCTGATCGCAGCCTGGGCAACAAGGTCAAGACACTCTTTCATACAGGCACTGCTGCCGATAATGCCGTCCCGCTTGAGGGGTACCGTGGCATTTGTTGCGATTCCGATCTGTTTTTGTTCCCTGTATTGAAGCGCGCGTAACAGGGAGAGGGTGATCTCCTTGACCGAGGCGCCTTTTTCGATATAGTCCCAGGCGCCGTATTTAATGGCCAACTCGGCACCATGCGGATCCCCATAACCGGTCATGATGATAATTTCAGGAGACGAGGCGAGTTTGGGAAGTTTTGACAGGAAGTCGAGGCCATTGCCATCTGGCATGTTTACATCAAGAAATACTACGTCAAACGGCTCTGTGGTGGCTTTTTTCAGCCCCTCCCCCAGAGTATAGCTGCTTGTTGCCTCGAAGCCTTTTTGCCTGGCCGCAAGAGACAGTGACCGGCATATCAGTTCGTCGTCGTCAATGATCAGGATCCTAGCCATGCAGTCCCTCGTTCTGAGATGAATCGTCAAGTACCCGGCGGATCAATGAGGCAATTTCTCCCCGAATGAGCGGTTTCAACGCCAGCTCGCTGATGAACTCGGCAGTTTCCCCGATATCATCCGTGATACCGCTTGATATCGTATCATACCCGGTGCAGAGGATAACCGGGATGCCGGGACGGATGCGTGTCAGTTCCCGGGCCAGTTCGGTGCCGTTCATGTGCGGCATGGCCTGGTCGGTGATGATGAGATCAAACTGTTCCGGCGCTTCGATAAATAATTGCAGGGCACTATGTGGATCAGTCCGGGCAATTACTTTGTAACCGAGCTGAGTCAGCATCCGCTCCGTTCCAAAAACAAGATCCTCTTCATCATCCACAAGAAGAATACATTCGTTTCCTGTCATGATGGTGGAAGCCGGCGCCTCAGCCGTAATGTTCGAACATTTATCCAGACGGGGAAGATAGACGGTGAATTGTGATCCCTGACCCGGTTTGCTCTTTACCGTAATGGTGCCACCGTGGTTAGTTACAATTCCGTGAATTACCGACAACCCCAAACCGGTGCCCTCGGACTGCCCCTTGGTGGTGAAAAACGGGTCAAAGATACGCTCAATGGTCTTCTCATCCATTCCATGACCGTTGTCCCTGACGGTCAGGCACATGTAAGAGCCTGGCGACAGGTTGCAGAAACCGGTAACGGGAAAGCGGTCAACATCGACATTATCAAGCCAGATATCCAGCTCACCGTGAGCTTGACCACGCATGGCGTGGACGGCATTGGTGCATAGGTTCATAATGATCTGCTGAATCTGGGTCGGATCAGCGAACACCAATCCCAGTTTCTTATCTATATGAAGCCTTATCTCGATCGTTGGCATCAAGGTCGCCCGCAGGAGTTTGAGGCATTCACTCACCACAAGGTCAACCGGAACCTCCTGCCTCTCATGCTCATCCATTCGGCTGAAGGTGAGTATCTGCTTGACCAGGTTTTTCCCTCTCAGGCCGGATTTGAGGACGACATCCAGCAACTCCCGGAGGGTGCTGCCATCGGGAGATTCTTCCAGGGCCATCTCGGTACAGGTAATGATGGATGCCAGTGTGTTATTGAAATCATGTGCTATGCCGCCTGCAAGGGTGCCAATTGCCTCCATTCGCTGTGCACGGCGCAGTTGGCTTTCCAGTTGCATTTCGTATGATACGTCGCGAATCAGGGCTACGTGACTGATGATGTTTCCGACGCTGTCCGACACTGACCAGGTTATCACATCCAGTTCAAGCAGGACCCCGTCGTCATGCTTGTATTGAAAATGATCAACGAGATGTTCCTCCTGGAAACTGGCCTTCAGAATGGCGTCGTAAAGCTTTCTTTCCGCTTCCTGGCATACCAGGGTATTGATGTTGTGCCCTATCATGTCAAATGGAGATCGGCCGTTAATTGTTGTCACAGCCGGGTTCACATACTGAATGACCCCTTTGCTGTCGATAAGGAATATTCCCTCGTTCGCCTGCTCGATGACCGATGCCAGCAGGCGGTACTCCTTCTCGACCTTCGTGCGTTCGATGGTTGCCCGCAGGGTGGTAATCCCGTAGGAAAGGTCTTCCGTCAGCTCGGACAGCAGCTTGACTTCATCGACATCAAAGGCATACGATTCACCGGAAAAGATTACCAGTGCCGCAAACGGCCGACCGTCAGCGACGAGCGGCAGGGATATGGACGAACGGAAACCATGCCTGAGGGCGTTTTCCCGCCAGATTTCCCATTTGGGATCATACTCGATGTACTGGACCACTACAGGCTTGCCGGTCTTGACGGCGGTTCCGGTGGGTCCTCGCCCCAGATCCGTGTTGGACCAGTTAACGTTCAGGTTTTTAAGATATCCCTGGCTGTCGCCCCATTGGACCAAAGGGCGTATGGTTTTTTCTTCGTCATGTTCCGCAATACCAACCCAGGCTACCCGATAACCACCGACTTCGACGATCGTCCGGCAGATGTTGCTCATGAGTTGTATTTCGTTGTCGGCTCTGATGAGAGCCTGATGGCATTCACTATAGGCCTTGAGTGCGCGGTTTAGCCTGGTGAGCGCATTCTTGCGATGCTTGATGTCGGCTTGGCTTTTTCGGATCAGATAATAAAGCAGCCAGGACGTCAGTAAGATGAAGACTATGCTATTTAATTCGAGTAATTTAAGGGCAGTTTTATCGATGAACAGGCTGGTGAATATCTTGGTGCAGCTCAGCAGCAGCCATATTCCGCCGATGCAGGCATAGTAGGTGACAATGCTGAGTGGGGTGAGGCGCATGTTGAAAGTTTTCATGGCTCATTTACCAATAAACGCAAATTTGTTTATATTTTACCATGGAAATTTTCAAATGCACTTGCTATAAAAATTAACCGAAGCAAAATATTGACTTGGGATATCGGATAGGAGTAGGCTTCGCCAGGCAACATCGGCACCTGGTTTTTCCTGCGGCAGGTACTTGGTATAAGGACGGAGGAAGCTATATGAAGAGGTCTGTCATCCTCGTTGTAGACGATGAAGCAGTGATTCGGGACGGCATTCAACGTGTTCTGGAAGGAGACCGATTCGAAGTAGAGACATGCATGAGCGGTCACAATGCAATCGAATGCTTGCAGAAAAATGACTATGGACTGGTTATCACGGATCTGAAGATGCCCGGCATGAATGGCATTGAAGTGCTCAAGGCGGTCAAGGCGCTTCAACCGGATATCCCGGTTATTCTGATTACCGGTTATGGCTCGATTGACACAGCCGTTGAGGCCATGAAAAACGGAGCGGCGGATTATGTATCAAAACCGTTCTCACCCGATCTTTTGCTGGAAAAGGTGCATAACGCCCTTAGTCACAGCATGCCTCCGGATGAGACATGTCTCAAGAAAGAGGTCAGCCTGCACCATGGTTTCCATCAGTTTATCGGCGAAAGCAAGGAGATGCAGAAAGTTTATCACCGGATAACGCATGTTGCCGCCACCAACAGCACGGTGCTTATCACCGGCGAAAGCGGCACCGGCAAGGAACTTGCTGCCCGTGCAATCCATGAGAACAGCCCTCGAAAGGAAAAGCCCTTTGTCGCGGTGGATTGTTCTTCTCTGGCAGAAACACTGCTTGAAAGTGAATTATTCGGACATGTCAAAGGCTCCTTTACCGGAGCGGTCCAGACAAAGACCGGGCTATTCAAGGTTGCCGACGGCGGCACTCTTTTTCTGGATGAAGTTTCGAACATCAGCCTGTCTACTCAGGCAAAACTCCTGCGTACCCTGCAGGAGCGCAAAATCACCCCTATTGGCGGCACGCAACCGATTCCGATTGATATCCATCTTGTTGCCGCAACAAACAAAAATCTCAGAACCATGGCAAATGAAGGAACATTCCGGGAAGACCTGTTTTTTCGCCTGAATATTATTCCGATCGAGCTACCGCCACTCCGGGACCGCAAACATGATATTCCGATCCTGATACGTCATTTCCTGAAACAATTTACGGCGCAGATAGGCAAGGAAATCAGGGGAGTCGCGCCTGATGTTCTGTCATTTCTCGATAATTATTCGTATCCGGGAAATGTACGGGAGCTGGAAAACATGATCGAACGGGCGGTGGTGCTGGCGGAAGGGGATGTTATCCGAAATGAGGATCTCGAACTGTGGGACAGCAAGGATACTTCTTCAACCAGCATGATTGATCATATTCCGCTGAATGCTGAAGAACTCAAGGAGATGAAGCGCCATATTCGTGACCATGCCATGGAATCACTGGAGAGCGGATTCGTCCGTAACGCCCTTGAACGTAACAACTGGAATGTCACCAGAGCGGCTGAAGAGACCGGCATATTGAGGCCGAATTTTCAGAGCATGATGAAAAAGCTGGGGATTTCGGCACGAGGAGAGCACTGACAGTTCAACCTGAAACCGGAAGCATGACAGTAAATGTTGCTCCTTCCCCCACACGGCTCTTTACCTCAATTTTTCCGCCATGATTTTCAATAATCCCGTACGAGATTGCCAGGCCGAGTCCGGTTCCTTCCTGTTTGGTGGTAAAGAATGGATCAAAAATCCTGGCAAGATTCTCTTCGAGTATGCCATTTCCGCTGTCTTTAAGAGCTGCACAGACATATGTACCGTCTGCTGCTGACCGATATGTGGATATCTCCAGATCCCCCCCGAGCGGCATCGCATGACAGGCATTAATAACCAGATTCATGAATACCTGGCGGATTTGATTGGGATCGACTGATATCTCCGGCAGATCATTGCCATAATTGTTCCTGATATCGATATTTCTGAAATCCGGCAGCTTCTGAAAAAAGGTGACGACCTCATCAAGAATCGAGTTAATGGTAATAAATTCTTTTTCCGGCAAAGATTCCCTGCTGAATTCAAGCAGATTTTTCACGATGCCCGCGCATCTTTGGGTCTCGGAAATCACCCTCTCCACATCGGGCAACAGAGCCGGGTCAAGCCTTTTGTCACCATTCAGGATTGAGGCATACAGGAGAATTCCGGTTAACGGGTTGTTGATCTCATGTGCAACTCCGGCCGCGAGAGTACCGAGAGAAGCCAGTTTCTCCGAGCGCCGCAACTGTTCTTCCATACGCATTATCTCCCGGCTTCGCTCTTCCACCTTGTTTTCAAGACTGTCCGCCCACCCCTTCAACTCCTTGTCGGCTTTGCCGAGGCTTTCAGTCATACTGTTGACCGCTTCCGACAACTCCCCAAGCTCGTCCCTGCTGGAGACCGGAACCCGTGATTCAAGATCCCCCGCCGCAACCAGAGCGCTGTGCCGGACAAGCCTCTGCACCGGAATATCAACAAGATAGTGCGTCAGAATCGTTACCAGGGTACCGATCATCAGCAGGAGCCAGCATGTCAACAGGATGAACTCAAGGCGATATTCATGCGATTTATGCCTGAGTATTTCCAGAGAAATTGATATATCAAGAAGCCCCAGTATAGCGTCATTCTTGCCATGAAAATGGCAGGATGCAGCAAAGCAGGCCGGTTGGTTATAAATTGCCTTGGTAAAGCCGAGCGCCTCTTTGCCCGATCTGGTAGTAACAATTCGGCTGCGGCTCTTCGAAGATGGCGATATACCCGGACTCGCAGAACTGTGGCACATAATGCATTCATCAGCATGCTTGCCAATGACGGAACCGATTTCCTCGGCTATGTTTGAAAAGACCACCTTTCCTTTTTTATCAATCAACCGTATATGTTCAATGTTTTCACTTTCGGCAATTCTCCCGATCATGTGATACAGAGCGGTCTTATCGTTCTTCATCATGGCATCATACGTGCTCTGATTGATAACGTCGGCGACTTCTTCCGCATTTGAAACAGCAAAATCTATCATTACTTTTCTGAAGTTTTTAAGATTGATATTATCCAGCACTCCCATGAAAACAAGCAGGATCAGCGATGTGGCAAAGGTAAGCTTTGCAATAAGCGATATGCGAATTTTCATGCCTTAAATTCCTCGTAGATTCGTCGATGCCGTCACTGTTTACAAACCATATACACCTGATTCAGGCTGTACAGTCAGAAGAAAATACCCATTCCGGCCTGTTTTCCGGATATATGGAAACTGTCTGCGTATAACTTTTCTATACTTTTCGCCAGGTCCGGAATACAAAAATTTTGCATCATCTGAGACTACGACATCTAACATACTGAATTTATATCTTTTATATATTGCACTCAATATAAATTACTATTTGGCATGGTTGGTGCTTTTGATAAACCAGGCAACGAGAATATCTGCCCCAAAATCGGAATAAGTAAGTTTACGAAATTATTTCTTACAAAAACCAAAGAAATAAATTTCTAACTTACTAAAGGAGAAAGACATGAAAACTTTAGCAACCCTGATAGGAACAATGGCTCCCGTTACTGCATTTGCAGCTGCAAACGTCCCGGCAGGAGATGATGGAATTTTTGTCTGGATCTTCCTCGGCTTCTTCGCGCTGATAGTAGTCGGACAGTTGATCCCGGCCGTCATGCTGATAATGGGACTGGTAAAGGGAATCGCATCCAAGTCCAAAGCAAAGATTGAAGAACAGTAATAGAGCCTCGTGAACGCGGGCTTATTGAAAAGTTCGCACCCAGGGCGCTGTAATAAATGAGAGGATTGGTCATGTGGGTGCCGGATGAAAAATTTTTTATCAGAGCTCATATTGTTGGTTCAATCGCCACGATTGCATGTGCTGTGAGTATTTTTTTAATCGGCCTTGTTCCCTCATTTATTCCGGGCATGTACAGATTACTGGTTGATGGCCGGATCAGCATTGTTATACCCTATCTGCTGTTTATAGCTCTTGGGGAATCTGTTTTTTCGATATGGTATTTTCTTTTTAGAAAGAAAAATTAGTAAGTTGGAAGTTTTTTCTGCGCTTTTAGTACGGTAAAAATTGTTTCTGCGGTTTTTATGCAGGAATCATTGTAAGCAAACTTGTCCCGTTTTTTTTGGGGTGGCAGAAATTACTTCGTTAACGCACTTATCCTGTTTATCACAGGGCTAACTACGTATATAGTGTACCTGTTTTCAAGTAAACTGTAGGAGGAAATGAGTGGAAAACGGTACGGTCGACCCGGCGGCTTACGCGAATGTACTGAAAATGACGAGAAGGCGCCGAAAATATTTTTTCGGCATAGTGCTTATATATATTCCTGCCTTATTGATTGCCCATATGATCTCACCCACCAACAGAGTCATGGGAACAGTATTCGGCATCTGGGTTGTTTTTTTGATTTTTTTCACTGTTCTGGTCGCACTAAGCAAATGTCCACGATGTGGCAACTACTTTCATATGCACGGATTGACTCTTCTTGTCCTGCGCAAATGCCTCCATTGTCAACTTCATATATCCACCGATAAAATCTCATAGTCGTAGAAGAACCTGCTTTTCATTCAATAACCAATCAACGATCTCGTGTCTCGCGTGTTGGCCCCCCTTTCAGAAAATCATCAGATGCAGTACTCCGCGGATAACTATCCCGGCCGCCGCTCCGGCTATGGCCGGTCTGGCAATCGAGGCGGTGCGCGTACCGGCCGAGATCAATACCGCAACGCCGACCAGGTCACATGGATTGGTGAGAAAGCCGGCCATGCGGTTGAGCTCCGGAACGGTTATGGAGCCTTCCTTCAGCAGATTGAGAGTAACGCCCATCATGGCGGTGCCGCCGGCCAGGTACTTGGTGGCCAACGGCAGCACAGCCACGGCCGGGAAACCGATCATTGCAAACAGCGGTGTCAATGCTGCTTCAACCAAGGCTATGGCGCCGGTGGTCTTGAGGATATTCACCAGAAAAATTGCGAGAATAAGCATGGGAATGGCGCCCAGGATAACCTGAACCGCCTCCTGGCCACCGACAATCATCAGGTTGAGGGCCGTACTTTTGCGGCCGCTGTTCGGAGCGGCGATGAACGGTTCGGAAAGATGGTCTTCATCACCTGCCGAGCGGGCAAACAGGTAATAGGTCAGGGCGGCGGCAGCCAGTCCGCCGGCAAGCGAGGTCAGCAGGATAACGCCAAGATTCAGCCCCACCGCCACCATGGGGAAGACCACGTTGGCCTGGGACATCGTAAAAACCATGGCCAGGGTCGCGGCGATCCTCCTGCGGGAAGTTCCGTCCTTCTCCATGATCGCCAGGGTGGCGAGCGGCGCGGCGAAACTGACAAACAGCAGCTGCAAGATGGCGAATGCCCCGGCACCGGGAATACCGAAAATCCGCAGCACCGGCTGTACCAGTCGGGCTACCAGCGCCATAAGACCACGAGCCTCGACCACTTTCATCAGCGCCATCATGACCACAAGCACCGGCAGCAGCACATACAGCGCCAGCTCAAGAGCGGTTCTTCCGGATAACAGTACTATTTTTATGAATTCTTCCAAAAACTCACCCTTCTCAGACAATTATGACGGTTGAATTATGAATTATGAGCTCTCACCCTTCACCTTAAACCCACTCATCAATCGCGGTGATCATCTTGCTGCAGATTTCATTCAGCCTGTCGGGCGCAGTGATTTTATGGCCGAAGATATCACGTACATAAAATACGTCGGCCACCTGATCGACCTTGGTGGATATCTTGGACACACCGATATACAGCCCCAAATCGGCAAGTGTGCTGGTTATCAGATACAGCAGCCCGACCTTGTCATGAGTCAGGATATCGATGACGGTATACTCTTCGGAAACTTCATTATCGATATCTACCCTGGTCGGAAAGCGGGGTGCCGGACGTGCCGTCAACAAGGTCGGGCGCTTGCGCCTGGCAACCAGCGTTGACACCCGTACCTCACCATGAATGACCTGGCGCATATCCTGTTCGATCTTGTCCCAGCGCGCCGCATCGGTTACCAGGTTTCCCTGCGGTGAATTGACCTGCAGAATGTCCAGCACCTTGCCATTCTTGCTGGTATTGATCTGGGCCCCCAGGATATTGATGCCGTTCGCAGCCATGACTCCGGTAATCCGGGAAAACAGTCCGGGCATGTCGTGAGCGCAGATCGTGAATTCGGAATATCCCCCCTCCTCCTGATGTTTAAGTTTCAGCAGGATATCTGACCGTTCCAGACCGAGCAACAGGCGAACCTGGTCCGCAATCAGCGATGCCGGATTGGAAAGGAGCAGTCGCACCGGCATGGCCTTCAGCTCGCTGCGTATCTCCGCAACGGGGAACTCGTCATCCAGAATCTCGGTTATCTTTTTGATCATCGAGATGACCCGCTCACTGCTGGCCTCCAGCTCGAATCCGCCCCGATCAAGAATGCTGAAGGCCTTTTCATATAATTCCTGAAACAGGGAGGCCTTCCAGGTTGTCCAGACATCCGATCCGACCGCACGGACGTCCGCGACCGTAAGCAGGTAGAGCATCTTGAGATTTTCGCTGGTTTCCATCTGGCGGGCAAACTGGACGATCATCTTTTCATCATTCAGATCGCGTCGCTGTGATATATGGGCAAACTGCAGGTGCTGCCTGACCAGAAACTCCAGCCGTTCGCTGTCCTCACGCGAAAGCCCCATCCGGCGGGCAATCGTCGGAATCATGCCGGCTCCCTTATCGGCATGCCCCCCTCCGGAACCCTTGCCGATGTCATGAAAGAGAACCGCCAGAATCAGCAGTTCCGGCTTGCCGATCTCGGAAGCAACCCCGCAGGGGAGCGGCATTATATCCTTAAGCTCGCCACTCAGCATCTTTTCGGTCTGTTCAACGGCAAAAAGGGTATGAATATCAACCGTGTAGATATGGTACATGTCATGCTGAACCTTGCAGTAAATATGCTCCAGCTCGGGGATATATCGATTCAGAAACTCCAGATGATGCATCAGGCGCAGCGTATCGGCGACACCTTTGGTTGAACGCAGGATATTCAGGAACGACTGGTTGACATCGCGGCTGCGACGAAACTTGTCGTTGATCAGGGCAAGATTTTTCCTGATAATCCCCTTGACCCGGACATTGAGATCGACTCCGTGCTTCTGGGCCAACTCGAATATTTTCATCATGACGCCCGGATTTTTCTCGACAATCGATTCATCCGGGATGATCAATTCTCCCTTGAGCACGAAACAGCCGTCACCGACCGGTCTCCTGACAAAATAGCCCAATATCTTCAGAGCCCCCTCATCGCGCCAGATACAGCGCGAAACCATGCTTGAGGTAAAATGCTCCACCTTGTTGGCGTGCCGGTAGTAATCCCTCATGAAATCTTCGACCGCCAGCACCCGACCGTTGTCACGATAGCCGAGGAAACCGGCCAGATGTACCTGGGCATCGAAGGTCAGCTGGTCGTTTTTGCGACCGTTGAAATAGTGCAGCTCGTTTCTGATGCGCCAGAGATAATCGAGCGCCGCGTAATAGGTATCAAGCTCTTCCTCGATCGCGATCCCCTTGATGATCAGTTCACGCAGATCGGTAAACTTGTATTTGACCCGCGCCACCCAGATGGCAGTCTGCAGATCCCGAAGCCCCCCCTCCCCTTCCTTCAGGTTCGGCTCCAGCAGATAGACCGTAGAGCCATACTTTTCGCGGCGGCTCTTCATATCGGCCATCTTTTCCTTTATGAAAGAATCACTCGATTTCGGCAGGATCTGGCTGAATATAACCTTGGTGAGATTCGCGAACAACAGACGGCTGCCGGAAAGAAACCGGGCATCCATCAGCGCCGTCTTGACGGTGCCGTCGGCCGCCGCCATTTCGACACAGTCGGCAACCTTGCGCACCGAATAGCCGACATCCAGCCGCATATCCCACAGGAAATAGAGCAGTTTCTGGGCGATATCCTCAACCGTCGCAGACGGCAGGACGCCGTCATGAAGAAACATGATGTCGATGTCTGAAAATGGATTCAGCTCCCCGCGGCCATAACCACCGACCGCCACGAGCGTGATATGCTCCAGCATGGCTTCCCCCCCGCCCAGGTCGTAGACGATGGAAAGAAACAGCTTGTTGTTCAATTCGTCCATCATGTCGCAGAGCAGATGGGTGATTTCGGTGCCGCTGGCTCCGTTGTTGTGCAACTGTTTAATCTCTTCACGATACTTGGCCAGAAAATTTTTACAGCCGGAAAGATAGAGCGGTCTCTTCTCGTCAAAACCGGCCATACCGGCATCGCCAACGGCATCGAATGTATCGGGGAAATAGGGATCAATAAAAAATTGCATTCGTATGTTCCTTGTGAAGGGGGATGGGGAACGGAAGGCGACAGCGGCAACCGGCCGGATTGCGAATTATACGACAGACACTCGGATGAGTCAAAAGCAATAGCGCTATCCGAAACAACTTTATCCGTCATCATCCGTTATGTTACAGTTGCCCGCTTCGGATTACCCTCCAAGGAATATCATTGTGATCAAAGCAACAGAACATCCCCAACCAACTTCATCTTTTCACTATGGCTGGGTCATCGTCGCGGTCGGATTCCTGATCATCTTCGCCTGCATAGGCCTGGCCCGCTACGCCTACACCATGCTGCTTCCCTCCATGCAGGCGGGGCTCGGGCTCCCCTATGACCGGATGGGGTTCATCGGCACCGGCAACTTCTGCGGCTATCTGCTGTCGGTCGTGCTGGCGCCCCGCCTGATCAGGCGCTTCAGGCCGCGTGCCGTCATCACCGGAGGCTTGATACTGATCACCCTGTCGCTGTTCGGCGTCAGCGCCAGCCACGGATTTTTCATCCCGCTGGCCCTCTACTTCCTGGTCGGTATGGGAACCGGCTTCGCCAACATCCCCACCATGGCCCTGATCAGCTACTGGTTCCATAGCGACCAGCGCGGCAAGGCCGCCGGGCTGATGATCGGCGGCAACGGCGCGGCCATCGTGCTGGCCGGCGTACTGGTGCCGTTCCTCAATCGCAGTTTCGGGGCTGACGGCTGGCGGGCCGGCTGGCTGCTGCTGGCAATCATCGCGCTGGTTGTGACGGTACTTGCGACATGGCTGGTGCGCAATCACCCGGCGGATATGGGGCTGGAACCGCTCGGCAGGGCAACGCCGCCATCCCCCGACCAGTTGATACCACGGGAACACAGGGGTGACGGCGCGCTGCTGGTACGGCTGGGGCTGCTCTACCTGGCCTTCGGCGCCACCTTCATGGTCTTCGGCACTTTTATCGTCACCACCATGGTGCGGGAATACGGCTTCAGCGAAGCAAAAGCAGGGATGTACTGGTCATGGGCCGGTTTCTTCAGCCTTTTCTCCGGAGTCACCTTCGGAATGCTCTCCGACCGTATCGGCCGCAGACACGGGCTGGCGCTGGTCTTTGCCGTGCAAAGCATCGCTTACCTGCTGGCCGGGCTCAAGCCGGGAAGCATCGTGCTGATGCTCTCTATCGCTCTCTACGGTGCGGCGGTTTTTGCCATACCAGCCATCATGGCCGCCGCCGTGGGGGACTATCTGGGGCTGTCGCGCGCCGCCGCGGCGTTTTCAACGATCACCATCTTCTTCGCCGCCGGCCAGACCGTCGGCCCGGCTCTGGCCGGTATCATCGGCAAAACCACCGGCAGCTTCACCGACGCCTACCTGCTGGCGGCCCTGATCACCGCCGCCGCCATGATCTTTGCCCTCTTCCTCCCCCGACCGGGCCACGACTAATATAAACTTATGCATGACAAGCATGCCGCCGCACCGGGCAAAACCAACTAACGAATAAAACTCGGCGAGAGTATATATGACCGTTCAGAACAGTAACGACCCTCTGCAGGGGGTGACCTTGAAAATGATTCTTTCCGAACTGGTGGAACAGTATGGCTGGGAGGAGATGGGGAGGACCATCAATATCCGCTGTTTTACCCATGACCCAAGCATTCCGTCCAGTCTGAAATTTTTGCGCCGGACACCATGGGCCAGGGACAAGGTCGAGGAGATGTATCTGCGATGGAAACTGGAGAGCCCGGATTAACCGGCTCCTTAGCGGGCCGCGGGCTGAAAAGTCAAACGCCCCGAATCCGAAAAGATACGGGGCGCTGTAATAAAGACAAAGTGGCCGATAATCGTCTATAAAGCGGCGTATTACGTCCCCAACTGAGCCTTCCAAACCGACTTGCCCGCATTGTCTCTCTCTTCAAATATCCTGAAGGAGGTTGTCGTTTCCGCAGGCGGAGAAGTCTTTCCTTTCTTGTTTTTATACTTGAGGGTGAACTTTACCTTGACTGGCCATGCTCCGTTTATATTCTGCTTCCCTTTTTCCACGACTTTGGCGGGCGGTATGACAATAAGGCTTCCATCATCCCTTTTCATGATTCCGGCATCGTCAATGGCCTTGAGGATCTCCTCGTCGGAAGGCTGCAATTTGGACTTGATGACAACCTTGCTGGAATATTGCGATTGGGCCTTACTGACACCCTTGCTTGAATATTGTGACTGGGCTTTGCCGGCATCCTTGCCGGAAGGTTCTGGCTTTTTGGAGCACCCTGACCAGACTAATGCGGACAACGCCAGCAATAATACTACAAAAACACCATTTATCCTGCTTCTCATCTAACTCTCCTTTTCATGACAATATTTACTTCAGTGAATTTCACTTCCGCTCGCTGATTCCCCCGTCCCGCATTTCGAATTGCCGGTCCGCCTGGCCGGCCAGTTCCAGATTGTGCGAAACCATGATGACGGTCAATCCCGCGTCCCTGCTCAGGTCCTTCAAAATCCGGACGATCTCGGCCGACCGTTTCGAATCGAGATTTCCCGTGGGCTCGTCGGCAAGGAGTATTTCCGGCGAGTTTACCAGAGACCTCGCTATCGCAACTCTCTGCATCTCGCCGCCCGAGATCTTGCCCGGCAGGTGGTCCCTGCGGTGGTCGATGCCCAGGAGTTTTAAAAGTCCCATCA
Source organism: Dongiaceae bacterium (assembly GCA_035571735.1). Taxonomy (GTDB): domain Bacteria; phylum Desulfobacterota; class Desulfuromonadia; order Geobacterales; family Pseudopelobacteraceae; genus JACRCG01. Next base: position 2,691 of record DATNCC010000094.1, on the reverse strand, counting down.
CATCTTTCCCCGCGCCCGGTTTACGATAAAAGGTGAACGGTAACATCACGTTTTCCATGACGGTCAGGGTGGGTATGAGGTAGAAATTCTGGAAGATATAGCCGAAGACATCCCTTCTGATCCCGGTCAGCGTGCGTTCCGAAAGTTGTTTCCCAGTGCCGCTGAAAATCTGCCTCCCACCGAGGAACAACTCCCCGGATGTGGGATTATCCAGGCAACCGAGCAGATGAACGAGCGTGGTCTTGCCGGACCCGGAAGGACCGATGAAAGAGACGAATTCACCCTTGTTGATACTGAGCGAAACGTCACGGACGGCGGCTATCTCCTCGCTGCCGCGGTGATAGGTTTTGGTCAGATTTATCGCTTCCAGGGAAACTGCGCTGCTGCTCATCCGTCCACCCCGCTCCGTATCGCCTCCAGCGGTCTGATCCTGCCGGCTTGCCAGGCGGGATAGAGGCCGCTTAGCAGGCCGATGACCGATATGGCGCCGAGGGTGAACAGGATAAGGTTCAAATCGATCAGCACTAGCCCTCCCTTGGGAGCATACGGCAGGACGTTGCGAATCACCACTTCCGTAACCTGGGAGAGAGCCAGCGACAAGGCGATGCCTAGTACCCCTCCAATGGCGCAGAGAAGGAGGGTCTCGATCCAGATGAGCTGGAATATGTCGCCCGGCATGGCGCCGATGGTCTTCATGATGCCGATCTCCTGGAACCGTTCGTGGACCGACATCAGGATCGTGTTGATGACTCCGACCATCGCAATGATGATCGCGATGATCGCGATTGAGAGAACCAGCACTTTCGCGGTTGAAACAAGCGACATTATGGTCTGCTTTACCTGGGCCAGGCTCACCACCTGGACGTCTGGCAGCTCGTATAATTTGGTCTCGATACGGCTGCTGTCGGCGTCTTTTTTCACCTTGATCCCGATGGTCGTCAATTTATCGTTCTTCCCGAATACCTTCTGCAGGGTCCTTAGCGGCACGAATATCGTGCCATCGTCCTGAGTGCCTGTCCGGGCGAGTATTCCGACGACTTTGAGTTCCACGTTCTTCTCGGGGATTAGGATCATGTCCCCGACCTCACGCTTTTCAAGTTCGGCTGCTTCATAGCCCATCACCGTTTCGTAGGCATCGGCTTGCGTGAACCATCCTCCCTGCCTGAACTTGAGAAAGGATTTCATCGCACCGTAACTCAGCGGCTCCACGCCCAGATATGCCGCGATGCCGCCGCTTTCACCCTTGTTCGGATCAAATACCGCCTGCATCAGCATGGGCGTGATCTGTTCCACTTCCGGCTCTTTCTTGACGGCGTCACCGACTGTCTCAGGCAGATATTTGAGCCCTGTCCCCCCCTTCAGCATCATGGTTGCCGCCTCGTAGGGGCAACCCTTCGCCATGAGCATCATCTGAAAACCCATGTTGTCTATGTCCCTGTTCAGCGCGGTTTCGAAGCCATGATTGAACCCGAGGAGGCTCACCAGCACCCAGGCTGACAGGGCGATGCCGATCAGGGTCAGGAGGCTTCGGATCTTTTTCCGCAGCAGGTTTTTATAGGCGACCTGGAATTTTGTTATCATTTCGCGGGGGCTCCCTTTTTCGGAGACAGGACCGGCGCCATCCGGACAAACTCGTTCACGAGAATCAGGTTCTTCTTCGTACCGCGGAGGATGTATTTGAAATCGGCCTCGGCCTCCGAAGCGGGGTTTGTGATCCCGGAGACCTTGCCGGTCCCCTTTCCGGTTAGAACGTCGTACTGCTCGAAATCCCCGATCGTGAGGCCGACGAACTGTTTCGCGAATTCCGGATCGCGGAATTTCCCGGCGTATTCGCCGCTCATCTTCTGGATGTAAAACGCCTTGATCCGCTCATCGAGGTCCAGGACGAGAAAAATCTGAATCCCCCCGTACCGCCCTTTCTGGTTGACGCCGTGGATATAACCGATTTTCTTCTTGTTCGCATAGATTACATACATCGTATACGGTTCGTCGATCGTCTCATACAGGCCGTGGAGTTTGTCCCTCAGCCTTGCATCGATCCTCGCCAGAAGCTTCTGGCCGCCCACCTTCTGAATCTCGAGCGAGACCGCCTTGTATCCCTTTGATTCCGGAAAGAGCCTTTTCACATCGCGGTCGGGATCGTTCAGGTCGCAGCCGACCGCGCCCCATGCCGGGCCGGAACCCAGGCGCATAATGATAAGAAATGCAGTTACAGCCATATAAAAAGGCAGCATGCCACGTCGCATATAACTCTCCTTAGACATCGAATTTATGGCTGCCCCGGAAAATAACCTTGCCGTCTTTCTTGATCGACAACCGTATTTCCCAGTCTCCCGGCATAACGATATTTACGGGCAGCAGATAGTCGCCTTTGCGGGAAAGCTTGAAGGGCTGGTCGCCTGTTTCGTGGGCGCCCCTCATGGAAGGCATGCCGGCGTCTGCCAGCACCTCCAGGGAGGTGTCCCGTTTTCCATCCGGGGTATAGACCTCGACTTTCATGATGACCGTACCCATTTTGGGTTTCTTGTCGAATCCGTAGATCAGGTAAGCGCCGTTTCCGATCGGCACTTTCTTGCCCGGCGCGGGCATGGCGGCAATGGCCGGCGCTTGTCCGGTCCCTGCTCCGCCCGCATCGGCTTTCATTTGATGCCCCTCGTGGTTTGCGGCCTGGAGAGGCAAACAGGGAAGTGC